>JADJYJ010000006.1 GCA_016719785.1 Candidatus Amarolinea dominans
CACGGGGCGGTGTATCAGACCGTGAATTCATTCACGGGGCGGTGTATCAGACCGTGAATTCATTCACGGGGCGGTGTATCAGACCGTGAATTCATTCACGGGGCGGTGTATCAGCCCGTGAATTCATTCACGGGGCGGCATCATCGGCAGACGGATGCCGTGGCGGCGGGCCGCATCCTGGGCCTGGGCATAGCCGGCATCGGCGTGGCGCGCAATGCCCATGCCAGGATCGCTGGTCAGCACGCGCTGCAGGCGCCGGGCCGCCTCCGGGGTGCCGTCAGCCACGATCACCTGGCCTGCGTGTTGACTGTAGCCGATGCCGACGCCGCCGCCATGGTGGAAGCTGACCCAGGTGGCGCCGCCGGCCGTGTTGATCAGCGCATTCAGAATGGGCCAATCGGATATGGCGTCGGAGCCATCCAACATGCCTTCGGTTTCGCGGTTGGGCGAGGCCACCGAGCCGCAGTCGAGATGATCGCGGCCGATGACGATCGGCGCCCTGACCTCGCCCCGCGCCACCAGGTCGTTGAAGGCCAGCCCAGCCCGCGCCCGCTCACCGTAACCCAGCCAGCAGATGCGCGCAGGCAAGCCCTGGAACGCAACCCGCTCACGCGCCAGGCGAATCCAGCGCGCCAGGTGCTGATTTTCGGGGAACAGTTCCAAAATGGCCTGGTCCGTGCGGTAAATGTCTGCGGGATCGCCGCTCAGGGCCACCCAGCGAAACGGCCCCTGCCCTTCGCAGAAGAGCGGCCTCACGTAGGCCGGTACGAAGCCCGGATAGGCGAAGGCATCGCTCACGCCCTGGTCGAAGGCGCGCTGGCGCAGGTTGTTGCCGTAGTCGAAGACGATGGCGCCGGCCTTCTGCATGTCCAGCATGGCCTGCACGTGCGCGGCCATCGAAGCCAACGCCTGGCGCTGGTACCCGGCCGGATCGCGCTGGCGCAGGCTGGCCGCCGCCGCCAGGCTGAGGCCGGCCGGTAAGTACATCAACGGATCGTGCGCGCAGGTCTGATCGGTGACGACGTCGGGCGTCACCCCGCGGGCCACCAATTCGGGCAGCACAGTGGCGGCATTGCCGATCAGCCCGATCGAGCGCGGGACACCAGCCTGCACGGCCTCTTCGACGCGGGTCATCGCCTCTTCCAGGTCATCCACGACTTCGTCCAGGTAACGCGTGGCCAGGCGCCGCGCGGCGCGCGCCGGATCCATCTCGACGATCAGCGCGACCCCTTCGTTCATCGTCACCGCCAACGGCTGCGCGCCGCCCATCTCGCCCAGGCCGGCCGTCAGCACGAATTTTCCCTTCAAACTGCCGCCAAAATGCTGGCGCGCCAGCACGCCCAGCGTCTCATAGGTGCCTTGCAGGATGCCCTGCGTGCCGATGTAAATCCAGGAACCGGCCGTCATCTGGCCGTACATGATCAACCCTTCCGCCTCCCAGCGGTCGAAGTTGGCCTGCGTGGCCCAGGCCGGCACGATGTTGGAGTTGGCAATCAGTACGCGCGGGGCATCGGGGTGGGAGGGAAAGACGGCCACCGGCTTGCCGCTTTGCACGAGCAGCGTTTCGTCGCCGTTCATGCTGGCGAGGGTCTGCAGGATCGCGTCGAAGCATTCCCAGTTGCGCGCCGCTTTGCCGCGGCCGCCGTAGACGATGAGGTTGTCCGGATCCCAGGCCACCTCCGGGTCGAGATTGTTCTGCAACATGCGATAAGGGGCTTCGAGGAGCCAGTTCTGGCACGTCAACTGCGTGCCGCGCGGGGCGCGGACGATTCGCTGCGGAGACATCGTTGTCACCTCCCAAGAAGTAAGAGGCCTAGCGCCGCAAGAAGCTGCCGCCCAAGACAGCGACGCCAACGATGATGAGCAGGAAGGGCGCGATGATGCGCACCACCGTGCCGCCAAAGAAGCTGCCGAACAGCACAAAGAAGAAGAGGCCAATGGCTCCCACGACGACGCTGCTCCAGAGCAGGCCGCTACTGCGAGTTTCCGGCTGGCCCAGCGCGTACATGGCAAACAGACCCAGGCCCACAGAAAACGGAATCAGGGACCAGGCGTAGGTCCAACTGCGCCAGTCATCGCTCAAACTCTGATAGAGAAAAAGCAGGCCGAGCACCAGGAAGATGGACGCAGGCACGGCCAGGCCGATGACCTTCGTGCGCTGGCGCCACCAGATGAAGATGGGCGCCCAGAACGCCGCCGACAAGAACAGGATGATCAACGGCCAAAACCGCCAGGCGTTGAATTCGATGCCCATACGGACCAGCAGCCAATCGGCCGTGGTGAACAGCAAGAAGACGATGCCGAGCAGAATCAACATCGTGCCGGCGTACAGCGTACCTCTATTTTGCATGTTGCCCCCTTAGGCGCCGGTCTCCTGACCAGCGCAAACACTGTCCCTGTGCCTATCTTGCAGGCTGCCGAATGAATTCGGGGCGAAGGGGCGTTCCACCGCAGGGCCAGCCTGCGCTGGCCGGCGCCGCGTCCCCGCAGGTGAACGCCTGGCGGTACTCCCTTTAGGTGCGATTTCAATCGCCGGCTGGTTGATCGCCGCCAGCGGAAGCGACCGACGACGCGGCCGCGCACCGTGCAGCCACCAGGTCGTACAACTGCTGGCGGTGGGTCACATTCCATTCGCCCGTCATCAACTGCTTGACCTCTTCCAACTCCAGGAAGAAGATATCGCTCGCCTCGCGCAGGCGCTGATCGGCCAGGGCTTCCTGCGCCGCGGCCAGGAGCCACACACGAGTGGCGGCCAGCCAATGGGCGCGGGCATCATCGGCTTGATCGAGCAGTTCGCCATAGCGCCGGCGCGCCTGCAGCAGGGCCTCGACACTGCGGCGCCGCAAGAAACGCAGGTGTTCCAGTAGTTTTTGTTCGGCCTGCGCCAGGCGAGCGGCGGGGTCCTGCCCCGGCGGCGTCAGGTAAGCCGCCAGCTTCACGCTCAATTTCGCGGGGTCTTCGCGCCAGCGTGGGCTGGACAACTCCGGCTCGTCAACGCCACGATGGCCGAAACGACCGATGAGCGCCTCATGGCTGTCTGTCCCACGCGCCACGCGACCCAGAGCCAGGTCATAGCCGGACACCGGCGTCATCAAATCCGCTACCTCCGCGGCTGACGCATCGCTCCACGCCTCCTTCTGCGCCAGGAGCACCTCCTGGCTGCTCTCCTGCCAGGCCAGATGCATCTGCTCCCAGGTTGTCAGCGCCAGGATGCCCTGCGGCTCGATCTCCTCCATCACCTGCAAGAGGTCGGCCTGCCCCCAGCGGGTGTCGCGCACACGCACGTACCAGCGCTGCACGCGTTGACAACGATCAGCCGCGGCCGCGGCCGCGGCGGTCAGCGCTTTGCTGCTGCGGCCGCCCAGGCCCACCTGAGCCAGCAGCCCACCGCGTCCGGCCGCGTCCGTCAGTGGGGCGGCCGCGGTCCGTCGCCGCTGGTAGGGGCAGCCCTCGACCAACTGCCAGAGCGCCCCGTCGGGAAGCTCCGTCTTCATGACCCCGGCCGTTTGCCGCTGCGGCCTCCAGCACCGGCACCACCACCGACCAGGTCAATGGCATGGGGTGCAGCGGCACCAACTGATTGTCACTGACCGGCTCCCAGACCGTCAGGTCTACATGACTCTCTGCCAACCGTCCTACTCCTTGCACACAGGCTCGACAGGCGTCGCGGGTGCGTCTGCATGTCTCATTCTAACAAACAACGCGCAGACGGTCAAGCGGGTTGCGCACCTGCCGACATCGAGGTGCTTCCTGCGCTTTTGTCCTGACCCATCCTTGCGCGCACCCTGATCACGTTTCTTTTCCTATCCCACCAGCGTCTTGATTCATACAGCCATACAGCCAGCCTGATTGCCCTTCATCAGCGCGGGCCTTTCGTGATGCCACCGTAAGCAACGGAGCTATGAACGGAGGTCATCTCATGATAGCTCAAAAATCACAGCCGCCGGCGCTGCGCCGGCTCATGCCTCGCACGATTCTGTTGATTCTGCTGCTTTCCCTGCTGACGATTCCTGCCCTGGCCCACCACGCGACGCAAGATTCACCGCCGCCTGCTGACCCGGCTGGCGAGCCGGTCGCGGCACCAGACACTCGCACCTTTCCCAACATTCCATCTCCCAATGGCCTGGCAATCGCCCCGCTCACCCAACGGCTGTATGTGACCAGCCGCAACAGCAACCAGGTCCTGATGCTGGACGCTCAGACCGGCGCCGTTCTGAAGCAGGCGGCCGTCGGCGTCCTACCCTGGGGCGTTGCCGTCAACCCGTCCAACAACCGGCTCTATGTCGCCAACTTCACCAGCGGCGACCTGTATGTCCTGGACGCCACGACCCTGGCGAGGATCACGATCGCCTCGCTCGGCAGCGGCGCAGAGCCGGCCTTCATCGGTGTTCATCCCGATTCCGGTCGCGTGCTGGTGGCCGGCCACGGCCGCAATCAGCTCTGGGTCCTGACGCCCGACGGGGTCATCGAGCACAGCATCCCAACTGGCGGAAACGGAGCCTGGGGCCTGGCCGTGCATCCTTACCTCAAGCGCGCCTATGTCGGCCACCGGGACAGCGCCAACGTCATCACCTTCGATGGCAACAACAACTGGCAGCCCATCGCCGGCCAAAGCATCACCCCGTGCGGGGTCACAGGCCATCCCTTCGCGTTGAATTTCAACCCGGTCAATGATCGCCTCTACGTCGCCTGTGCGCCGGATCAGAACGTCTCGCAGGTGAAAGTCTATCGGGCCAGCAGCGGTGGGTTGACCCTGGTGGCCAGCCTGGCCGCAGGCTCCGGCGGGCCTGATGGCGGCGGCGGTATCGCGATCAACACGGCGACCAATAATGTCTTCTTCACCAACTCGACCAGCCGGTCGGTGACGGTGATTGGCAGCAACCCAGACCGCGTGATTACGACGGTCCAGGCTGGCGCCGATCCGTTTGGCGCGGTGGCTGACGCTTTTACCGGCAATATCTACATCGGGAACCGGGCCGGTAACACCGTCACGGTCATCACCGACAATGCCTATGGCGCGGATGCAACGGCACCCAAGCTGACGTTGTCACAGCAGGATGGCTGCGAGGGGCTGCAGATCACAGTGACCGGCCGCAATTTCCCGGTCACGCCGCCGCGCGGCACGGGTCATGTCTGGTTACGCTTCAATGGTGTCCACGTGGGCGCCGTGGCGCCGAATGGGCAGGGATCGTTCTCGACCACGTTCACCATTCCGGCCAGTCGCGGCGGAACCAATTACGTGGTCGCCGCGGACCTGTTGACCAACTGGCTGCAGGTGGGCGCACCCCTGCGCACCCCGCGCACCGACGGTCTGCCCATCATCTTCATCCCCGGCGCGGGCGGGTCCGAACTGAGGGCTGAGGAGACGTTCACCTTCTGGAGCGGCCTGATTGAGCAGCACACCTTCTTCGAGAACAGCATCCTGTGGCTCGATGGGTGGGCCGTGTGGGCCAACCTGACCGGCGATCCGGAATACATGGACGCGCTGGCCCTGGACCTGGACGGCGATTCGGCGCACCCCGATTTCTTCGGCGGCCGGCCCAGTCGTATCAAGGTTGGAGGGCCAGTCCGCCAGGTTCAAGTGGCCTGGATCGTGCAGGATGTCTACCAGGGGATGATCAACAAGCTGGAGTCGCTGGGTTACCTGGAAAATGTGCTCTTGTTCTACTACCCGTATGACTGGCGCAAGGACTGGGCGCATACCGACAGCGACCTGGCGGCCACGATTGACGCCGTGCTGCAAACCACGCAGATGGACAAGGTGGTTCTGATGGCGCACAGCACGGGCGGCCTGGTCGCGCGCAACTATCTGCTCCATTACGGCGCCGGCAAAGTGGATCAGCTCATCACCATGGGCACCCCTTACCTCGGCTCACCGATGATTGCCAAGTACCTGGAGGCCGGCGACGACATGAAGGCCCATCTGCAGCCTGCGGAAACCTGGTGGCTGGCGCAGAACTTCCTGGGGCTTTACCAACTGCTGCCCCAACCCACCTGGTTTGCGGCCGCGGCGCAGGATGGCATCTTCCCCTACTACCTGGTGCGAACCCGCGTGGACGCCAACCTGGGCACCGTCTACGACCCACTCAATTACGCCGATAGCGAAGCATTTCTAGCCAGCCGGCACAATCAGCTGCTGCTTGAAGTCAGCGAGACCGTGCGCGAGTCCGCGGTGGGCAACATGTCTGTGCTGACGGACCAATACTTCAATCAACGGATTATGGGCACAGGGATCGCGACACCCGGCATGATTCTTTTCACGCCGCACCAGGAATGTGCCGAGCATTGCGGCTGGTTCGGTGGACCCTGCACGATCAAGTGCAAAGACAAACGGGAAGTGCCGCTACCCCAACTCAGCCTGTGGGGTGATGACTCTGTACCCGAGACCAGCGCGCGCGGGGCCAATCGGCCCGCCGTTGATGATCGTTTTTACCCGGTGGCGGGAGTCAATCACGGAAAGCTACCCCTGGACACCACGGTGCAAGGTTGGCTCGAACAGATGCTGGCGGGACGTTTGTGTAGCAATACGCAGGTGCTGTCCGCAGAGGCGGCCACGGTCGAGCCGCAGCAGGTGACCGGGACCCAATTCACCCTCTTCGGCGACGCGCGTCTGCGTTTCTTCGATACCCAGGGACGACATACCGGCCCTCGCCCCGATTCTGGATTCGTGGTCGAATACGGGATTCCCGGCCTGAGTTACGTGGAGACACGTGGTGCGGCCGTGGCCATGATTACCGGCGGTGGCCCCTACACCGTGACCGTGACCGGTACGCAGGCGAACGACGCCGCGCTGTTGCAGGTCACCCAGATGGTCAATGGGGTCAGTGAACAATCCACCGTCTACACCAGCATCGCGATCAGCGGTACAACGGTGGCGACGCTGACGATCGCGGGGCCGAGCGCCGTGCCATCACCCCTGCAAGTCACCTATGCCCCGGACTGGCCCATCCAAACCATGCCCGGCGCCACGTTGACCGGGGATGCGGCCAACGATGTGGCCGCGCCCACCGGCATCTTGTCGTTGGACCTGCGCACACGCACCGTAACGGTCGCCGCGCGTGACGAGGCAGATGGTTCCGGCCTGGCATCCATTCTCTACAGCCTGGAGACGCCTCCGGTCAACTACCAGGTCTACACCGGCCCCTTCGTGCTGCCGCCCGGCGCTGGCAGTGTCTCCGCAGTGGCAACCGATCGCGCCGGCAACAGCGGGCCGGTCGGGCAGGCGCATCTGCGGTGGTTTCCGATCATCAAGCGCCATTGAGGAGAGTGTTGCAGAATTGAGATCAAGCGGCGGGGGTCAAGCCCAACCTGCGCTCAACACCCGCCGCTTTGGACATCGTGGCTGCAAAGCCGCCGATGATCATGTAGGGCGCGCCGATCCGTTCGAGAGTGCGCAAGATGTCAAGAAAGAGGCTGAGGTCGGGCCTGTCTTCGCTCGGCACGTTCGATCTCCTCCAGAACCTTCAGGTTGAGTTCGTACAGCGTCAGCTCGGGGTAGCGTCGCCGGAGACGGCCGCGGATGGCGCCGACGACCCATTCACGCGCCGCCAGCATCGCCTGCAGACGCTCACCGGGTGACAGTCGCCCGCGCAAGCGCATGAATTGATGATCTATCGGGTCAAAGCGATACCTCTGTACGTCCATCTTGATACCATCCCTTCATTCGCATTCCAAACCCGCCAGGTCTCTCTGATGCTCGTCCGCCCCGATTCGATACGCCACGTTTGGGTCGTTGGGAGAGCCAGTCAATTGAAGGCGGCCTTCCTCCACCACCACGCTTCACGGCCATCGGCGTCCCCCTCGCTAACGCGCAGCGCCTCGGCGCCGGCGCTGACCTCGGCAAACTCGCTGGCCTCGCCGGCATAGAAGCGATAGCCTTCCGCGGCCAGGCGCGTCTGTTCCTGCGCTTGCGCTGCAGTCAGCGCTTCACTGATGACCTGGCTGCGGCTGAGTCGCGCTTGACGGGCGCGGTGATCGGCGTAATCCAGCAGGTTACCGGGTAACGAAATCGTGATCTTGCGGTACTGGGCCGTCATGACGCACCTCCTGATTAGAGATGCTTTCAGTATATCTCTACCTGGGTGCTTCCGCAAGTCACATCATGGGAATGACCCAGACGGCTGCCGATTCGGCATACCGCCATGATCATTCCGCGCCGCGCCGGCCAGCAGTCTGGCGGCCGCGCCACCAGGGCCAGTCGCTGCGGGCTTGAAAGCCGGTTCAACCATCACGGCCGCGCAGCAGCATTCAATTGTCATTATCTTGATTCGATGCTACAATTCCGCAGCTTGTAGATTTGGCTGCTTGATCGAGGAAGGCCGATGACCACACCGTTTCTCCGTCAACTTACGTTGCGCAACCTGCTTTCATTTGGACCAAAAACTGAGCCGCTTCAGCTCGGCTCGCTCAATGTGTTGATCGGGCCAAACGGCTCAGGCAAGTCCAACTTCATCGAGGTCCTTTCGCTGCTGCGTGCCAGTGCGCGCGATCTGCGCAGCGGCCTGAAAGGAGGTGTCAGCGATTGGATATGGAAAGGCGACCCCAAAGGCGTGGCGAGCCTTGAGGCGATTCTTGCCAACCCACACGGACAAGAGCGCCAGGGCTTGCGCCATCGCCTTGCTTTCCGCGCTGAGCAGCAAACGTTTCAACTCGAAGACGAACGCATCGAGAACGAAGCCCCCTATGCTCACCAGTCCGAGGTCTACTTCTACTATCGCTACCAATACGGGCAGCCCGTGCTCAACATCAAGAACGGCCAGCGCCGCCTGACGCGTGAGAATGTCGAACTGAATCAATCCATCCTGCCGCAGCGGCGTGACCCCGAAACCTATCCAGAAATCTCGTATCTTGCCAGCATGTACGAGCGCATTCGCCTGTATCGGGAGTGGTCGTTTGGACGCAGTACGATCTTCCGCGCACCGCAGCAGACCGACTTGCGCAGCGACCGGCTGGAGGAGGACTTCTCCAACCTCGGCATGTTTCTCAACCGGCTGCGGCTCAACCCCAAGGCCAAGAGCAGCCTGCTCAACGCGCTGCGCGACCTGTACGATGGCTTGACCGATTTCGAGTTGAGCATCGCCGGCGGCACGGTGCAGGTCTTCTTCATCGAGGACGCCTTCACGATTCCGGCCACGCGACTTTCCGACGGTACACTGCGCTATCTCTGCCTGCTCGCCATCCTGTGCGATCCTGAACCGCCGCCCTTGATTGCCATCGAGGAGCCTGAACTGGGCCTGCATCCCGACATTCTGCCCAAAATTGCCGACCTGCTCATCGCCGCGTCTGCGAGGACCCAGCTTGTCATCACCACCTATTCCGATATGTTGGTGAACGCGCTCACCGAACACCCTGAAACCATTGTCGTTTGCGAAAAACAAGCCGGGCAGACGGTGATGCAAAGGCTGGATGCCGATCAGCTGGCGCACTGGCTGCAAGACTATCGGTTGGGTGAACTGTGGATGCGCGGCGAGTTGGGAGGAACACGTTGGTAAGCGCTTATCTTTACGTGGAAGGCGGCGGAGACAGCAAAGACCAACAAGCGCGGTGCCGTGAGGGCTTCCGCAGGCTTTTGGAGAAGGCTGGTTTTAGCGGCCGAATGCCACGCATTGTGGCCGGCGGCGGGCGGAGCGCAACCTATAAACAATTCAAAGCGGCCCTGCGCGATCCTGGAAAAATCGCACTTCTATTGGTAGATAGTGAAGAGCCGGTGACGCAGGCACCTTGGGCACACTTGCAAGCGCGAGATGGCTGGGAACGCCCCGCCGCTGCTGTTGATGATCAGGCGCAGTTCATGGTCACCTGCATGGAAACGTGGGTGATGGCCGACCACACGGCGTTGCGTGCGTTTTTTGGAACCTGTTTGAATGAGGAATCGCTTCTCCCCCTGGCCGATTTGGAACAACGCCCTCGCAACGAGGTGCAAGCGGCGTTGGCGCAAGCCACTCGCCCATGTGGACGTGACCGGCAATATCAAAAAGGCAAACGCTCATTCCAGGTCTTAGCCAGTTTGAGCCCAACAACACTGGACCGGTATCTGCCCTATTTTCGGCGCCTGATGGAGACTCTCAATATCTATCTCGCATGAGCCATACGCACCGATGCAGCGTCTCCCACAAACTCCACCGCAAAAAAGGGCGAGTAGTATGAAAAACGCCGACAGCTCGGAAGGCTACCGCACATCCTCCGATCGAGAAGCCCTTTCAGTCAACTGCATAGCGCCTAAGCAACCCTTCCAAATAGACTCCGTCCACCAGATCGATGCGCTCCTTTTTCGCAAGCTCGAGAGCGCCGCTGCTGAAGCGCCCAGTGGTAACAAGAATCGCTCGTGTAGCTTCGCGATGCGAGTGCCACGTGCCGATCAGATCACGAACGGTAGGCTCACCAATGACGCCATCTGGCCAATGTTTGCATTGAATAATCAGGTGTTCGCTTCCTATGTCGCTTAGTCGGCGCGCTACTACGTCGACACCGCCATCACGTGACATTGGCGTCACTTGAGTAGTAAACCCCATCTTGTTGTACAACCTGGCCACCAGTTGCTCAAACTCGCCTGGGCTTATCGTGTGCAATTTGACTCTTGGCTGAGGCAAGGGTACGGATGAAGTGAAAGTTGTCTGGGTAGTCTTTGCACTGGTGGGGGGCAGATCGAACAAACCGAACAACTCCTCGTCTGTCATCCACTTCTGAACATCCTGCGTGGATAGATCGTCAAACAGTGTCGAACAAATGCTGCTTATGTGCTAACAGATCGTGGATTTTTTCCTCAATGGTATTGGCGGTGAAAATATCATACACAAACACCGTTTGCTTCTGTCCTCGACGATGTGCCCTGGCTTCGGCCTGCCGTGCGACAGCCGGGTTCCACCAATGATCAAAATGAAAACATGATTTGCACGGGTCAAAGTCAATCCTAGCCCACCGGCTTTAACAGACATCAGCAACACACGTGGATGCTCTTGTGTTTCAAATTGAGTCATTGCGATCTCTCGAGCGGAATCGCTTAGGGTCCCGTCAAATACATCAGCCACAAATGACGAAAGGCGAGGTTCGATCTTGCGTAACGTTTTTTTGGGGAACTGGGAGAAAACCAGTGCCTTCTGACCATTCTCAATGATGCTCTCAAGTTGATCTTCGAGATAATCCAGCTTAGATGATGACCCAGAGCGGGGGTCCATGTTGCATATTTGTTTGAGCTGAGTTATCAAGCTAAAAACATGAATGCGGCTGGCACCTGGCTTTGAAAGCTCCGCCCGGCCTTCCCGATAGGCTGATTCGTAGGAGGAGCGCTGGTCATCGTTTAGATCTAGCCATATCTCATCAGAAACTTTCTCTGGCAACTCATGAAGAACATCGGCCACGCGACGACGTAGGAAGTAGGGTGCGATGCGATCCTTGACCATCTTCTCTTCATATGGAGGCCAAGTATGTTGGAACACTTTCGGGTTGATAAACCTAAAGATTGAGACTACGTCATCAATACGATTCTCAAGAGGCGTACCCGATAGCCCCCAACGGTAGACAGGCTGCAATCGCCGGACTGCCTGCGAGATGCCCGCATCGGGATTCTTAATCTTCTGAGCTTCATCCAGGATGATCGCTTGAAAGCGGTGGGTAAGGTCAAGACCCTGTTCCGTATCTTGACGCAGTGTCTCATAAGTGGATAGAAATACGTTGGCCGGAGACTCCCAAAGAAGCCTACGGCTTTCTCTATCGCCGCGAACTTTGATCACGTAGAGTTCCGGCGACCACTCCTCCAGATGTCGCTCCCAAGTGCCCAGGAGTGAGCGGGGGCAGAGTATCAAGGCGTGATGGATCTGGCCCTGTCTAAAAAGCCCTTGCAGACTGATAACGGCCTGAACTGTCTTGCCCAGACCCATTTCATCACCGAGAAGCGCTGACGGATGGGACAATAGGAATCGGATACCCTGAACCTGGTAAGGATCGGGTCGGCGATCCGGCGGAAAGAGCAAGGGTTGAGCCAACAACGATTCAAGGGGCGGCTGCAAATAAGCCAAAAGAATATCGAAAACGTCGATCGTGGGCTGTTTCGGCCTAGTTGAGGGTGCTGTCTGATGCCAGGAATACGATTTCTTTTCATTCGCGCAGAAATCACAGGTACTGCGCAACACCCCATGTTTGCAGCGATCTTGCCATGGCGGCAACCTCGCTGAAAAATCCTGCAACGGATCAAACAAGGACGCAGGTTTGCTTTCCGTGATTCTGTCATCCAGTCCATAGGCTTTTCCTGCACGATCAGGAGGATTCAATCGCTTGAAAAGATCATGAATGGGTGGGGAAAACCATAACGGAAACCCGGATAACCCATAATGCTCTGGTTTGAAGAGCTCAGAAATGCCAAACCATAGTGTTTGAGGAAACGCTCTGGCGAGCGACATGTCTGGGGAGCAAGTCGGTGCTTTATATAGCACGAAGTCGTCGGAGGCTGTCGTTACGAGTGACTCAAGGCAATTTGGGCTGAGCATGGGAGAGCTAACGCTTGGCAACGCCATTTCGCTCACCCGTGCAGGGATTGCGAGGCCAGCGAGGAGATCATCCAGACCTATTTCAACAACCTGTGGACTTCTTAGCGGAAACCGTGTCTGTCCCCACTGCTTCAGTTGCTCAAACGCCATTGGTGTAGACCTCTCAGCGGAATTTCTCATCCTGGGCAGCCAACGCCTTTGCCGCAGCATCAATCCGAGTGAAAGGCTCCAAGAGATCAATACTCACAAAGAATCGACTCAACTGGGCAAGAACCTCGGCTTGACGTTGGTCGTTATAATCAGTAGGGTAGGTCACTGCAAGTGGCTGGAAACGCGCCGATGTTGACTGCAGCTTGACGGGTGTCTGCCGATTGACATCTGAACTGCTGGCAACCTTGAACGTTTCGCCCAATCGCTCTACGTGCGCGACGAGGCTGGCGACGGAAATCGAGAGTGGCAGGAATTGTGTATCACCGACCAATACCAGGACTGGCTTGATTTTGAGCGCCTGATAGAGCGGCTCTCCACAGAGCTCGATCCCGATGTGTGGCACCATAGAATCGCCGTAGAGCTGTTTTTGCAGTAAAGTCGGCTTTACGGGATAGGTGACTCGGAATTCAGTAGGCTTGCCCAGATCATCAGTCACCAACAGCGCGCCAAGATAGCCTTTGCCGTCCTGGGTTGGAAGGAGAGAATAGAATCCGATAGTATCATTCATCACTTTGCCTATGTTGCCTTTTCGTGTTTAGCAAGTGAATGGTCATATTCACGTGAAAACATCTGATCAGGGGAGTGCCACAGCGTAACAGGGTTGGCGTTCTCGGCGCCAGGGAGGAAAACGGGAATAACCCGGACGCTGCAGGTGCGCCCGTAGCGCTTGACCGCTTGGAACTGCTGTCGAAGAAGAGAATGTCGTACTGAGTGACTGCGTCGGTCATACCGCCATCCACTGCCGATGTTCCAAATAGAGAAACCGCATTATCGAATGCAATTGTAACACATACCGGCAAATTGCATAATTCGTGCAAAGCGACCACCCCTCGATGTTAGGAGGTTCCCAGGTCAATGTTCAAGATCGTTAGGCAGATTTGTTGGAAGTGTAAGATACAGGCAGAGAACAATGGCTCGTTTGCCTGATTTCCGCGTCATTGTGCTAAAATTTCTCTCGGCTTGAAGTCCTCTGACCCCAGATGCCTCTCCGTCTTCCTGGGCGGATACCCTTATTCTGTGGAGTGCCTATGTCTGACCCTCACATCGTTCTAATCGGAGCCGGCAGCGCCGGCGTGGGACTCGATACCCTGTGCGATCTGTTCGCGCACCGCGATGATCTGGCCGGGGCGACCATTGGCCTGGTGGATGTGGATGCGCCGGCGCTGGCGAAGGTGGAGCGCCTGGCCCAGCGCCTGAACGCGGCCAGTGGCGCGCCCTTCACGATCCAGGCCAGCACGGACCGACGGGCGCTGTTGCCCGGTGCGGAATTTGCCATCATCGCGGTCGAGGTCAACCGCCTGCCGCTCTGGCGCCTGGACTGGGAAATCCCCCGGCGGCATGGCGTGCGCCACATCCTGGGCGAAAATGGCGGGCCAGGCGGGCTGCTGCACGCGCTGCGCACCGTGCCCCTGGTGCTGGAGATTGCGCGGGATATCGAAGCGCTCTGCCCGGACGCACTGGTCATCAATTTTACCAACCCCCTCTCCCGCGTCTGCCTGGCTCTCAGCCGCTACACGCGTCTGAACGTCATCGGCCTCTGCCACCAAATCGGCGCCGGCCTGGCCAACGTCGCGCAGACGCTCGACCTGGACGAAACCGAGATTGATCTGCAGGCCGTTGGCATCAACCACTTCACTTGGATCACCGCGCTGCGCCATCGCCGCAGCGGTGCTGATCTCTACCCGACTTTCCGCACGCGGCTGGCGCTGCGCCCGCCGACCTTCGAACCGCTCTCGCGGCGCCTGTACGACGCCTTCGGCCTTTTCCCCGCGACCGGCGACGATCACCTCGGTGAGGAAATCGGCTGGGCCTGGGAGACTGATCCCCTGGCCGCGGACACGGCGGCCGCGGTCGAACCGGCTCTTTTCCGCAGCCAACAGGGACTCAAGGAAATGACCGCCGCCGCCCTGGATGAAGCCTTGCACGATGATGACGCGCTGGCCGCGCTGCTCGACCATCGTTCGGACGAACGCATCGTGCCGGTCATCTGCGGGGTCCTGCACAACCGCCTGCAGCTCGAACTGGCCGTCAATGTGGTCAACCACGGCGCGGTGCATAACTTGCCTGACTGGATGGTGGTCGAGACGCCGGCCGTGGTCAGCCGTGCCGGGGTGCAGCCGCTGGCCGTGGGCGATCTGCCGGCCGGCTGCGCCGCCCTGCTCCAGCAGCGCAGCGCCATCGCCAGCCTGACCGTGGAGGCCGCGGTGCATGGCGACCGCCAGGCGGCCCTGCAGGCGCTGCTGCTCGATCCGGTGGTCAACAGTTACACGGCTGCCGCGGCTCTGCTGGATGACCTGCTGGCGGCGCAGGCGGGCTATCTGCCGACCTTTGCGCCCACCTGAGGAGCCGGAAGATGCCCAAGAGCTGGCTGATGATCGCACTAATTGCCGTCAACGTGGTCAGCACTGGCCTTTCCGTGGTCGCGTTCAAACATGCCGGCATGGCCCTGGAGCCACGCGGTTTTCTCTGGCAGCAGATTCAGGGCAACTTTTGGGGTTTCGTCAGCGTGCTTGCCTTCACGTTCCTGACGCGGCACCTGGCGCTGAACGTGGCCTACCCGCTGACGGTTGGGCTGGCGGTCTTGCTCGTTCAACTGGTCTTTGCCCGTCTCTTTTTTGGCGAAGCGCCCACCCCGACCCAAATCACCGGCGCGCTGCTCATCGCCGCGGGCATTGTGTTGGTGGCCAGCCGGCGGTAGCTGGACACCACAGGAGGTTTCTATGCAAGCCATCGTCTTTCGCTACAGTCTGCCGCGCTTTGCCCTGGCGACGGTGCTGGGCGCGCTGACGCCGCGTGCCTACACCGGCCCGCTGGCGCCGACCTCCCTCTTGGACGTACCCGAACCGACGTTGCCGGCCGACGATTGGGCCATCGTGCGCACCGCGCTGTGCGGCATCTGCGGCAGCGACACCAAGCAGATCTACCTCGATGGCGCGTTCGACAACCCGCTGACCTCGCTCATCTCGTTCCCGCACATCCTGGGCCATGAGGTCGTGGGCGTCATCGAAGCGGTGGGGCCGGGCGTCAGCACACGCCGGGTGGGCGAGCGGGTGGCGGTCAATCCGTGGCTCTCTTGCGGCCCGCGCGGCATCCAACCGCCCTGCGCGGCGTGTCAACAGGGCCAGGTGACGCTGTGCGAGCATTTCACTGAAGGACACCTGGCGCCGGGGATTCACCTGGGTAACTGCCGCAGCGCGGGTGGTGGCTATGCGCCGCGCCTGGCCGGTCACGAGTCGCAGTTGATGCCCATTCCCGACGCGGTCAGCCCCGAGCAGGCGGTCTTCGCCGATCCCTTTGCGGTCAGCCTGCACGCAGTGCTCAAGGCGCGGCCCGCGCCCGGCGCCGCAGTGCTGGTTTATGGCTGCGGCACGTTGGGACTGCTGGCGATCACCATCCTGCACGTCCTTTTTCCAACCGCGCAGATCATCGCCGTTGCCCGCTATGCGCACCAGGAGCAGATGGCGCGGGCGCTGGGCGCACAGCGGGTGATCCGCACACGCCGGGCTGACCAGATCATCGAGACCGTGGCCGGCCTCACCGGCGCGCCCATTCTGCGCCCGCGCCAGGGCCTGCCGTGGCTGCGCCAGGGCGTGGACATCATCTACGACATGGTTGGTTCGCCGGAATCGTTGGAGGTGGGCGTGCGCGTGACCAACCCGCGCGGGCGCATCGTCATCAGCGGGGTGGATCGGCCGGCGCGCTTCGAATGGACGCCGCTCTACTTCAAGGAAGTGCAGTTGATCGGATCGAATGCGTTTGGGGTGGAAGAATGGGACGGGGTGCGCCAACATGCCATGGCGTTCTATCTGCAATGGGCGGCCGAGGGCCGGTTCGACCTGGCGCCCCTGCTCACGCATCGTTTTCGCCTGGCGCAGTACCGGGACGCGTTTGTCACCGCGCAGCGCAAAGGCAGCCAGCAGGCGGTCAAAGTGGTGTTCGATTTGCGTGCAGAGGATGCCTGACGACTGGGACTCGTCGCGCTGCCTGCGGTGTGCAAACGACCGCTGACGATCAGGTCGGTTCTTCGTCGGCGATGGGGAATGTCACAAAAAAGGTGCTGCCCTGACCCAATTGGCTCTGCAGCCAGATGTGGCCGCTGTGAAGTTCGACCAGACCGCGCGTGATGTGCAGGCCCAGCCCGGCGCCGGTTTCACCGGTCAGATGGGCATTTTCCCCGCGAAAGAAGCGATTGAAGATGCGCCCCTGGTCGCTCTCCGGAATGCCAACGCCATTGTCGCTGACAGCCATCTGCACAAATCCAGACTCTGCCGCCAGGGTCAGGCTGACAGTGATGCGGCCGTGGTGACCGGTGTACTTGACGGCATTGCCAAGCAGGTTGCCGATGATCTGGGTGGCGCGCGTGCGGTCACACAGAACCGGCGGTAAGTCCGGCGCAACGTCGAGAGTGAACTGCTGCTCCCTGGCTTCCATCTGCGGCATCATCTCGGTGGCAACTGCACGGACCAACCGCGACAAATGGGCCGGCACCAGAACCAACTCAACCCGGCCCGCTTCCAAACGCGTAGCGTCCAACAGATTGCTGGAGATGGACAGCAGGCGCTGCACGCCGCTTTCGACGATATGCAGAATTTCCGTTTGTTTGTCAGACACGACGCCGAACATGCCATCCAGGAGCATCTCGACGTAGCCGGTGATCGAAGCGAGCGGCGAACGCAGCTCATGCGCCGCGATGGAAACGAACATGGACTTCATCTCATCCAGCCGTTTCAGCTCGGCATTGACAGAAGCCAGGCTTTGGTTCTGATGCAGCAGCTGATCGCGCAGCAGACGTAACTCATTGCGCTGCTGCACCACGCGTTGGCCCAGTTCGCCCTTCGAGGTGCTGTCTTCCATGAGATGCACTACCCCCGTGATGCGCTGCTCGGCATCATGATGCGGCAGGTTGATCAGATTGAGATAGGTTGTGTGATCGGCGTCCGCGCCGCGATTCAGCCATGAAAGCTCGAACCGCGGCAGTTTTCCGGCCATAATAGCGGCCATCTCCCCCTCGCTGCCGATCAATTCTGGCACCAGGTCGTAAATGGATACGCCCACGCCGCTCTTGTCGGCGCATTCGAACAGCGCCGCAACGCCGCCGATCTGTTGCACCTGCAGTGCTGCGTTTGTGATGGCATAGGCCAGGCGGCGCTCTTGAAACAACAAGAGCGCCACCGTCACCGTCATGTTCAGATCATCATTGGTCATTTTGTGCTGCCTATGCCAGCAGGGCGCGACCCAAATGGCGAAAAACGGTTTCGACCTCATCACCGTTGCGCGCGCTGGTCAAATACCACTGAAAGTTATGCTCGGTGGCAAAGGCTTCGATCTGCGCTGCCGCCAGTTGACGTTGATCGAGCAGATCACGCTTGTTGCCGGCCAGCACGATGCGGGCATGCGGGCTGATGGAGCTGAGGTCACGCAGATAGGAGCGCAGGCTGTCCAGCGTCGAGGGTCGGGTCAAATCGCACACCAGGATGGCGCCAGCCGTGCCGCGCAGATAGCTGGCCCGCACACGATCGAATTCCTCGCTGCCGGCCAGGTCCCACAGCATCATGGTCATCTCGACCATGTCATCCTGGTGGGGCACCATGACGGTTTTGCGGCTGACTTTGACGCCGACCGTGCTGAGGTAGCGGTCGTCGAACAGGTCGTAGACAAAGCGGCGCACCAGGCTTGTCTTGCCGACGCCGAAATCGCCGAGAAGGCAGATCTTTTTGCTCACAGCTATCATGGTGATTGTTCCCAAATTCCTTTCAGAGAGTCTGCGGGGTCATGCCTTTCTGATGATTTTTCCCGTCAACTTCTTGACAAAGCGCAGGAGTTTTTTTGCCACGAATTACACGAAGACAAATAAGCGCACTTGCACATCATGGGGGAGATGCAGGGGTCAAGACGGGGACGCGCTCTGCCGCAGGCGCCTGGGATGATTCCTGGACTGTTGACCCAGCGCCGGTTGTGACGAAAACGAGCAGGTCGCCAAAAACCCAGCCGGGCAGCCCATCGGTTGAGCAACAAACGTAGTACCATGTGCGGGCGTCGTTGCGTCCGGTGATTTCCACACGCTGAGTCGTGCCGATGTTGCCGATGACCGCGTAGTCCAGGCCAGGCCCGCGGCGCAGATTCAAGCGCACCACGGTGGGCCTGGCGAACACAGGCGGCGTCGGCGTCGGCGTGACTATGGGCGTTGGCGTGGTCGTCGCTGTCGCCGTTGCTGTCGCCGTCGGTGTGTGAGTGGCCGTTGCGGTGGCCGTGGGCGACGGCGTCGGCGACGTGGTGGCCGTGGGCGGTGGCGTCGCCTCGACGTAGATCACGACCGGCTTCGATAGGTTGTTGGCCCACTGCACGACGCTGCGAGCCGCGAGACAGGTGAGCAGCAGACACAAGAACAGGCTGGCGGCCACCCCAATCAGGATGCGTTTCTGGCCGGCAGTCAGTCCCTGCGGCGCTGCCGGCGGCGATTCACGCCGGGCCAGCAGGTCGCGCATCTGCGCCTCCACGGCTGCCAACGGGGCAGGATTGCCATCGTAGTCACGCAGCACCGGTTCATACTGGTTCTGAGTGTCAATAATCAAGCCGCGCAGCGTGGCGCGAAACCCTGGCGGTTCGACGCCATCCACCACGACGGCCAGGTAGGCGTGCTGCGCCGCTTCGATCACAATGCGGCGCTCGCCATACTGAATCTCATCCAGTTCGTCTTCGCTATCGCCGCCGAAGGCATCCTGGGTAAAGTCGCGGATGGCCGTCAACATGCCGCTGATCACGTCCGAATCGCGTGTCTCGGCCGGTTGTGACGACACATACCAGAGCAGCAGACCGCTGGGTCGCTGAATGAGAAAGACCTCAGCCACGGCAAAGGGCAGCGCCTGGCGCAGCATCATTTCGCCTTCAGACACGCCGCCGAGACGCCCGCGCAGGCGCTGCCACACCGACTGTGGCGTCAATGACGTGCGCATCTGGGCATCCACGCTGCGCGCCAGATCACGAATCGCCTCGCTGACCGCGCGCACCACAACCTGCCCGATGATCGGATAGAGCGCCTCGACCATCTCCTCGCGTGCGTCACGGATTTTTTGGCGCAGAACGTCGCCCAACACCGGCATGAGGAGCGCAATGAGCGCGTCCTTGTCGGTGACCTGGCGCTCCAGGTCGGCTACCTGTGCGTGCAGGTCGTCGGTGCGCTGCCGGTCGCCGCGCAGGAGAATCTCGCGCAGAAGGTCAGCCGACGTATCCGCTGCCAGCTCTACTTCGTCAGGCGTCGAACTGCTGGCCTGCGCCGGTTCGGTGGGCGCGGATTCGCTCGACAGGTCACCAATGTCCTGCTCAGACCAAGCGGCCATCGCCGGCCGTGCTGACGGGGTTGGCATTACTCACTGGGCACGAGGCCCGTCAAGAGATCGGCCAATGAGCCACCCGTCTTCAGATGCGTACCCAGGTTGACGAAAAGCTCACCCAGGGAGAAACGATCCACCTTCTCGAACGACAGTGCCTGTGCGGTCTGGCGCAGCTCGGTGCGCAGATCGTCATCACCCTGACGCAGGTCGCGACGCACGGCCTGCAGGCGCTTGTTTTGTTCTGCGTCCTGTTCCGTCAACTCTTCATGCATACGGTCAAGTTCCTGCTGCAGCCGTTCCACATCGCGCTGCAGAGACTGAAAGCGCTGTTCGTACTCGCGAATTTGGGGGCCGAAGATGATGTCGCGGATACGATCTGCTTCTTGGGGGGTACTGGCGGCGGTCGGCTGGCTTGCTTTCTGCGTCATGAGATTCTCCCGTGGCTAAGATAAAGTATGGACACCGAATCTAACGAAAACGATTACGCGGAGGTGTGCGTTTGCAGGAAACTGTAGCCCTGCCCGCGATCGGTCACAATGTACATTGGCTTGGTGGGATTGGCTTCGATCTTCTGGCGTAAGCGATAGATATGCACACGCAGGGTGTCTTCGAAGACTTCGTCCAGCGGCCACAAGCGGCGCAGGAGAAAATCGGTGGAGACCGTGTGCCCGGCGTTGCGCATCAGGATGAAGAGGAGCTTGGTTTCTGTTGGGGTCAGGCTGTTGACCTGGTTCTCGACTGTGACCTGTTGATGAGCGAAATCAATCGCCAGGCGCTCATCAATGCGAATGAGGGGATCGAGCGCATAGGCGAAATCACCGATGCGTCGCAGCACGCGTTCGACGCGCGCCACCAGTTCGCGCGGGCTGAAGGGCTTGGTGACGTAGTCTTCGGCAAAATACTGAATGCCGCGGATGATCGTTTCTTCTTCATCCACGGCGGTCAACAGGATCACCGGAAAATCGGTGAACTGCTGCACGGCCTTGCAGAACTCGAAGCCATTCATGCCCGGCATGTTGATGTCAACGATGGCAAGATGAGGCAACCCGCGTTGGGCAATGACCTCAAGTGCAGACTGTCCTGAGGTTGCCGCGACCACTTCGTAGCCGGCATACTCCAGGCGGTCCTTGACCAGGCGCAGAATGGCCGGATCATCATCAACGACCAGGATGCGTTGCGTGCGGTCGAGTGAACGCTCTTCCATGATGGTTCCTTCAGCGGTCTTCCTTCAGCGGTCTTGCTTCAGCGGCCCTGCTTCGGCGACCTTCTCTGAGCGTATGTGCGCAGCCCGGTAACCAAACAGGCCAACATATCATCATTTTAACATGTCAACCCCAGTTGGGCAATTCACTTCCGAAGGCCGCGCCCGCCATTTTTCTCACACCTGGAACTCACCGTTCTTGTAGAAGAGATCGCCGTCCACCCAGATTTCGCTTTGCTGGCGCATGTCGCAGATGAAATCCCAGTGGATGGCCGAGATGTTGCGGCTGCCCGCCTCGGGAAATCCGCGCCCTACGGCCATGTGCATGGTGCCGCCGATCTTCTCATCGTAGAGGATGCTCTTGGTGAAGCGTTTGATGCGGTAATTGGTGCCGATGGCCCACTCGCCCAGGAAGCGGGCGCCGGCGTCGGCGTCGAGCTGACTGAGCAGAAAGGCTTCGTTTTTGCGCGCTGTCGCCTTGACGATCTTCCCCTGTTCGAAGTAGAACTCCACATCCTCCACCTCGCGCCCCTCGCGAATGGCGGGGTAGGAAAAACGCACCCAGCCGTTGACCGAATCCTCGACCGGGCTGGTGAAAAGTTCACCGGCCGGCATGTTGTGGCGGCCGTAGTCGTTGATGAAATCGCGGCCGGCGATGGACAGAGTCATCTCTGCGTTCGCGCCTTTGATCACTATCTGCTGGCGACCCCTGAGCCATTCAACCCAGTGTTGCTGGCGGTTGAACACCTCACGCCAGGCCTGCACGGGGTCGGTCTGGTCGGCGAAGGTGGTGCTGTAGACGAAATCCTCATACTCATCCAGGCTCATGTCGGCCTCTTGGGCCAGGGCCGGGCAGGGGTATTGGGTGCCAACCCAGCGCAGGGAGCCATCGGCCGAGCGCTGCATGTAGGTTCCCATCAGCTCACGCCGCGCCCGCTGCTGTAACTGCTGTCGCAGGGGATCCACCCCACTGAGCGCGCGCGTATTGTCAGTGGCGCCGAGCACGATCAGGGCATCGGCATTTTCCAGGGTCATGCGCTCCATGGGCGAGATCCATTCGAGCTGCGCGTCGTTGGCCCCGCGCAGCAGGATTTCGCCCAACTGGCTGTCGCTGAGGACCGCGGTGGGGTTGCCGCCGGCACGCAAGATGCGCCGCGTCACGGCGTGCAACAGCGGCAAGGCCAGGATGTGACTGCGTACAACCACCCAGTCTCCCGGCTGCACGTCAATCGAAAAGTCTACCAGGATCTCGGCCAGTTTCTCGACTCGCGGATCTGCCATGCTTGTGTCTCGCTTTCGTCTTATGGAGTGGAGAGGAGTCTACACGGGAAAGGGGTTTCGTGTCAAATGGCGCTGCGAACCGAGAGACCGGGTGCGAGCGGCCTCACCTCAACCCCCGGCCCCTTCTCCTCTCCGCACAACGGAGAGGAGAAGGGGGGAAGAGGGCGGCCTCACCTCAACCCCCGGCCCTTTCTCCTCTCCGCACAACGGAGAGGAGAAGGGGGGAAGAAGGCGGCCTCACCTCAACCCCCGGCCCTTTCTCCTCTCCGCACAACGGAGAGGAGAAGGGGGGAAGAGGGCGGCCTCACCTCAACCCCCGGCCCCTTCTCCTCTCCGCACAACGGAGAGGAGAAGGGGGGAAGAGGGCGGCCTCACCTCAACCCCCGGCCCCTTCTCCTCTCCGCACAACGGAGAGGAGAAGGGGGGAAGAGGGCGGAACGGGGTTGGCGGGGATGTTGTTTTCAGGTCAGGTCAGCGTCGGGTCAGATGAAGATGATCTGTGCGCCTTCGGTCATGTCCATGAAGTCGCTGGCGGTGACGATGTCAATCACGCCATCCACGAAATCTTCTTTTTTCAGCCCCATCATGTCCACCGACATCTTGCAGGCGTAGAGCTTGGCGCCGCCATCCACGAGCATCTGCAAGTATTCGCCCACCGGCGGCGCGCCGACTCCGGCGATCTTCTTCTTCATGATGCTCGTGGCAAAGGCGGTCATGCCGGGCAGCATACCAAGAATGTTGGGAATGCCCAGGTTGCCGGTCTTGAGGCCCATCATGCTCATCTTCATGCTGGTCTTGCCCACCGGGGCCAGTTCCAGCCGGCCCTGCCGGCTCTTGGTAATCATATCCATCCCCCAGAAGGTGAAGAAGATGGTGACATCAATGCCGTTGCCCAAGGCGGCCCAGCCCATGACGAGGGCCGGGTAAGCCATGTCGAGATCGCCCTTAGAACAAATAAACGCTACTTTACGAGTTTCGTCAGCCATGGTAAATTCTCCTTGATTTTCAGTCACGTGAGTAATGCAGTCCCTGATTTTTAGCCACGAATTTCACGAATTGACACGAAGAGTCCCTGAAATTCGTGCTGATCGGTGAAATCCTTGATTTTGCTTTTCAGACGCAGCCCTCAGGCTTGCCCAGGCCGGCGATGCGCGCCACCTTCTTGGCCGGGCCTTTGGGAAACAGGGCGAACAGTTCCTTGGTGGAAACGCCGGTGCCCGTGGTGATCTGGCGCAGCGTGGGCGACTTGCCGCCCAGCTTGGCGGCGCTCTCACGGCAGAAGTCAATCACCTTCCAATGGGCCGCCGTCAGATCGGCAAACCCCTCTTCAACCGCAATCGCGAGCGCAATCTCCTTGTTCCATTCGGCGGAGTTGGTCATGAATCCTTCATCGTTGACCTGGACGGTCTTACCAGCAATGGTACGCGTCGCCATACATCTTTCTCCTTTGTCTCTTTGCACACGTGGTGCGCATGAATTCACTCTGGCCGGTTCTCGACCGGGCCGTTTTTCTGCATTCGAATACTTCTGCGAGGTCGCAGATGCCTGATGTTCAATTGACGCTCTGTCCTGCCGGGGACATCTGCTGACCCAGGCTGTGCAGTACCCGCATCGTCAGGGCCAGGCCCCGGCGCACGTTGGGGTCGCGCATCTGACCGAACAGCGAACGGTAGGAAATGCTCACCTCCGCGGCGCTCTCGCTCTCGATGGACGAGACCATGTTGCGGGCGAAGTTCATCACCTCGGGCTGGGTCATCTCTTTGATCGTCCGCAGGATGAGCACGACGTTGTTGCCCAACTGACGCACGTCGTCCTCGCCAAACGAGGTCACGATGTTGTCCATAATCTGCCAGCCGCCCTTGGCAAAGGTGAAATAGCCCTTCCGCTCCAGCGTGGCTAACTCGGTGACGGCCCGGCCGAACGCGGCATCGCTCAGAGGCACGATCGTTTCCGCCAGGTCCATCACGCTTTCCAGTTGGTCGAGCATCTTCTCGATGTTGCGCCCATTGCGCGCCAAGCGCTTGACCAGGCGCAGCAGGTCGTCCAGGCTGACATACTGCTCGACTTCCTCCAACTGCTCGACCGTCAGCCGGTAGACATCATTGACGATCGGCGTCAGATCGCGCATCAGCTCAGTGCGCGACTCGCGCTCACGTTCTGCGCGTTGGGTTTGTTCGGTCAGATAGGCCACCTGGTTCGTCAGGCGGTCCAGTTTTTCGTTCAATGCAAGCAAAGCCTGATCCATGCCGCCCTCCTCAGTTGGACGCGCCGTTGCCGTCCCACTTACCCGCCATGCTCATGCGCGCCGGCAGGGGCAAAGGCTGCCCCTTGAGCAGCAGGTTCCAGTACATCCAGCGGAACATCACCTTGCCCCAGTGGTTCATCTCCGATTCCTGCAGGAGCGAGAAGGGGCCAATCCCGGGCAGCGGGTACTTGCCAGGCAACGGTTCCACATCGTAGTTGAAGTCAATCAGCAGCCCCTTGCCAAAGCCGGATTCGATGAAACAGTTGGCGTGACCATCGAACGTGGGCAGCAGCTCCAAGCCGTCTACATAACGCACGAAGTTCTCGGTGAAGACCTCTACCGCGAAGTGAGCCACGGACCCGGCCTTGGACGCCGGCACGTTCGTGGCATCGCCGAGAGCAAAGATGTTGGGGTAGGCATCGGCCAGGAAGGTGTGTTTGTTGACCGGCACGTAATTCAGATCATCCCCCAGGCCAGAGCGAGCAACGACATCGCTGCCCATGTTGAGTGGAATACTGACCAGAAGATCATAGTTCACCTCCTGCTCGTCGTAGGCGACAATCTTCTTGGCATCGGTGTCCACATGCTCGATCAGAAAATCGGGCACGACCTTGATGCCCTTCTGCTCCAGGATGTCGCCCAGGTATTTGGATGCAACCGGCTTGGTGAATGCGCCCGGCAGCGGCGTGACCAGGGTCAATTCCACGCGGTCGCGCAATTTGTGCTCGTGGAAGAACCAATCGGCCAGCATGATGAACTCCAGCGGCGCCACAGGGCATTTGATCGGGTTATCCACGATGTTGAGGACCAGACGGCCGCCCGGCCAGTTGCGCAGGAAGCGCGCCAGGGCCACGGCGCCATCCACCGTGTAGAAGTCGTGGATGGACTTGTGCCATTCATCCTCGTGCAGGCCCGGTGTCTGCTCCGGACGAATGTTGGTGCCGGTCGCGATGATCAGGAAATCGTAGTTCAGATAGCGATTGTCCCTGCTGATACGCACCCGGTTGTGCTCTGGCTCGATCAGCTCGATGGGCGAGATAATCATCTCCACGTTGCTCGGGATGAAATCACGCTTGGGCTTGATCACATCGCTCTTGCTGTACATGCCAAACGGGATAAAGAGGAAGCCCGGCTGGTAGTAGTGGGTTTCGTTTTGATCCACAATGGTGATCTTCCACTCGTCGGGGTCCAGCTCACGGCTCAGTTTGTTGGCGGCCATGGTGCCGGCGGTGCCGGCGCCGAGAATGAGTAGTTTCTTCATAGCTCTGCAAATCTCCTCAAGCCAGGGGGCTTATAGGGCGCACAGCGCGCCGATGGCCTGCAAACGGCCGGTGAGCGCCTGGCGGTCTTCAAGGATATGGGAAAAGACATCGGCGATGCGCTGTACAAATTCCAGCGTACGCTCCTGGGCGGGGCGATCCAGGCGATAGACATCGTTCACGTTGGCGGTGATGGAGGCCGGTTCCACATCCAGGCTGGCGGCCAGGGCATTGATTTCCTGGGGCGTGGGCGGCCAGGGCGAGGGCGCAATGCCGCCGATGAAAACCATGCCTTTGAGTTCGTTGCCGGCGCGAATCAGGCCGCGGGCGCAGAGGAGTCCCAGTTCACTGGCCGAAAACTTGGGCTGCAGCGTGGGCGTGCCGGCCAGGTGTTGCCAGGTGCGCACACAGTGCGCCACCCCTTCGGCGTCCTGGATGACTGCGCGGTAGAGGCCGCACGCGTTGCTGACCTGGGTGATGGGCTGGCCCTGCATGTCGGTGATGACCATCATCACGCCCAGGGCTTCGGCGAAGGTGTCCTGGATCATCTGCGCGCAGGCCAGCGGCAGCAGATCGGCCAGGCCCGCCTGGTGATTGTGGCGGCCGGTGGTGGGCAGGGGCGCCGCCGGGTCGGGTGGCGTGGGGATGACGGCCAGCGTCTGGCGATTGGGCACGCCGGCCCGGGGCGCTTTGTGCAAGAGGTGGTCAATGTCCGTCTGCGCAAAACGCCACTGCTTGCCCACACGCACCGCGGGCAGTTGCCCATTCTCAACAAAGCGGTAGATCGTGGTGCGATCCAAGTGCAGCATCTCTTGTACTTGCCTGGTGGTCAGCAGGTCGGCCATGCGCTTGCTCCATATTTCACAATATGAGGCAAGAATACCGCAAGTTCGTTTTGATGTACATGACGCAAATCATACGCATCGAAAGCAGATCAAAGGCTATTCATGGAACTGTTCTTGAGGTATTCGCTGTATCTGATGCATCTGTAGCGTGGTGTTCGTGGGGCGCGGCCATGCCTGGAGAGGGACGCCTCGAACTGAAGTTCAGGCTGTTATGGGGGAGGAGTGCGGTGGCTTGAGCGGCGGCGCTGTGGCGCGGAGTGGGGTATTAGCGCGGGCGCGAATTGAGTCGGCAGAAACGTCGGCCAGTATGAACGCTGTAGATTGTTACTGGAAAACTGCTGCGACAGGGATGGGCGCCGGCCCTACTTCAGCGCAATCTGTGCCGTTTCGTGGGGATACTTGCCGGTAGCAGAGCTGAAGTAGGTGCGAATTTGCGCCATGTCGGCGTCTATGTCGCCGCTGGGCGTTATCACCGGGCCAAAGCCCACAACCTTACGGCCGTAATCCATGGATACGAGGGCCAACGGCACTTGGGCGCCGCGGGCAATGTAGTAGAACCCGCTCTTCCACGTCTGCAGCTTCTTGCGCGAGCCTTCGGGTGGAACGACCAAGATCAATTTATCGCGACGATTGAAAACGTCTACCAACTGGGCCACCAGGCCATTGGCTTGGCGGCGGTCCACTGGAATTCCGCCCAGCCAGCGAAACAGGCGACCGAAGGGCTGGCGAAACAGGGTATGTTTGCCCAACCAGTGCGCCTCCAACTGCACGGTGAAGACGACGCCCAGCATCACCAGGAAATCCCAGTTGGACGTGTGCGGTGCACCCACAATGACATATTTGGCTAGCGCGGGGGGGCGTCCCTCGACCCGCCAACCGGCCCTGTGCATGAAAAATGTCGCCGGACGCGCCAACGATTTCATCAAGAACGAATTCCCATACAAAGTTCGCTGCATTGCGTGATCTCCCTCTTATGTAATTTGGTCAGTATAACACGCACCCGCTCACCCTACAAGTTTGTGTGTCACCAACCGGCAAGCCGGCAAGACACGGGTTGAATTCTAAACTCATTCGTGTTACAGCAGTGATTCGATCTGCGCCAGCTCTGTTTCGCTGAACGTGAGGTTGTCGAGCGCGGCCACGGCCTCTTCGATCTGACGGACCTTGCTGGCGCCGATCAGGGCCGAGGTCATCTGCGAGTGACGCAGCACCCACGCGATCGCCATTTGGGCCATGCTCTGCCCGCGTGCCTGAGCTAGTTTGTTTAGTTGGCGCACCGTGGCCACGCGCGCCGCGCTGACGGTGTCGCCCCAATTGAAGCGGCCGCTGAGCTTTTCCGCACGCGAACCGTCGGGGATGTCCCGCAGGTATTTGTCGGTCAAAATGCCCTGATCCAGCGGCGAAAAGGCGATGCAGCCGATACCTTCGTCCGCCAGCGCGTCCAGCAGGCCATCCTCGATCCAGCGGTCGAACATGTTGTAGCGCGGCTGGTGGATCAGGCAGGGGGTGCCCAGACTGCGCAGGATGCCGGCGGCTTGACGGGTCTGTTCTGGGCTGTAGGTGGAGATGCCGGCATAGAGGGCGCGGCCGCTGCGCACGATAAAGTCGAGCGCGCCCATCGTCTCCTCCAGGGGCGTGTTGGGATCGGGCCGGTGGCTGTAGAAAATGTCCACGTAATCCAAGCCCATGCGTTCGAGGCTCTGATCCAGGCTGGCGACCAGGTATTTGCGTGAACCCCATTCGCCGTAAGGGCCGGGCCACATGAGATAGCCGGCCTTGCTGGAAATGACCAACTCGTCGCGGTAGGGGGCCAGGTCTTGGGCCAGGATGCGGCCAAAAGTCTCCTCCGCGGAGCCGGGCGGCGGGCCATAGTTGTTAGCCAGATCGAAGTGGGTGATGCCCAGGTCGAAGGCGCGATGGATCATGTCCCGGCCGTTTTCGATGGAGTCAACGCCACCGAAGTTGTACCACAGGCCCAGCGAGACCGCGGGCAGCAGCAGGCCGCTGCGGCCACAGCGGCGGTAAGTCATCGAATCGTAACGGGTGCTAGCAGGTAGGTAGGTCATTGTTTGTTTCCATCTCTCTTACCAGACGAGCCGTTCGTTTTCAGCATCGTCAGTTTCATCGCCCAGGCAAGGCGAGGCATCAAAAACAGGTGCTCATTAGTCAGTGACCAGGGCGTGCGCGGTCAGCGTGCGTGCCAGCAACCCCACGGCCTGTTTGAGGTCTTCGATCCCACGCTCCCGCAGGCTACGCTCGTGGAGTGTGTAACCGCGAATCAGATGTTCCTTCAGGGTGCGCGTGGCCCAGATACGGAACTGGGTACCGCGTTTGGAATTCACGCGATAGCCAACGGAAAGGATGGCGTCAAGGTTGAAATACTCAACCTGGTAGGTTTTTCCATCCGCTGCAGTTGTTGCAATTTTTGCAACAACTGCCTCTCGCTCAAGCTCTCCAGTGAAATAGACATTGTGCAAATGCCGCGAAATCACCGACTTGTCCCGCGCGAAAAGGTCAGCAATCTGGTTCAATGAAAGCCAAACGGTCTCCTGTTCCAGGCGCACGTCAATCTGAACATCTCCCTCGGGCGACTGGAAGAGAACAACCTCGCCGCCCGGCGCCGTAGTTTGTTGCGTCATTTCACGCCTCTCCGTTGATCTCGGCTCACTGTTCGCACTCCTCCAAGAACCGCGCGGCCTCTCGCACCCGTTCGTGCTATCTCTCTTTGGCGCCGTTGTCAGATCGGCACGGAACGCGCCCATAGCGTCTCCGGCGCGATGTCAATGTTTCCCGGCCAGGTCACCGTTCCATAGTGGATGGACGCCTTGAAAAAAATCGGGGAATTGCGGAGTCTGTCGAATGGCTTTCTATCGAGAAACGGATTCATATCGAACAGTCGTTTCTCATCATTCTCGAAAACAAGCTCCAGGGTATAATCATCGTGAGCCTTGACGCTGATGATGTCGAGCAATTCTCCGACCGGTTCGGCGTCAACATCGGTGTCAACGTAATCATCGTGAGTCTGTACCGAGACGATATCGAGTAAAGTATCCATATCGCGATTTTACCGCGATTGGACAAAAACTCCAACATTTTCGTGCCAGACCCCAGGCCGGAAGCCGGTTGACAGCGGTCAACCTGGCTGCTAGAAGAGGCACTGCGCACGGCGGTGGAATGGTATCAGACATATGGCTATGCAACGCACATTGTGCTACAATAGGCCAGCCATGGTCCAACACATGGTGTCGTTGTTTCTTGGTTTTCCCTTGCAGGGAAGATCGCACTGTCAGCAGGAGGTTCAAGATGCTCGAGCTTGCTTGTCGTGATTTGGGAATGGATTGTGATCATGTCGTACATGGCGAATCTGTGCCAGAAGTAAAACAGAAAGCCATGGTCCACGCCGCCGAAGTGCATGCGGAGATACTCAAGACGATGTCGTCACCAGAACAGCTTGCCGACATGGATAAGCTGATCGAAGCGAAGATCAGATAGCACCCTGACAAGTCTGAGAAAAGCACAAACGAGGCAGTCCAGGGACTGCCTCGTTTGTTGCCGCAAGGGCGCCTGCAGCGCCAAAGCTATCGTGGCGCCAGGTTTTTTTGACGCCGGTCGCGGGGGGCGCTACCATTGCGCCAGGAGCGTCGCTTCACTGTGACCCACATCAGCTGTACACCGAGCACGATATGACCAGTCAATTCTTGCGGAAGGCGCCGCTCAGCACCCTCCTGACCGTTCTGCTTCTCATCTCTTCGTTCCCCGCTTCGCTTGCCCAGGCTGATCCCGCGCCGGTCACTTCTGGCGCCTGGCAGTGCTGGAACCCCAACCAGGTCAACCCCTGCCGCCATCACCTGGCGGATGTCGCCCTCCTCCCCACCGGCGAAGGCTGGGCCGTGGGCGGGATGCCCGGTCATGGCACGATCTTCCATTGGATGGAGCATGACGGCGCCTGGCAGGAGGCGCCCAACCCGGCCAGCACCGGCCTGGCCGCGGTGGATGCGCTCTCGCCCGCCGATGCCTGGGCCGTCAGTGACCTGGGCGACATGCTGCACTGGGATGGGCAAGCCTGGACCCAGCAGCGCCCCTTCACCACACTGCGCCTGACCGCGGTCAGCATGGTGGCAAGCGACGATGTCTGGGCCGTGGGCTATGTTTTCTGGCAACGCTACTGGGCGCTGATGGCGCATTGGGATGGCAGCGCCTGGACCGACATCACGGTGGCCGGCGTCAACCAGCGGCTGAGCGCGGTGGACATGCTGACCACCGCTGACGGCTGGGCTGTCGGCGCGCAGGGCGTCATCGTGCGCTGGAACGGCGGCGCTTGGGCGTCGGTTGCCAGTCCCACCACGGCCTGGCTGAAAGGGGTGGACATGGTGACGCCCAATGATGTTTGGGCGGTCGGCGCCGAAGGAACCATTTTGCACTGGAACGGCAGCCAGTGGACGCCGGTTGCCAGCTCCACGACCGCCGATTTGACCTCCGTGTCCATGCTGAGCGCCACGGACGGCTGGGCGGTGGGCGGCGGCGGCGTCATGCTGCACTGGAATGGCAGCGCCTGGCAGGCGATGACCGGGCCGACGACGGGCGGTCTGCTGGCGGTGGACCTGCTGCCCGGCGCGGTGGGTTGGGCCGTGGGCAGCGGCGGAACCCGCTTGCAATGGGACGGCAACACCTGGACAGCGCCGGATGGCGAGATGCGCGTGGATCATCTGCGGGCGGTACACATGCGCACGGGTCAAGATGGTTGGGCCGTGGGCGACAACGGCGCGATCCTGCACTGGGATGGGATCACCTGGACGCGCGTGGCTGCGCCCACAACCGCAGGGCTGCGCGCAGTCCACGCGCTGGCGGCCAACGCGGGTTGGGCCGTGGGCGACGCGGTGACGATTCTACGCTGGAATGGCGCCGCGTGGACGCAGGTTCCCGCGCCGACCAGCAAGCAACTGAACGCCATCGCCATGCTCTCTGAGAGCGACGGTTGGGCGGTGGGCGCAGAGGGGACCATTCTGCATTGGGATGGTCAGATCTGGGCCTCGGTTGCCAGCCCCGACAACCATTCTTTGTTCGCGCTGGACATGGTCAGCGCGAGCGCGGGCTGGGCGGTGGGCGCGCAGAGCACCGCTCTGCAATGGGACGGCAGCGCCTGGCAGATGCTGCTTCCGCCCGCCGCCGAAGACCTGCTCAGCCTGGATATGCTCAGCGCCGCGGATGGCTGGACCGTTGGTCGCCATCTGACCGTCGCGCATTGGGACGCGACCCGCTGGACGCAGGTGGTCAATCCCGCCAATCTCGACCTCGTTGCCGTGCGCATGATATCGGCCACGGATGGTTGGGCGGTCGGCAACTGGGTTGGCGCCAATCAGTTCTTCCACTGGAACGGCAGTGGATGGACCGAAGCGCCCACCCCCTCCAGTTGGATCATCACGGCGCTGGACATGGTCTCGGCCACGAATGGTTGGGCTGTCGGTGAAAACGGCGCCCTGCTGCGCTACATCCCGCCGCCCGCGCCCGTCTCTTTTCTGCCGTTCGTTCCGGCTGTCAGCGCGACAAGCGTTCCCGTAGGTCCGGCCTCCTGGCCGGACGACGTTCGACGAGGGAAGCAAGCTCTGGGGCCGAGGGGTGTCGTCACGCCGGAGGCGTGACCTACGGTGGGGGTCAATCGGCGTGCCAGGCGCGGTGGACAAGCGGGCGCCGCGGCCGACGATGAATGCGGCCAGCCTGCCATATCCCCACGGCCGCGGTGCTGCCAAAGGCCAATGCGTACAACGCCAGGAAGGGCGCCGCGCCCAGGTTGTGGCGCAGCACGGCCACGACGACGGCCGTCAGCGCGTAGAGTGCCAGCACGATCTCACCCACGGTCGTCCAGTCGAGATGCAGCGCGTAGGCGCTGTCTGTCCACGCATCGGCCTGCTGCTTGACATGAAATTTGGGCGTGCGCTGAAAAGCGCCGCCGCGACCGGTCAGCCCTTCGATGGCGGCCTGCGTGCAGTTGAGCGTCAGGCCGATGCCCAACAGCATCAAGCCGGGAAAATAGGCGAAGCGACGTAACCAGCCCCCGGACTGATCGGCGTAGAGATGACGCTGCGCCAGGGCGAAGAGCAGCGGCGGCCCCAGGCTGGCTAACCCGAACACCCCCAGCGTGGCCTGCGTGGTCTGACCCAGCCACAGCATCGGCAGCGACAAGAGCAGCACCAGCAGCATCAGGGGATGCACCAGGTAGCCGCTCAAATGCAGCAGACCCAGCAACCGTATTTTGTAGGAAAGCGAGGCCGGCTGTCCGCCGGGCGCGGTGAGGCTGGCGCCTTGCGCCACGCGCCGCCCCAACTTGCGCAGTGTCTGCACGGAGCCTTTGGCCCAGCGGAACTGTTGGCGCTTGAAGGCCAGCAGTTGCGGCGGCAGCTCCGCGGGCACGGCAATGTCGGGCCGGTAGACCCCGCGCCAGCCCTGCAACTGAGCGCGGTAGCTCAGATCCAGGTCTTCGCACAGGGTGTCGGCCTGCCAACCGCCGGCCGCCTCGATGCAGGCGCGCCGCCAGATGCCGGCCGTGCCGTTGAAGCTGATGAACGCGCCGAGCTGTTGCCGCGCCGTTTGCTCGATGACGAAGTGACCGTCCAGCGCCAGCGCCTGCGCGCCCGTCAGGCCCGAATAAGTGGCGTTGAGATGCGCCCAGCGCGTTTGCACAAAGCCCAGGTGAGGATCGGCCAGCAGGAAGGGCAGCGTTCGTTTGAGAAAATCGGGGGTTGGCACAAAGTCGGCGTCGAAGATGGCGACAAAATCAGCCTCAGTCTGCTCCAGGCCCGCGGCCAGGGCGCCGGCCTTGTAACCGCGGCGATCGTCGCGGTGCAGATATTCCACCTGCAGCCCGCGGGCCTGCAGGCGGCGCACCTCGGTCTGCAACAGAGACGTTGTGTCGTCGGTCGAGTCGTCCAGCACCTGGATGTGCAGCGCGTGATGCGGGTAGTCCAGGCTGGCCACGGCCGCCAGCAGCCGACGCCCGACATGCCGTTCATTGAAGATCGGCAGTTGTACCGTGACGGTCGGCCACGAAGCCGGGGCGGCCGGGGTTGGTTGCGTTCGCGCACGGCGCCCAAAAACCAGGCTGAAGAACAGCGCTTGCAGGCTGTAGAGCGACAGCCACACCACGGCGACCGTGTACAGCACCGTGAGTCCGCGCACAAGAAAAACGGTCATGATGTCAATCAAACGAACCTCGGACAAGAATAGACCTTATCGGGAATAAGCCGAGTTGTAGTCCGAGCCACAACCAGTAGTTTCTCTTGACGATTTGACTACTGCGTGTAGTGGCGCGCCGTTATTCCCGATAAGGTCTAATAAGTGCGACGCACAACTCATGCGTCGCACCCGGATGCAAAATTTGGATTCAGATAGCGAGACACGACCCCGTTGGTGGCGCCTCTGTTGACGTCACGCGAGACGCGAGCGGTTCCACCAGGCAAACAACGTGCGCCAGCCCACGAGCATCGGCGCCACCATGCCGAACGTGACCAGGGCAAAGGTGGGAATGATCTCCCGCTGCAGCCAGGCCGAGCGGATGTAAAGGCCCAGGACACAGGCCGCAATCCAGACAATCAACGTTTGCATAGCCATGGGCAGCGGCTGCGTCAACAGGCCGGGCCGGTAAGCGCCCAGCAGCGGGGCCACCGCCAACCAGGCCACCAGGAACGGCGCCGCGGTCTCTACAATCGCCAGCAGCGGCAGCGGTTCTGCATGGGTGGCGCGTCCCCACGCCGCAAATAACAAGAACATCAAAACATCGCCCACAACCAGCGCAACCAGCAGGCTTCTCGCCGGCGCCGTCGCCGTCGCGCCCACCTTCGCTTGTCGTTCAACCGCCGCCTGTTTCACAGATTCCCCTTCACCCTTCCTCATTCAGCATTCACCCTTCATCCTTCATCCTTCACCCTTCACCCTTCACCCTTCACCCTTCATCCTTCATCATGTTACCACAGGCGTAGTCAAAACTCAAACCGGTGCAGTTCTGATGTTTTTCAGTCAGACGCCGATTTCAAGCGGCTGTGCTATAATGACAGCCTCATTTTCTCACGCGGAGTAGTGTCATGTCCGATCTGTGGACTCCATTCGCCCTGCCGGTTCGCACCTGGTTTCGTGAAACCTTCGCTGAACCGACTTCGCCGCAGGCGGCGGCCTGGCCCGCGATCCAGGCTGGCGAGCACACCCTGATCCTGGCGCCCACCGGTTCCGGCAAGACGCTGGCCGCGTTCCTGTGGGGCATCAACCAGATTGGAACCCATCTGGCGCCGCCTGGCCCCGGCGACGAACTGAACCGCCCGCGTCTGCCGGACGGCGTGCAACTGCTCTACATCTCGCCGCTCAAAGCCCTGAACAACGACATCGAGCGCAACCTGCACGCGCCGCTGACCGGCATCCGCGCGGTGGCCCAACGGATGGGCGTGCCCTGGCCTGAGATTCGCGTCGCGGTGCGCACCGGCGACACTTCCACACACGCCCGCGCGCTGATGGTCCGGCGGCCGCCGCACATCCTCATCACCACGCCCGAATCTCTCTACCTGCTGTTGAGCAGCCCTCGCGCCCGCGACATTCTGCGCAGCGTGCGTGCGCTGATCGTGGACGAGATTCATACCCTGTGCGGTAACAAACGCGGCGCGCATTTGGCCCTCAGCCTGGAACGACTGCAGCACCTGGCCGGCCATCCCATCCAGCGCATCGGCCTGTCCGCAACGATCAAGCCCCTGGCCGAGGTCGCGCGCTTCCTGGGCGGGCAGGTGGAGACCGCGGACCCGGCCGCGCCCGCGGACAGCTACACGCCGCGGCCCGTCACCGTGGTTGATACTGGCTATCGCAAGGCGCTCGATCTCGCGGTCATCACCCCCGTGGCGGAGTTTCGCGCCATGCCCGGCGATTCGGTCTGGCCGTCGGTCATTCCCCAGGTGCTGCAAGATATCTTACGCCACCGCAGCACCCTGATCTTCTGCAACAACCGCCGCCTGGCCGAGCGCACGGCCGACCGTCTCAACGCGCAGATCGAAGCCGAAATGTCCGAGGAGATTCCGCCCGGCAGCTCGGAGGGGCTGGCGCCCGGCGGGTTGATGCGCGATCGCGGCCTGTTTGCCATCGGCGCGCAAGGCCCCATCCGCGCGCACCACGGCAGCATGTCCAAAGAGGCCCGCCGCGAGATGGAAGAGGCGCTCAAAGCCGGCCGCCTGCCCGCGCTGGTCGGCACCAGTTCCCTGGAGTTGGGCATTGACATCGGCGCGGTGGATTTGGTGGTGCAGTTGCAGTCGCCCAAGAGCGTCAGCCAGGCTCTGCAGCGGGTGGGTCGCGCCGGGCACCTGGTCGGCCAGACCAGCAAAGGACGCATCTACGCCACCTTCCGCGAGGACATCGTCGAGGCCGCGGCCGTGGTGCGCGGCATGTTGGATGGCGATGTGGAGCCGACGCGCACGCCGTCGAATCCGCTGGATGTACTGGCGCAGCAGATCGTGGCCCTGGTGGCGCTGGAGGATTGGGACACCGCCGCGCTGCTGGCCCTGCTGCGCCGCGCCTACCCCTTTGCCAACCTGAGCCGCCACGCGTTCGAGGCCGTGCTCGACATGCTCTCCGGCGGTTTTGCCCAAAGCGCTGGCCCCACCGTCCTACGCGCGCGCTTGGCCTGGGACCGCGTCAACCAACGCCTGCTGGCCCTGCCCGGCGCTCGTTTGCTGGCGGTTTCCAACGCGGGCACCATCTCCGACCGCGGCGCGTTCAGCGTCTACCTGGCCGATGGCAAGACCCGGATTGGCGAATTGGACGAGGAGTTCGTCTTCGAGAGCCGCCCTGGCGATGCCTTCCTGTTGGGCAGCCAGACTTGGCGCGTCCTGAGCATCGAGGACGATCGTATCGTCGTGGGCGAAGCGGCCGGTGCGATGCCGCGCATGCCCTTCTGGCGCGGGGACTATCCCTGGCGCCCCTACGAACTGGGGCTGCGCATCGGTCAACTGCGCCGCAGCGTGGCCGAACGCCTGGCAGCCGGCGATGCGCAGCCCGACGCCATCGAGCACTGGCTGCGCACAGAGTTCTGCCTGGACGCCAACTCGGCGCGCATCCTGCTGGACAGCGTGCGCCGTCAATTGGAAAGCGCCGGCGTCATCGCCAGCGATCGCACCGTGGTGGTCGAAACCTTCAGCGATGCCATCGGCGATCAACGCATGGTCATCCACACGCCCTTTGGTGGGCGCATCAACGGCGCGTGGGCGCTGGCCCTCAGCAGTGCCCTGGCCGACCATCTGCGCATCACCATCGAGGTGCAGGCCAACGATGACGGCATCCTCTTCCGCTTTCCTGCGGCTCTGCAGGCCCCGCTGCCCTCGTTGGTGGCCCTGGTGCGCATGAGCGCCGATGAAGCGCGACGCCGTATCGTCGCCGAACTGCCCAATTCCGCGGTCTTCGGCGCGCATTTCCGTATGAACGCGGCCCGCGCCATGCTGTTACCCAAGGCGCTGGGGCGCAAGCGCACCCCCTTCTGGCTGCAACGCCTCAAAGCCCGCGATCTCCTGGCCGCCACGCGTCAACTGCCCGATTTTCCCATCGTCATCGAAACCTACCGCGAGTGCCTGCAAGATGTTTTCGACATGCCGCACCTGGAAGAACTGCTGACCGCGATCGCGGACGGGACCATCGAAGTCGTCGCCATCGAATCAGTGGCGCCCTCGCCCGTCGCGGCCGGCCTGCTCTTCAACTTCATCAGCGTCTACATGTACGAATGGGACGCGCCTAAAGCTGAACGCCAGTTGCAGGCGCTGGCCTGGCGCAGCGATTTGCTCGACGATCTCCTGCAGAGCAGCGAGATGGCGCGCCTGCTCAAACCCCAGGCCATCGCCGCGGTCACCAGCCAGGCGCAGCACACCGCGCCCGGCTTTCAAGCGCGCACGGTCGAGGAACTGGCGGTCTACCTGCAGCAGGTGGGCGATTTGACCACGGGCGAAGCGGCCGACCGCGCCACGGGTGATGCCGCGGCCTGGCTGGCGCAGTTGGCCGGCCAGGGTCGCATCGTCGAAATCCATTTGCCCACTGCGCATGGATCAGAACTGCGCTGGATTGCGCAGGAGTTGTTGGCCGAATACCGCGCCGCGCCGGCGCGTGATGGCGACGCCGAAGAAACGGCCGCCGCCTTCCCTGGCGCGGCCGCCATCCTGCGCCGCCTGCTGCGCCACAGTGGCCCCATCAGCCGCGCTGACATCCTGGCCCGCTACGCCTTCGACTCTGCCTGGCTGGATGACGAACTCGCCCGCCTCATCGCGGGCCGCGACATCGTGCAGGCAAATTTCAGTGAGCCGGGCGCTGAGGCCAATTTGCCCGCCGTCTTGCAGGTGCTCGACCGCCACAATCTGGCCTCGATGCACCGGCGCACATTGACCCTGCTGCGCCAGGAGGTGCAGCCGGTGTCGCTGGCCGTCTTCAGCGACTTTCTCCTGCGTTGGCAACGCGTCCAGCCGTCCACACGCCTGGTTGGCGCGGCCGGTCTGCGCATCGTGATGCAGCAGTTGCAGGGCTATGCGGCGCCGACTGTGGCCTGGACGCGCGACATCCTGCCGGCCCGCGTGGCCGATTTTGATCCAGATGATCTGAATGCGCTATGTCAGAGCGGCGCCTGGGCCTGGGTGCTGGCCGGACAGGAGGCGCGACGGGCACGCGCGCGCTTCGTTCCACGCGGCGATGGCCGGCTCTTGCTGGCGCCGGCGGACGACCCGCGGCGAGCGAGTCAACCGCCGCGGTCTACGCTTTTCTGAAGAACGAAGGCGCATCCTTCCTGGCCGATATTCAGAGCGGACTGGGCCTGGCAGCCACGGCTGTGCAAGGCGCGCTGGTTGAACTGGCGCTGGCCGGCCTGGTGACGAATGACACCCTGGCCGCGCTGCATGTGCTGCAACAGTTCAGCGTGCCCGGCGCGGCCCCATCTGCCCCCGTCAGCGCGCTGGAGGCGGAGTTGGCCGCACGCCTGGGGCCGCGTCCCGTCATGCTGGGTCAGCGGCCCGGCGTTGGCGCCCTGCGCCGGGCGCGTCAGCAGGTGGAACAACGCCTGCGCCGTGAGGAAGATGCCTCCGCCTGGCCGGGCCGCTGGGTGATCGTGCAGCGGGCCGCGCTGCTCGGCCCACCGTTGACCGATGAAGCCCGCGCCGAACGCCTGACGCGCCTGGTGCTGGCGCGCGAGGGCGTCATCCTGCGCGAACGGCTGGAGCGACCGGAGGCGGCCGGCGTCTGGGCGCTCATCTACCCGGTGCTGCAGCGCCTGGAACTGCGCGGGGAGGTGCGCCGCGGCTACTTCGTCAGCGGCCTGGCGGGCATCCAATATGCGCAGCCAGACGCGGTCGAAATGCTGCGCGCGGCCGCGGCGACGCCTGACGAGGCATTGATCGTGATCAGCGCCAGCGACCCGGCCAATGTGTGGAGCGGTGAAACGGGCGACGAGGCCTGGCGGATTGCGCAACTGCCTTCGACTCACCTGGTGTTGAGCGGCGGTCGCCCTGTGCTGGCGGCCGAGGACAGCGGCGAGCGTCTGCGCCCGGCCGCGGACGTTGACCCGGAACTTGTGCGCCGCGCGATCGCCGCGTATTTGGCGCGGCCCTTTGCCCCGCGGCGGCTGCAGGTCAACCTGTGGGACGGCGCGCCGATTCTGGGCAGCGCGGGGCAGCCCATCCTGCAGGCGCTCGGCTTTCAGCGGTTACCCGCGGGTATGGAGTGGTGGGCCGGGCGCGTGCCCTGAGATCGCTGAACAAATTATGATCGAATTTATTCGCACGTTCTTTCGGGCCAATCAGATCATCATTCTGTCCATCTACGGACAGGTGTTTTTTGTGTTGGGGCTGGCCATCGCCCTGCAATCGTGGCGCCACAGTCGCCTGCGCCTGGCGCGTAGTCTCAACTGGTTGGCCGCGTTTGGAATAACCCATGCGTTGGTGGAATGGGGAGACGTGTTCATCCCCATCCAGGCCGGCTACCTGTCGGCGCCCATCGTCGAATTGCTGCACAGTGTTCATGTCATTCTCCTGGCGTTCTCCTTTGTTTGTCTCTTTCAGTTTGGCGCCGAAGCGCTGCGCCCCTTGCCGGGACGCCGGCGTTGGTTACGCGCCGTGCCCGCCATCGCCTTCGGGCTGTGGCTGCTGTGGAACTGGGGGCCTGGGCCGCTGTTGACGCCGGATATCCGGTCGTGGTTCAACCTGGCCAACATCCTGGCCCGCTACGGCATTGGATTTCCGGCGGCCTTGCTGGCTGCATTCGGCCTGTGGCGCCAGTCACGCGACATGGAAGCCAACCTGCACATGCCGCACCTGCAGCGCACCCTGCGCCTCGCGGCCCTGGCCCTCGTTGGCTACAGCGTGTTTGGCGGCTTGGTGACGCCGCGCGCCGATTTTCTGCTGGCTGCCTGGTTGAACACAGAACGCATGGAACAACTACTGATCGTTCCGGTTCCTCTCGTGCGCAGTCTGCTCGGCTTGATCCTCACCGTCTCGATTATCCGCTCCCTGGAAGTCTTTCGTGTCGAGCTTGACCGGCGTCTGAGCAGCATGGAAGAAGAGCAGGTGCTGACCACCGAACGTGAACGCATCGGCCGTGAACTGCACGACGGAACGCTGCAAACCATCTACGCCGCGGGGCTGCTGCTGCAAGCGGTTGAACGTGAGGTTACCCTGCATGACGGCGCGCCAACCGCGGCACACCTGCAGCAGAGTATGCAACTGCTCAACCAGGCCATCGCCGATATTCGCAGCTACATTGGTGCCTTGCGCAGCCAACCGACCGGTGTCAGCCTGGCGGCCGCCCTGCATGACCTGGCCGGCCATCACCACCTGCGTTCCCTGGGCGACCTGGAGGTCAAGCTGGATTTGCCGGATGAGCCACCCCTGGCGCCGGTGCATCTGGGGCACCTGCTGGCCATTGTCAATGAGGCGCTGAGCAATGTGGCCCGCCACGCACAGGCCACACGCGTGCAACTGAGCGCCGCGGTGGTTGAGCAACAACTGCATCTGCAAATCAGCGACAACGGACATGGCCTTTCACCTGATTACGTTGTGGGGTATGGTTTGCGCAACATGCAGGATCGCGCCCGCCTGCTTGGCGGCTCCATGCAGATCGAATCGCACGGTAGGGGCATGACCATTCGGGTGACAGTGCCCTGGGATGAACAGACAAGGTGACCGGGATGAACAGACAAGGTGACCGGGATGAACAGACAAGGTGACCGGGATGAACAGACAAGGCAAAAAAATAACAGGCGGGCAGCATGACACGTCACTTGCGCTTACTGTTGGTGGATGATCATCACATCGTGCGCTTAGGTTTGCGTGCCTTGCTCGGCGCGGAACCCGATCTGGAAGTCGTGGGTGAAGCCGGCGCCGCGGCGCAGGCGATTGAACTGGCCGAGCGCCTGCGCCCCGACATCATTCTGATGGATGTGCGCCTGCCCGATCAAAGCGGCATCAGCGCGTGCCAACGCATCCGGAGCCTGTGGCCGGAGATCCAGGTCCTGATTTTGACCTCATTCGCCGATGAGGCGCTGGTGCTCGAAGCCATCAATGCCGGCGCGGCGGGCTATGTGCTCAAACAAGTGGGGAGCGATGACCTGGTGCGGGCCGTGCGCGCCATTGGGCAAGGCGACGCGGTGCTGGACCCCACGATTACCCGGAAGGTGCTCAACCGCGTGCGGTTGGCCGAACGCGAGGCGCAGTTGACCGCCTTTCGCGACCTGTCCGAGCGTGAAGTGCAGGTGTTGGCGCAGCTAACCGAGGGCAAGACGAATGCTGAAATCGCGGCGGTGTTGATGCTGAGCGAGAAGACCGTGCGCAACCATGTCAGCGCGATCTTCGAGAAACTGGGGCTGACCAATCGCATCGAGGCGGCCACCTATGCGGTGCGTCACCACATCGAACGCTACACAAAATAAACCGTTTGGCCCGCTCGCGGATGGCGGACCAAACGGCAGATTATCCGGGGAGCCTTAGCGGTCGCTGGTGCTATTCACCTGCCAGCCCCTGGAAAATGGGCGGGAAGGTGAGCAGAAAACCGACGCCGATCAAAACGAGCGTGGTGGTGAAAATCCGCTGCCAGGCTGGATTCTTGTCCTTCCACATGTTGTTGAGGACAAACCATGAGATGAGCCAGACTGCCACACCGACGAGGGTCTTGCCCGTCAGCGGGCCGGCCGGATTGTACCAGTTCAGCGCGTTCTTCAGTCCGGCGCTCAATTCGGCGCCCGTGGTCAGGAGACCGATGACGAGATTACCAATACCGGCGGCGATCAAGGCCGCGGCTGCCGGACCATTCGGAACTTTGTTTGTCATTGCTTGCGTTGCCATGTGATTCACTCCCTATATTGTGAGTAGTTTTCTAAAGAATGGGGGCAGCCTTGGTAATCAGGGCGCCAAAGAGACCGGCGATCGCGGCGGCGATGAAGGCCAACATGAAAATCAGCATGACGAAGCGGCGCAGACGATCATCCTCGGCCAGTTGGGCGCCGTATTTCCAGACGATGAAGGCCACGGCGGTTGCCAGGATCGGTGCAAACCAGGCGACATGCTCCTTCCATTCCATGCCAAACCCATGCCAGGCCTTCAGGCTGTCGCTGGCCAGCAAGAAATAGCGTGGATAATCGGCCAGGTTAGCGCCCTCAGGCGGTTTGGCGCGATACCAGGGATAAACGACGAAGGTGCCGGTGATGACCGTGGCCCAGGCCACCAGCGCCATACCCCAGGCGCCCAGATCAAGGCGACGCATGCGCTCACGAATACCCTGCGCTGTCACCAGTTCTGGTCGCAAGCTGTACAGTCCGGCCATCCCGCCGGCAAACGCCAGTAGGAACAGACCACCCAACCCGATACCGTGGACCAAAGCCCACAACTCTCGACCCGTCAGAGACATAAGAAAGAATCCTCCATCCTCGATCATTCGGTAGGGGAATTTCTGGCTCAACGTACAGGGCAATTATCGTTGGCAGCCGATTCGTTTTCCAGGGGCAGATGACCCATTTTTCAGGGGACATAGACGCGATCCCGTCAAATGGCGCACGGCGTTGCGCTCGCAACAGGGTCAAGGGCGCGCCACATGTGGAGCACCTGTCTGCTACTTGGCTTGAATGACAGTTTTGGGATATAATGAATTCATTGTAATCCTGCCCCCTCGTGCTGATTCCTCCCATGAGCACGCCGCTTGCTGTTCTCATCTATTGTTCCAGATCATTCCGACCGGGAAGGAGCATTATGACCAGATCGAGTCCCTCCGTCTTCAATCCACGTCCTCTGCTGCGTGCATTGGCAATTCCTGCCCTTGCCCTTGTGTTAGCCCTGGCATTAGGCGCCATTCTCATGCTGTTGTTTGGCGACGATCCGCTCAAGGCCTACAAAGGCCTCTTCGATGGGGCTTTTGGGACCGGACGCGCCTGGGCCACCACGGTGCGCAAGATGACGCCCGCGATCCTGACCGGCCTCTCGGTGGCGGTCGCGTTCAAGGCTGGACTTTTCAACATCGGCGCCTCCGGCCAATTCATCATCGGCACCGTCTGCTCGGTCGCCATCGGCATCAACTTCCCCGACATGCCGGCCATCATCCATATCCCGCTGGCCCTGCTCGCCGGAATTGCGGGTGGCATGATTTGGGGCGCCATTCCCGGTCTGCTCAAAGTCTACACCGGCGCGCACGAGGTGATCACCACGATCATGCTCAACTACATCGCCAGCCTGCTTGCCGGCTGGACGGTCTATGCGGGCGGCACGCAAGGTCAAACGCCCGGCCCGCTGTGGGACCGCACGGCCGGACCGATTTCTGAGACAGCCGATGTGGTGGCCAGCGCCCGAATTCCCTGGATCTTCGGCCCGCCCTACCGGGTACACTGGGGCGTACTGATTGCCATTTTGGCTGCCGTCCTCATCTGGTGGCTGCTCTACAAAACCACGATTGGCTTCGAGATTCGCACCGTGGGCGCCAACAGCAAGGCGGCGCGCTATGCCGGCATTCGCGTGGGTTGGACGGTGGTCCTCACGATCATGATCGCCGGCGGTCTGGCCGGGCTGGCCGGCGGCATCGAAACCCTGGGCCTCAATCACAAATTTGCTCCTGAATTTGGCGGGTCCGTCGGGTTCGACGGCATCACCGTGGCCCTGCTGGGGCAGACCCATCCCTTAGGTGTCGTCCTGGCCGCGTTCCTGTTTGGTGCGCTCGATGCCGGCGCGGCCAACATGCAATTTCAATCGGGCGTCGCGGCTGACATCATCCAGGTGATCCAGGGCCTCATTCTGGCCTTCGTGGCCGCACCCACGATCATCCGTTCCATCTTCCGCATCGGCAAGACAGCCGATGAGGTCGAACAACGCAATCTCAGTTCCAGTTGGGGACGTTCCTAAGCGTGGGGGTTGGGGGGGGTGGTGGGGGGTTTTTTTTTGGGGCGAGCCAAGAGCCAGCAAAACTGGTTCTTGCATGGATGGAGGAGACACATGTCCACGAATCGAATCTGGAAGACCACGTCCATCATCTCCATGGCACTAGCCGTGCTGCTCGTGGTGATGGTCATCCTGGTCAACACGACCGGACTAAAAAGTGCAACCTGGCTGCGCGTGCTATTTGGCATCAGCGCCCTCAACTTCACCCTGCGTGCGGCCGTTCCCCTGATCCTCGGCGCACTCAGCGGCATTCTGTGCGAACGATCGGGCATCATCAACATCGGCATCGAAGGCATGATGCTGGCCGGCGCCTTTGCCGGTTTTGTGGCCAAGGTCGCGACCAACCACTGGCCATTGCTGCTCAGCCTTCTCTTTGGCGTCGTGATCGCCCTGGCCGTGGGCGGGCTCATGGGCCTGCTGCATGCCACCCTGTCTACCCGTTTCAAGATGGACCAGATTATCTCCGGCACGGTCATGATCATTCTGGCTACCGGCTTTTCTTCGTATCTGTTCGACCGCAACGCGATTGCGGAGGGCAAGTTCTCTGCCGTACACATTCCGTTCCTGGCCGATATTCCTGTGATTGGGCCGGTGCTGTTCAAGAATCCACCGATTACGTTTCTGACCTTGATCCTGGTCTTCGTCGTTCACTACGCGCTTTTCTACACGCGCTGGGGTTTGCGCACACGCGCCGTGGGTGAGCATCCCCGTGCCGCGGACACCGTGGGCATCAACGTCAACCGCTACCGCTATGTCAACACCGTCATTGGCGGCATGTTGGCGGGCCTTGCGGGTGGGTTCCTGGTGCTGGAGGCCGTGGGTCAGTTTCAGGAAGGCATGACCGCCGGTCGCGGCTTCATCTCGCTGGCCGCCATGATCTTTGGCAACTGGAACCCCTTCGGCGCGCTGGGCGCAGCCATCCTGTTCGGCTATACTCAGGCCCTGCAAAACGAGCTGCTGTTGGCCGGCGTCACCACGGTCCCGCGCCAGTTTATCAGTATGTTGCCATACGTGGTCACCATCATCGCCGTATCTGGCTTTGTCGGCCGGGTGCGACCCCCCGCGGCCGAGGGCAAGGTCTACGAAACAGAAGGTGGGAAGGACTAAAGGGGGTGACGCATGGGCCAGAATTTTCAGAACCAAACGCCGGTGCTGGAAGTACGCAACATTACCAAACGTTTCCGCGGGGTCGTCGCGAACAGCAATGTCAATCTGAAGCTCTACCAGGGCGAAATCCTGGGCCTGCTGGGCGAAAATGGCGCGGGCAAATCCACCCTGATGAACATCATCTACGGGCTGTACCACCCGACCGAAGGCGAAATCCTGGTCAACGGCAAGGTGGTGCGCATGAATACGCCCAAGGATGCCATCGCCCTGGGCATCGGCATGGTGCATCAGCACTTTCAGTTGGTGCCGGTGATGACGGTGGCTGAAAACATCATGCTCGGCAGCGAGACCACTAAGAACGGTTTCTTGGACACGCGCACCGTTGCCAAACGCATCCAGGAACTATCGGACCGCTACAACCTGTCGGTTGACCCCTACGCGCTGATCGAGGATTTGCCCGTGGGCATTCGCCAGCGCGTGGAAATCGTCAAGGCGCTCTACCGCAACGCCAGCATCCTGATCCTGGATGAGCCGACCGCCGTGCTCACCCCGCAGGAGATCGAGGGCCTCTTCCAGGTGATGGAACTTCTGCGCCAACAGGGCAAATCCATCGTCTTCATCACCCACAAGCTCAAGGAAGTCCTGCGCATCACCGACCGCATTGCGGTGTTACGCGGCGGCAAGACGGTGGGTGAAGCCGATCCCAAAACGGCCACACAGTCCAGCCTGGCCACCATGATGGTCGGGCGCGAGGTGATCCTGGTGGTGAATAAGAAGCCTGCGACCCCCCAACAGGTGGTCCTCAACCTGCAGCAGGTATCGGCGACCAGTGATACCGGCGGCACCGGGCTGCACAAGGTCTCGTTCGATGTCCGTGCCGGTGAAATCATGGGCGTCGCGGGCGTACAGGGCAACGGTCAGACCGAACTGGTCGAGGTCGTCACTGGCCTGCGCTCGGTAACGGGCGGCAAGATCCAGATTGGCGGCAGCGACATGACCAATGCCAGCCCGCGGCGCGTCACTGAAGATGGGCACAGTTGTCATATTCCCGAAGACCGCCATGCGTACGGCATGGTCGAGTCCTACAGCGTTGCCGACAACATGGTGCTCAACACCTATTACAAGGCGCCCTTTGCCCGCGGCATCAACGTGCAGCCGCAGGCCATTCGTGAAAACGCCGAAGCGCTGGTCAAGAAATTTGATGTGCGCACGCCCTCCGTCGAAAAGGCGGGCGGCGGGCTCTCCGGCGGCAATCAACAGAAGATGGTAGTCGCACGCGAATTCAGCCGCCCCATCAATCTGCTGATTGCCGCACAGCCCACGCGTGGCATCGACGTGGGTTCCATCGAGTTCATCCACAATCAGATTGTGGCCAAGCGCGATGAAGGCGTGGCCGTGCTGCTGGTCAGTGCGGAACTGGACGAGATCATGGCGCTATCGGATCGCATCGCCGTGATGTACAAGGGCGAGATGATTGACATCGTACCACGGGAGAAAGCCACACGCGAGGGCCTGGGTTTACTGATGGCGGGCGTCCACCCGGAGGGAGAAGTCACAGGCGCCGCTTCCCCAGTGGCACAGGCGCAAGCATGAGGCGCCGTGCCGGGGACGTGTAGTTGCTTGAGTCGCCTTGCCCTGGCATCGCACATGCGCTATAATCAGGGAACTGCGGGCAAGCGCCTGGTGGTACCTTCTCAATGATCCAGGGAGACGGCGGTCGCAGACCGCCTACGAGCCTGTTCAAAGGGGATCTGTGACCCCCATCGCCTCCCGCTTCTTGAGAAGATACTCATGAGTTGTTTTACGGGCCGGCGCCAGGGCAGGCATCACTGCCAGCACAAGAAAGAAGATTAGAAAAGAAGATTAGAAAGGAGGAGTTAGAAAGAAGAAGTTAGAAAGAAGGATTGCCCCAGACGCGATCAAGGTTCAAACGGGGACGGCCATGCGCAATGTCCATCATGCAGAGCCGCCCTCTCGATACTTGCCAGTTGCAGAATTACTCAAAGAGGAGACAGAGAAATGCGTAAGCACGTCTTTACTGTGTTTTCGGTGTTAGTCATTGTGGCCATGCTGTTGAGTGCCTGCGGTGGTGGCGCAACGCCCACCGCAGCACCCAAAGCCACTGAAGCGCCCAAAGCCACCGCAGCGCCCAACGCCACCGAGGCGCCCAAGCCGGCGGCCGGTGGATTCAAGATCGGTCTGGTGACCGATGTCGGTCGCGTCAATGACCGCAGCTTCAACCAGTCAGCCTGGGAAGGCGCGCAGCAGGCGGCCAAGGAACTGGGTGTGGCCGATGCAGATGTCAAGTACGTCGAGACCCAGGACTCCAAGGACTACGCCGACAACATCCAGCAGTTCGTTGACAATGGCTACAACGTCATCATCACCGTGGGCTTCGCCCTGGGTGATGCCACCACGACGGCGGCAAAGGCCAATCCGGGGATCAACTTCGTTGGTGTAGATCAGTTCCAGGGCGCGACCCTGCCCAACCTGACCGGACTGATCTTCCATGAGGATCAGTCGGGCTACCTGGCCGGTGCGCTGGCCGCCAGCCTGACCAAGACCGGCACGATTGCGGCCGTGCTCGGCACGGACCTGATACCGCCGGTTGTGGCCTTCAAGGAAGGTTACGAGGCTGGCGCCAAGGCCATCAAACCTGACATCAAGATCCTCTCGACGTATCATCCGGGCGAGATTTCGCAGGCGTTCGTGGACCCGGAGTGGGGCGCGGCGACGGCGAAGCAGGCGATTGACCAGGGCGCGGACGTGGTCTTCGGCGCCGGCGGGCAGACGGGCAACGGCGCGCTGCAAGAAGTCGCGACGCATGCCGGGCTGTACTGCATCGGTGTGGATACGGACCAGTGGGAAACTGTCCCCGCGGCGCAACCGTGTCTCGTCTCCAGCGCCATGAAGCTGATCACCCCTGGTGTGGTGGATCTGGTCAAGATGGCGAAGGATGCCAAGTTCCCGGGCGGCAACTACTTCGGCGGTTCGGGTCTGGCTGCTTTCCATGATTTCGATGCCAAGCTGCCCAAAGACCTGAAGGACAAGCTGACCCAACTCAAGGCGGACCTGGACAGCGGCAAGGTCAAGACCGGCTATCCCAAGACAGCCAGCACCGAACCGTTCAAGATCGGTCTGGTGACTGATGTCGGTCGCGTCAATGACCGCAGCTTCAACCAGTCGGCCTGGGATGGCGCACAGCAGGTGGCCAAGGAACTGGGCGTAGCCGATGACGACGTCAAGTACGTTGAGACCCAGGACTCCAAGGACTACGCGGACAACATCCAGCAGTTCGTTGACAATGGCTACAACGTCATCATCACCGTGGGCTTTGCCCTGGGCGATGCGACGACCGCGGCGGCCACGGCCAACCCCAAGATCAACTTCATTGGTGTGGATCAGTTCCAGGGCGCGACCCTGCCGAACCTGACCGGTTTGATCTTCCATGAGGATCAGTCGGGTTACCTGGCCGGTGCGCTGGCCGCCAGCCTGACCAAGAGCGGCACCATCGCCGGCGTCTTCGGCACCGACCTGATTCCGCCCGTCGTCGCCTTCAAGGAAGGCTACGAAGCCGGCGCCAAGGCCACCAAGCCGGACATCAAGATCATCTCCACCTACCACCCTGGCGAGATCTCGCAGGCGTTCGTGGACCCAGAGTGGGGCGCGGCGACGGCGAAGCAGGCGATTGACCAGGGCGCGGACGTGGTCTTCGGCGCTGGTGGGCAAACAGGCAACGGCGCGCTGCAAGAAGTGGCGACCCATGCCGGGCTGTACTGCATCGGTGTGGATACGGACCAGTGGGAGACGGTGCCTGCGGCGCATCCGTGTCTCGTCTCCAGCGCTATGAAGCTGATCACCCCTGGTGTGGTGGATCTGGTCAAGACGGCGAAGGATGCCAAGTTCCCCGGGCGGCAACTACTTCGGCGGTTCAGGTCTCGCGCCTTTCCATGATTTCGATGCCAAGCTGCCCAAAGACCTGAAAGACAAGCTGACCCAACTCAAGGCGGACCTGGACAGCGGTAAGATCAAGACCGGCTATCCCAAGACGGCTGCGCCCACAACCGACATTGGCACCGAAGCCAACCCCATCAAGGTTTACTTCGTTCCGTCGGTGGACGCCAACGTCATCGTGACCGGCGGTGACATCATGGCCGCTGCGTTGGAAAAGGCGACTGGCCTGAAGTTCAAGGTCTTCGTGCCCACCTCCTACGCCGCCACCATCGAAGAGATGTGCGCCTCGCCCACGGACAGCATCGGCTTCATCCCTGGCCTGGGCTATGTGCTGGCCAACCAGCGCTGTGGCGTGGATGTCTCGATGAAGGCCGTGCGCCGCGGCCTGGACTGGTACGCCGCGCAGTACATCGTGCAGCGCGACAGCACCATCAAGACCCTGAAAGACCTGAATGGCAAGAAGTGGGCTTATCCCGATGCCGGTTCCACCTCGGGCTATCTCTACCCGCTGTACCAGATGCAGACCGAAGGCGTCACGCCCGGTGAAAAACTGGCCGCCGGCGGGCATCCGCAGGCCGTTCAGGCCGTCTATGACGGCAAGGCCGACTTCGCCACCACCTTCTTCAGCCCGCCGGCCAAGCCGGAAGGCGAGACCGCCTGGAAGTGGGGCGATGCAGCGGACATTCCGGACGACAAGATCAAGGACTGCCAGATCAGCGAAGACAAGAAATCCCTGATTTGCGGCGGCTGGACTGTGCTCGATGCCCGCACCAACGTGCGCGAGCAGGCGCCCGACGTAGTCGAGAAGATCAAGATTCTGGCGCTGACCGTGCAAATCCCGAACGACACGCTGAGCTTTGGCCCGGACTTCCCGGCCGAGCTGCGCGCGCAGATCGAAGCCGCGATCGTGGCATTTGCCAAGACCGACGAGTGGAAGACCTCCATTGGCGACAGCAAGTTCTACGGCTGGTCCAGTGTGACGGCCGCCACCGATAAGGAATACGACCCGATTCGTGGCGCGGTCGTAGCCAGCGGCCTGAAACTGGAAGACCTGGGCAAGAAGTAAGCTGCACAGGCGTTCTGCCAAATGAACGGAATTGGGCAGAGGGAGTTCTCCTTCTGCCCAATTTTGTAGGCCGTCATCAACAAGTGGTACCGAGGGGAGTTTCACCGTGCTTGAAGTGCGCAACCTTACGAAGGTGTACGACGGCAAAGTCCGCGCCCTGGACAATGTCAGCTTCACTGTCCCGGACGGCCAGTTCCTGGTGGTCATCGGCCTGAGCGGATCGGGCAAATCTACCCTCCTGCGCTGCATCAACCGCCTGGTGGAGCCGACCAGCGGGCAGATTCTGTGGAACGGGATTGACATCACCGCGGCGCCGGCGGAAGAGCTGCGCCGCATTCGCCGTCGCATCGGTATGGTCTTCCAACATTTCAACCTGGTCAATCGGTCCAGCGTTTTGACCAATGTGCTGGCCGGGCGCCTGGGCTACATCAACCCCGCCTTCAGCCTGATCAATCGTTTTCCCAAAGAGGATATAGACAAGGCGCTGCAGAAGCTGGAGCGGGTGGGGATTCGTGACAAGGCTGCGGTGCGCGCGGACGAGTTGAGCGGCGGCCAACAGCAGCGCGTCGGCATTGCGCGAGCGCTGATGCAAGACCCTGACCTGATTCTGGCCGATGAGCCGGTCGCCAGCCTGGACCCCGTGCTGGCGCACAGCATCATGACGCACCTGGAGCAGATCAACAAGCAGGATGGCATCATGGTCATCTGCAGCCTGCACTTCCTGGACCTGGTGCAACGCTACGCCGACCATGTGATTGCCCTCAACCAGGGCGCGTTGGTCTTCGAAGGCAAAGCGAAGGATATTGACGATCAGCGCTTCAAGGAGATTTACGGTCAGGAAGCAGAGCGCGTCGGCGACGCCAAACACTGATGCATAAAGGAGTGCTGGAGAACAGGAAACGTGTAGGTTCGGCCTCCTGGCCGGACGGCGTTCAGGAATTCCAAATAAGGTCAAATGAGCCTCGGGGCGCTCAGGCGGCCGCTTGTGCGGCCACCGCCGGTTTAGGCGAGTAGAAGACCAAGTTGGGTTCATACTCGCGGATCAACTGGACGTGTTCCCGCACGAGTGACGCGGCGTGCTTCGCGAGCGCCGGAATCTCGTGCAGCGGGAACTTCTGCGCGAGGGTGCGGGTGACTTCGTAGTCCTTGATGTAGCGATCTACGGCGTGCTGCGAGTGGTTAAGTTCGCGGGCAATGTCGGCTGGCGATTGCCCACGCAGATAACGGCGGATCACCTCGGCCTTGTGCGACACCGAGGGGCCGATATCATGCACTGTACCACGGATCGGCACGGTCATGGCATGTTCCTGCTCATATTGGCGCAACAATTGCCCCGCGTAGGACTCGGCCAGGCCGCTGAGCAACGACAAATCCAAGAGGGTCAGGACACCGCCTTGGTCATACGCCTCCTGACACCAGCGGACGAAACGCTGTTGATTGAAGGTGCGGCGCGCCGGCGGCTGATCGACGCCCTGATCCGCACTGAGCAGCGCCACCTCCGCGTCGGTGACCAGGTGCAGGCGGACATGCACCAAGTCGCGAATCTCGGGCGTTTTGCCCGTGGCCCCGTTGGCCACCGCCACCGCGGGCCAGTAGACATGCCGGGGCGGCAGGTCGGTGGCGTAGGCTTGCTCCACCAGCGTCAGAATATCGGCGATGATGGCGTGCGCCACGACGGGGCCGCGCTCGTAACCGTACTCGTTAAGAAACTTGTGGAGCAACTGCTGGTGCAAGGAGCGTTTGGCCCAGCGCGTTTCAGGCGTACTAGTCTGGGTTTTCATCGGATCAAACGCCCCCTTTTAATCTCGGCCGGCGTGGCTGTGGCCGCGTCGGGCGTGCCGAGCAGAATCTGCAAGCGGTCGTTGGCCGCCGGGCATTCTTGATACAGCGTCAGGTACTCCTGAATGAGGCGTTCAGACAGCCCGGTGGCGCTGCGGATGGCGGCGCGGTCCAAGTGCTGCGCCTGCAAGCGAATGATGCGCACGAAGTCGTCGCAATAACGTCGAATGGCGCCGATACTGTGATGCCGCCGGCGCTCGATCTCGCTGAAGGTGTAACCGGCGAGATAATCACCGACGATCTGCACCTTGTGACTGACGCCCTTGCCGATGTCTTTGACTTGGCCGCGTGTCGGCACGCGCAAGTCCTGTTTGCGCAACTCATGCACGTCGCGTTTGATCGTCGCCAGACTGCTGCACAGCAAACAGGCCAGGTCTTCGTGGCTGAGCAGCCCGCCTTGCGCCTCAGCCTCTTCGGTGAGCCGTAAGAGCCGCTGCTGCCGCAGCGCCGCGACGCCAGTGCCCAAGGCGATCAAATCATCCGGGCTGTGCAACGTCAACTTCACGGCCACCCGCTGGCATGCGGTCAGCTTCTGGCCCGCCGGACTGGCCTTACTCACGGCCAGGTAGGTCAACTGGCCGTTCTCACGCCGTTGGGGATAGTAGTCCTCGTCATAACGGCGCAACTGCTCGAGCAGGTGGCGCCACCAGCGGCGCCAACTGAAAATCGCGCTGGATACGTTCGATGATGGCTTCCCCGCTTCTTTGGTCTGTAAGCGGGCAATGGCTTCCAGATTCCATGTGCTCCTCCTGGGATGCTGCGTCATACGCTATTCTAGGTGATGATCTTCGTTTGGACCATTTGCTCGGCTGGGATTGCCAAATCCTCGCCGTGGCCGCCGGATTGCCAAATCCGGCGGGAGCGCTGGCCGAAACGAAGATCGTCGCCCTATTCTACATCCCGAGGGTCATTTGAGCCTAACGTAAATGTGAACGGAATGGCTGCCCGTAAATGGGCCTGCGCTCCTCGTTCGGGCGGTTTTGGCCCAAAATCCCTGAGATAGGTGGGCAGCAAGAGGGATTGTGGGCGTTGGAGAGCTACATTTGGAAATGCGGCGCCCCGTAGGGGCACCCTGACTTGAGCGAGCGATGCCCCCCACACCCGTCGTCCCGTAGGGACGATTGAGTGAGGCCGCCCCGAGCGCAATCCGTCGCTATACCACGACCGCGGGGGATGGATTCAACCGTCCCTACGGGACGGATACGGCTCGTGCGATGATGGATGGCTAAGGTCAGGTGTCCCTACGGGACGCGTCGCGCCCACCAGGACGGCCTGGCGCTGGCCAGTCACATGGATGGCTACATTTGGAACTGCTGGACGGCGTTGGCGTGGGAAAGGATGCTCCAGCGCAGACAGCGTCGTCACGCCGGAGGCGTGACCTACGGTTTGGGAGCGCTGTTTTCAAATCCTTATCGTCGTGTAATCCAAACGCCCCTTGTCATCCATCTCTGCACCGGTGTCTGCCAGGACCTGCGCGATTCGATTCTGACGAATCTCAGCTTCGATCTCTTGGCGGTGATCGAAGTAGTAGCTAATCGCGTCGTAGAGCGCAGCCGGATTGAGATAAGGATAGGCCTGTCCGATGTCGTCGAGGCTGTCGCCGGCCCGCCACATCGCGACGATCAACCAGATCGGGATGTCGCTGCCGCGTATGACGGGACTTCCGCCGCGTTGACCTCCGCGTCGCACCACGTAGGGATGATCCGTAGGTTGAATTTGAGCGCGAAGCAACGTTTCGGCGAATTCATTCAGATCACGCTGGGCCGCGCATGCACGTTGCGACAAATGGTCGTACATTTGTTTTGATATCGTTAGAGCTGTAACCGGCGCCATAAACCACCTCGCAGGCTTATCGGATAGTAGAATCCGACTGCTGGAATCAGGTAATCAGTTCGTTGGTCATTATAGGATGGCGTTCAAGCCATGTCAAGCCTGCGTCAACTCGTAGGGTCATTTCTGGCAAAGTTGCTGCCAGGCTCTCTTATCAGACACCGAGCGCGTTCGATTGAGCAGATCAAGGAGCGTTGGAGACCGTGAAACCTACACAGAGATCTTTTAGACGTAGCCTCTTGACCGTTGTCATCATCGTGGCTGCCATTGTAATTTATGCCTACGGTTTTCAGGTCACCCAGGTCAACCTGGAAGAGACGGCCAAGCCCCAGCGTCAGCAGCAGTTGGTGCGCATCATTCGCGCCCTGGCGCAACCAGATCTGCTGACCTACCAGCAGGAAGTCACCAAGGCACAGGCGCCTGTTCTGATCCCCTGCCCTGCGACGCTGCCGACCGTACCGGCCGCGGGCGACGGGCCGAGTCTCACGCTCTCCAAACCGTGCGCAAACGGAGGTGAGCAGATCACCATCGTCGGGAGCGGCTTTCCAGCCAATGCCGATGTCGCGGTACGCTTCCGGCCTGAGAGTCTGGCCACCCTGCCGGGTATTTCGATCAGGACCGACGCCAAAGGCGCGTTCAGCACGACCTTTACCCTGCCACGCAATCGCGAGGCCGCGGTGGCCCAAAATATGGAGGCCGAATACAAACGCAACATCGGCCGCCCAGCCTTCTCAGATACGTCGCGTGAGACCTGGAACAAGATCATCGAGACGATCTTCATGGCGCTGCTGGCTACGACTCTCGGCACGGTGCTGGCGTTTCCCATCGGTTTCCTGGCTGCCAACAACCTGATGCGCTCGATCACCTCGCCCTTCACCGCCATCATGCTCTCGTTGTTGACTCTACCCATTGGCCTGCTCGTCGGTTCGCTCCTGGGTGGACAGTTTGGCCGTTGGGGCATCAGCCTGGGAGGCGGCAACGTCCTGCTTGGCGTAGGCGCCCTGGCCGCACTCGGCGCCGTGATGCTCATCGCCCTGCGCGTGGGTGTTGGCGGCGAGGAAGACTCGCTCCCCACCAGGCCGCAGCGCGTAGGCCGCGTGGCCGGTCTGATGATCGCCGGGCTGACCCTGTTCATCAACCTGGGCTTGATCTCCATCTTGAGCCAGAGCCTGGGGGCCTATCTCTCCACGCGTGTCGGCAGCCTGGGCTTCCTGGGCTTATTCCTGGCCAACGTGGCGCACGTCTTAGAACTTCTGTTGCCCTTGATCGGCGCGGCGGCCGGCATGGCGCTCGTTAGCGCGCTGACCAGACCGCTGGGCGCCAAAGTCCTGCCATCCCTGGCCTATGCCCCGCGGCGCGCGATTGCGGTCGCCCTGGCCGCATTGAACGGCGCGCTCTACGCCAGCCTCATCGGCGCCGCCCTCGGTTGGCTCTACCGACTGGAAAATCCGACGAACTATCTTGTGCTGCCCGCAGTGGTCGGCGCCGTGGTGGGACTGATCATCGGTCTGCGCGCAGACGTGGAGACGCCGACCCCAATCGGCCAAGTGGTCTACTTCATCACGCGTACGGTGCTCAACGCCCTGCGCGCCATCGAGCCGCTCATCATGGTCATCGTCTTCGCCGTCTGGGTCGGCATCGGGCCGTTTGCCGGGGTGTTGGCGTTGTGCCTGCACACCATCGCCTCCCTGGGCAAACTCTACTCCGAGCAGGTCGAAAGTATCCAGTCCGGGCCGTTGGAAGCCATCACCGCCACCGGCGCCACGCGCCTGCAAACGATCGTCTATGCCGTCATCCCGCAAGTCGTTCCGCCCTTCATTTCGTTCACCCTCTACCGTTGGGACATCAACGTGCGTATGAGCACCATCATCGGCTTTGCCGGCGGCGGCGGCATCGGTTTTCTCTTGCAGCAGAATATCAACCTCCTGCAATACCGCCAGGCCAGCGTGCAGATGCTCGCCATCGCGCTGGTGGTCGCGTCGCTCGACTACCTGAGCGCGGCCATTCGCGAACATTACGTCTGAATCTGTACCGGTATACTGCAAGCGGGCACGAATTGCGCCTGTTTCCTTAGGCGAAAAAGTAAAGTCTATTCCCGCTTGCAGTATAGTACCATTCTACTATCCCGCTTTGCACTGCTCCAGGCGCGCCGTTGACTCCCATGCGGCGTCTTGAGTAACGTCAGATTTGCCTTGTGAACCGACGTTACGTGAGGAGCAGCTATGTCCAATTTCTATCACCGCGCAGCCCGAATGCTCTTTCCCCTCGTCTTGACCCTTGCCTTATTGCCGTGGCGGCCAGCCCTGGCCCAAGCCGCGCCGCCCGGCGCTGGCGTGCCCAACGTCTACGCCCAGATCCTGACCCCGGCGACGGGCGCCACCCTCAGCGGCCAGATCACCATCATGGGCATCGCGGCCGCGCTGGAATTCGACCATTACGAAATCTACCTCACGCCGGCCAACAGCCTGCACGGCACCCTGATCGCGCAAGGTCAGGACTCGGTGCGGCGCATGGGCGCGCTCGCCACCTGGAACAGCGCCGATGTGCCCAATGGCGAGTACGACCTGCACCTGTTGGTGCTCAAGGCCAATCGCACCTATGCCGACAGCGCCGTGCGCGGGTTGACGGTGAGCAACCTGACCGCGGCCGCAGCCCCGCGGCCGCAGCCGCTGCCCCGCCCGCCGTCCGCGGCTGCCGGGGCACAGGCCGGGCTGACCGCGCCACACACGGGCGACCGGCTGCAGGGCCAGATTGCCATCAAGGGCACGGCGATGCACCCAGCCTTTGCCCGCTATGAACTGTACGCCGCGCCCAGCGGCAGTAACCGCTGGCAGTTCTTGAGCCAGAACAGCTATGAGGTCAGCAGCGGGGTTTTGTGGGTATGGGACACCTCCACGGTACACGACGCGACCTATGACCTGCGCCTGCGCGTGGTAAAACAGGATAGCAATTATGACGATTACCTGGTCAGCGGCGTGCAAGTCGCCAATCAGGCGGCCGCACGGCGTGCTGTTCCCGCAGCGGCCGACCTGGTAACGGCTACCCCAGTGCTGCCCGCGCCGACGCCGGACATTTCCGGTTTCATGGCGCCTGCCAGTGGCGCGGCCATTACCGGCAACGTGGCCGTGCGTGGCGCCGCATCTGCGGCAAACTTCCTGCGCTACGATCTGCACATGGCGCCCGCCGGCGCCACGCTCTGGACCTGGTTGCACAGCGGCGAAGCGCAGGTCAGCGATGGCATCCTGGCCGATTGGGACACCTCCGCCCTGCCCGACGGACGCTATGATCTGCGCCTGCGGGTGGTGCGGCAGGATGGAAACTATCACGAGTATTACCTGCGCAACCTGGCGCTGGAGAACCGGGGCGCCGGCGTGCAGCCCGCTCCATCGGCTGACGACCGTGCCACCACCAGGCTCCTTTCCGGTTTCATTACGCCCGTGGACGGCGCGGCCGTCCACGGGCTGGTCAGCCTGCATGGCTCGGCCACAGATGCGCATTTCAACCGCTATGAAGTCTACGCCGCGCCCAGCGGCAGCGAACGCTGGAGCTACGTAGGCGGTCAGTCGCAAGCGCTGATCGAGGAGGAGTTGTGGCGCTGGGATACGACAGGCTGGCCCGACGGTCAGTATGACCTGCGGCTGCGCGTGGTGCGCGCGGACAGCAACTACAACGAATACTTTGTGCATAATCTGGCGGTGCGCAATGGCCCACGCCCAGGCGCCACGGCCACCCCAACGGCCACGCCCCGCGCGGTGAGCGCGGTTGGGCCGTTGCCCACGCCCAGCCTGGCCCGCTCAGGCATCAGCGCGCCGCAGGCTGGAGCCACGGTGAGCGGGCCAATCACCATCAAGGGCACCGCCACCGATCCGGCTTTTCTGCGCTATGAGCTGTACGTGCGCCCTGCCGGCGACGCGCATCCCTGGTGGTTCTTGAGCGCCACATACGACCAGGTGCATGAAGCGGCGCTGGGGGTGTGGGACACAGCCCTGTTAGCCGACGGCCGTTATGATTTGCGTCTGCGGGTGGTACGCCGCGATAGCAATTACAGCGAGTATTTTGCGGACAACCTGCTCGTGCGCAATGGCCAGACCACAGCGGCGCCGACGGTCACACCGACCGCGCCGCCGCTGCCGCGCGCCACGGCCACTCCCATCCCTGCGCTGGCGCCCGCGCCAGGCGCCAGCATCAGCAGCCCGGCGCCCTTGAGCACGGTCAACGGCGTGGTGTCCATCCGTGGCCTGGCCGCGCACCCGCAGTTCCAGCGTTATGAAGTGTACATTACGCCGGTGGGACGCGATGAGTGGGTCTTCTTGAGCATGGGCGGCAGTCCGGCGCCGGCCAACGGTGAGCTGCTGCGTTGGGATAGCGCATCTGTGCCCAACGGACGTTACGACCTGCGCCTGCGCGTGGTGCATCAAGATGGGAACTACGACGAAGCCGTCGTCAGCAACGTGACGGTGGCTAACGCCGCGTCGCGTGCCACCAACACGCCAGCGGCGCCGGCCACCAACACGCCAGCGGCGCCGGCCACCAACACGCCAGCGCCAACGGTTGCCGCGCCGCAACCCACCGGCTCCAGCCCACGCATCAATCAACCCCAGGCGCAAGCGCGCCTGAGCGGCGTTGTGACCATCAGCGGCGCGGCCCATCATGCGCAGTTTGTGCGCTACGAGTTGTGGGTGGCAAAGACCACCTTCCCCGGTGCACAAGACTGGCAGTTGATGCTGACTGGCAGTCAACCGGTCAACAGCGGCGTCCTCGGCGCCTGGAACACGGGCGCGTTTGCCGACGGGCTGTATGATCTGCGCCTGCGTGTGGTGAAGGAAGATGGCAATTATGACGAAGTCATCGTCAAGCGCCTGACGATCCAGAATCGTCCTGCTTCGTAACGCCCGCGCCGGCGTCTTTGCCTTGCCCCGTCATCGGTGCTACAATCCCGCCATCTTGGATCGAGACCATAGTAGGGGCATGGCCTTGCGCCTGCCCGTGTGGGCGACCGCAAGGGTGCGCCCCTACTGTGGCCACGGCGGTTTACGGACCCATCACAAGGCACAGAGCGGGACAGGATGAATGAACGGCCGGACAGCGCCGAAAGATCAAAGGCAGGCCGCGAGCGGCATTATCGCCCGGAATGGCCGCCACCCTGGCCGGAAATCACCGACGAAACAGTGCGCCAGGTGATCGGTCGCGTTCCGCGCGAACAGTTCGTGGCCGAACCGTATGGCGCCTGGGCGCATGACGACCGCCCCTTACCCATCGGTCATGGCCAGACCATCTCCCAACCATTCATCGTGGCACTGATGACCCAGGCCCTGCGCCTGCGCGCCGACGAACGCGTGCTGGAGGTGGGCACCGGTTCCGGCTATCAAACGGCCATCCTGGCCGCCCTCTGCGCTCATGTGGACAGCGTAGAAATCGTGCCGGAACTGGCCGCCGGCGCCGCGGCCCGTCTGCTGAAACTGGACTGCCACAATGTGGACATCCATGTGAGCGACGGCTACCTGGGCTGGCCGGCCGGCGCCCCCTATGACGCCATCATCGTCACGGCCGCGCCGGAGCAGGTACCGCCGGCGCTGGAGGAGCAATTGGCGGTTGGGGGGCGGCTGGTGATCCCGGTAGGCGCCGCCCTGGACGATCAGACCCTGTGGTTGATCGTAAAAAACAACCACTCCATCAAGCGCACCCCGTTGACGCTGGTGCGCTTTGTGCCCCTGGTTGCCAACCGTCCCGAATAGGCTCACCGATCAAGGCTGTGGCCAGGCCCGTCGCCTGAACCGGCAAGAATCGTGTCTTCTCAATAATCCGGGGTAGGGGCATGGCCTTGCGCCTGCCCGCGTGGGCGACCGCAAGGCGACCGCAAGGGTGCGCCCCTACAAATCGAGAAGATACCAAGAATCGGTGCGTTGAAAACAGACGTTGAGTATGGAAGACCATCATGAAACTCACATCGCTGCTCGTCCCTGAAAACCCCGTTCCCCACCCCCGTCGTGTGTTGATCACCGGCTGCCTGGGCCAACTGGGCCGTACCCTACAGGCAACCCTCACCGATCATGTACGGCTTGGAATTGACCTGCCGGACTGTGATATCACCGATCCGGCCGTAGTACCGTTCATCGAAGCGCACGCGCCAGACATCATCATTCACACCGCTGCCTACACCAATGTGGACGGCGCGGAAAGCAACCCCGACCTGGTCTTCCGTATCAACATGTGGGGGACGCACAACCTGGCCCTGGCATGCCAACGCACCGGCGCTCCTCTGCTCTACATCAGCACCAACGAGGTCTTCGACGGCACACGCACCACCAGCGCATATTACGAATGGGAGACGATCAACCCGCTCAGCGTGTATGCACGTTCCAAAGCCGCCGGCGAGGCGGTGGTCAGAACCCTCCTGCAACGCTTCTACATCGTGCGCATCGCCTGGCTGTTTGCGCCAGGGGGCAACAACTTCCCACGCAAGATCATCGAAAACGCAGACAAGCATGGCCGCCTGCGCGTGGTCAGCGACGAATTCGGCAATCCCACCTACGCGCCTGACCTGGCTGCCGCGATCAGCCAGTTGATCACAACCGAGCATTTCGGCATCTATCACCTGGTCAACGGCGGCTCTTGTTCGCGCTACGAATTTGCCAGCGAAGTGCTGCGCCAGGCCGGCCGTGGCCACATACCGGTGACCCCCGTCGCGCACAGCGAGTGGGAGCGGCCAAGCACGCCGCCACTGCACGCCCTGCTGGCCAACACCAACGCGGCGGCCCTGGGCATCACCTTGCGTCCCTGGCAAGAGGCACTGGCCGCTTTCTTCCAAACATCATGAGTGAAACACTGAACTTTCCGCTGGCTTCGATCATCATCCCCACCTACAACGGCCTGCGCTTCTTACCCACCTGCCTGGAGGCGTTGCACGGACAAACCTACACCCGCCATGAAATCATCGTGGTGGACGACGCGTCCAGCGATGAAACGGCGAGCTATTTGCAGGCCACCGAGCCGGCGGTGCGCGTGGTGCAGATGGTGAACAATCGTGGGCTGGCCGCCGCGTGCAATGCCGGCGCGGCCGCAGCCCAGGGCGACATCCTCGTCATGCTCAACAATGACACCGAGGTCGAACGCCCGTGGCTGGCCGAGCTGATTCTGCCCTTTGCCCATCCTGAGGTGGGCAGTGTGGCCAGCAAGATGCTGCTCTTCGACCGGCGCACGGTGTTACACAATGCCGGCGACATGATGGGCACAGATGGCATCCCGCGCAACCGCGGTGTGTGGGAAGAGGACCGCGGGCAGTACGATCAGGACATGGCGGTATTTGGCGGCTGCGGCGGCGGCGTGGCTTATCGTCGCGCCATGTGGGAACAGGTGCATGGCTTCGACGAAGACCTGTTCATGTACCTGGAAGATGTTGATCTGGCCTGGCAGGCGCGCCTGGCTGGCTGGACCGCCGTCTTCGCGCCGCGCGCACGTGTTTATCATCACCTGAGCGCCACCGGCGGCGGCGTCCTCGCCAGCTACTACACCGGGCGCAATACCATCTGGGTGTTGTACAAGAACATGCCGGCCAGCCTGCTGCGCCGCTACTGGCCGCGGATCGTCGCAGCCCAACTGCGCATCGCGGGCGCTGCAGCCTGGGCGGGATTACGCGGCGGCGCCGCCGCCCGCGCCCGTCTGCGCGGTCAACTGGACGGCCTGCGCACCCTGCCCCGGCTGCGTGCCAAACGGGCGGTCGTGCAAGCCGCCCGCCGCGCCACCGATGAGGAGATTGACAGCCTGTTGCTGAGATAGGGTTTTTCCGATTTTTCCTATCCCGCGTCCCACCAATCTTCACTCACAACCGAGGTGGGGATGCGGATGGGTTGACGGGCCTCACGAGCTTCGGGCGTGGTGGCCGGATGCACCCAACCCAGGTGACGCAGGCCGACTTCGACAGCCTGGGTGACCGTGGCGAAGTGGTCCAGCCGCTTGAGCAGCGCGAGGGGCGCCCCGGGTTGCAGAGTCGCAGCGGCCGGTACGCGTGCCAGCACCACCTTGCAATTGGCCACGTTGCGCGCCGCCTGGGTGAGGCGCTCGATTTCGGTCGGCGTTACAGGCGTGGAGGTCGCCAGGTCCAGCACCAGCCAGCGTACACCGCTGTTATCGGCCTGACGCCGCAATAGTTTCGCGAGGACTTCGGTCGGCGTCTCGAAGATCGCGTCATTGACCGTCACCACCGTCAGTCCGTTGGCGATGGAGGCAGCCGCATCGAAGGGGGTGCGCTGACGTCGTTCTTCCAACACAAACTGGCGTAGAGCCAGCGCCTGCAACCAGATAGCGCCCACGGTCAGGGCGGCCCAGGTCACCAGAACGGGCGCGCCTTCTCCCAGCAACTGCCAGGCCAGCGCCATCGCGGCCACGGTGGCGAGGGTGGCCAGACCGGCGGCTGCCAGGACGGCCACGCCCGAACCGAGAGCCACGGCCGCCACAGCCGGGAGCGGCACATTGAACGCCAGCAGCAGCGGCGCCAGGGCAGGGCGATCATAGAGAGCAGCCAGCACGAGCAGAGCGGTCAACAGCAGCGTGGTCAAAACGGCTGCGACCGGTTGTCTCTGACTAAGCCGTGGATAAAGCAACCAGAGGATGGCGACATCGGCGCTGAGCACGAGCAACGGTAGCCATCCCCACCCCTGCCAAAGTAGCAGCGCGGCGACGAGCAGATCGAAAATTAGCTTGGCCGATCGCAACAGGCCGATACGGCGAATCATCTCTTGACGCGAAAAGAGCATAGCAACTCCCTGACCGAGCCTGGTAACAACGTACCCTGGATTATAACCGACAAACGACGACTGGGCAACGCGCCCCACCGGGCGCAAGCGCAGATGATTCAGCCAACTGGCCATGATAAAAACCTCGAAGCCTGAAAGTGCAATCGTATGAACAAAGATGCCACTGCAACCGCTCCGGACGCTTCTCCGGGAAGCTACAATATCCGCCAGTACCGGCAGGTCTCCGTCACGGTGGACGTCATCCTGTTTCGTTTTGTTGACAACGATCTCAAAGTGCTCCTCATCAAGCGCAAGAACTGGCCTTTCGAGGATCACTGGGCCATTCCCGGCGGCTTCGTTGGCTACGATGAACCGCTGGAAGAGGCCGCCCTGCGCGAACTAGCCGAAGAGACCAACGTCCGTGACGTGTACCTGGAGCAACTGTACACCTTCGGCGATCCCCTGCGTGACCCGCGCACGCGCGTGATCACCGTGGCCTATTTTGCCCTTCTCAGCGCCGAACAGGCCGCCCACATTCAGTTGCGCAGCGCCACCGACGCGTCCGCTGCCGCCTGGTGGTCCATCTACAACCAACCCCCGCTGGCGTTCGATCATGCCAAGATCCTTGAATATGCCTTGCGTCGCCTGCGCTGGAAGCTCGAGTACACCGCGCTCGGCTTCATGCTGCTGCCCAAAGCCTTCACGCTCAGTGAATTGCAGGCCGCCTACGAGATCATCCTGGGCGAGGGCCTGGACAAACGCAATTTCCGCCGCAAGATCCTGGCCGCCGACGTGCTTGAAGAAACAGGTGGCACCAACGAAGGGCCTGGCCGGCCCGCGCGCCTCTATCGCTTCAGCGCACAGGCCATCGAGATGGAGCAGGCCCGCCGCCGTTTCCCGTGATGACCGCTGCCGTGGCGCGTTTGACAATTCCACACGTCTGAGATACAATTAGTGTCATAGATACACAAATCAATCTGACCCAGCTTTTGCTGGTTTTTTTCTCATGAGTCTTCGTGTTAATTTGACACAAAAGGAACGGTTTAGGGTATGACCCATCACCCATGTAACGCATCGGTCAATCGGCCGGTTACGGCGCACGCGCAGGAGGTACTCATATGCCAACGACCCTGATCTTGACCATTCTCGTGGCCCTGTTGCTCATCCAGGTGGCTCGCCAGCAGTTGCATCTGTGGGCCGATCGGCAGGTCATCGCCGCGCTGCAAAGGCACAAACTGGAGGCTGACCTCAAGTCCAGGAAAGCCGCGCTGCCGTTGGCCGATGCGGCCGCCTGGAGCCTCTTGATCGCCGCCCTACTCTGGGCGCTGCGCGGCTGACAGGGCAAGCTCATGACGGCAGATTGACCGCGCCGGCGGCCAATCTGCCGCCCGACTCCGATGTGCGTGGTATTTGGAGTTGCGGCCTGCTTGGTAGAACGGCCATTTTCGATTATAATGCTGCCAGTCTTTGGCCCGCTGTTGGGCCATGCAGCCTGATGCACGGAGGATTTCATGCGCATCCTGGTCGTTGATGATGATGCACCCAGTGTCAAGATGATCTCGTTCCTACTGCGCGAAGAGGGATACACCGTGCTCACCGCGTCCAATGGCCCCGCGGCACTGGACATTGTCGAGCGCGAGGCGCCTGACCTGGTCATCCTCGATGTCATGATGCCGCACATGGACGGCCTGGAAGTTTGCCGGCGCATCCGGCGCACGATGCAAGTGCCTATCCTGATCCTGTCCGCCAAGGGCGAAACGGCCGATCGCGTGGTAGGCCTTGACGTGGGCGCGGATGATTACCTGTCCAAGCCCTTCGACCCGACCGAGCTTCTGGCTCGCGTGCGCGCCGTACTGCGCCGAGCCGAGGCTTTTGGCTTTGGTGACGGTGACGCCGGTTTTCTCACCGTGGGCAATTTCCGGCTCGATCCGGTGGGCAACAAGGTGTTCATGCCCAGCGGCAAGATCGCCGAACTGACCCCCATCGAGTTCCGCCTGCTGCACTACCTGGTGCGCAACGCCGGCCGCATTCTCAGTCACGACCAGGTGTTGGACAATGTCTGGGGTTATGGCTACGACGGCTACGCCAATCAGATTGCGGTTTACATGCGCCGCTTGCGCAGCAAAATCGAAGTGGATCCCAACAATCCAACCTGTCTGCTCACCGTGCGCGGGCTTGGCTACAAATTTGACGCAGAGACCGCCTGAGAGGTGATCCGATGCAGAACGCACTGACCGTGACGCAACCGATCTCCCGTCGCGCCCAATTGAGAACCCTGTGGAAAGTGCTCAGGCTGTTGGCACAAGATCCGCGGCGTTTGGGCAATTTGATTGACCATCGCGCCGAAGAACGCTCCTACGTCACGCAGACTTACGGCCTGGGTGATGGCCTGCCGACGGTGGACCTGCTCGATCTGCTGCCCGGTTTCGAGGAGACCGTGGAACCGGTTAGTTTCCTGGAAGGCACCTCCCTCCTGACCGACCTGGCCCTGCTCAAGGCGTTGGCGCGGCGCTTCCCCCAATGTCGTTACCTGGAGATCGGCGCCTGGCGCGGCGAGAGCGTGGCCAATGTGGCGTCGGTAGCGGCCGCCTGTGTCTCGATCAGCCTGTCGGCGGACGAAATGCGGCAGAGCGGCTATCACCAGGAGTTGATTGCAGCCCACGGCTTCTACTCCAAAAGCCTGCCCAACATCACCCACATCGGGCACGACTCGCGCACGTTCGATTACGCCAGCCTGCCGGAGAAATTCGACCTGATCTTTGTGGATGGCGACCACACCCATGATAGTGTGCGCATTGACACCCAAAACGCCTTCAAGATGCTGCGCGGCCCTGACGCCATGATTGTCTGGCATGACTACGGCCATACCCGTTACAGCATCCAATGGCACATCCTGGCCGGCATTCTGGATGGCTGCCCGCCCGCGCAGCGTCCCCATCTCTATCATGTCTCCAACACCCTGTGCGCCATCTATTCCCCGCAGCCGCTGCCGGCCGCCATCGTGCAGACCCCGCAGATTCCCACTAAAACCTTTCGCGTCAGCCTTTCTGCCATCCGCACCTGACGTCAGCACCGTGCTGCCGAGATGATCGGTCGCCAGCCAGCGCACCACCCCGTTGACCCGCAGCGCAATGCGCTGACCGCCGGCCTGGTAGTACTTCGTGATCGTCGTGCTGCTGCCGCTCGTCATCTTCTCGTAAATCGCCCCCACGTACACCGTCGTGCTGCTCCCCATCACCGCCTTCGCCCGGTTGCCGTCCGCGTCATAGGTGTAGCCAGGCGCCGTGCTTCCCTGCTTCACCTGCTGCACGCCGGTTCTCCGCATCATAGACCAGCGTGTAGGTCACGCCGCCCACCGTGCGCCCGGCTTTCTTTGCCACGAATTACACGAATTTTCACGAATTTCAGGGGCTTTTCGTGTCAATTTGTGCAATTCGTGGCAAAAATCCGCCCGGCTTTCTCTGCCACGAATTTCACTAATTTGCACGAATTCCAGGGTCTTTTCGTGTCAATTTGTGCAATTCGTGGCAAAGATCCGCCCAGCTTTCTCTGCCACGAATTTCACTAATTTGCGCGAATTCCAGGGTCTTTTCGTGTCAATTCGTGCAATTCGTGGCCGAAAACCGGGCCGATGGTCTCCTTGACCCGGTTGCCGTCCCCGTCGTACACATAGCTGGCCGTGACGCCGCCGGTCATCGCAGTCAGCCGGTTGTCTGCACTACAGACCAGCGTGATGTATGATGAGGGCGCACCTCGCTGTAAGCGTAGCGATCACTAATCATCACCTATTGTGCCGGTCATGCGCCAGACAACATCGTTATCCAAAAAAAAGATCACCATAGGGAATACTCGATCACCTTTAAGATCGTAGCTGCAGACGTAATAGGTCAGTTCCGAACTTGGCTCATAAGTGGGTGGTTCACATCCATACTCATAACGCCCTAGTTTGGCTTTGACGTCATCACGCGTGGATACCCCGCGTTCGAATGTCGAAAGAATAATCGGGAAGAAATCAGGAGCATACACGGGCCGATCTTGTGTGCATAAACGGTTGTCCTTGATCTCGAAGTTCATACAGATATCCTGGATCGTTTCCGAGTCCAGGGGCGTGGTGTATTTCGACAAGTCTGGTTTTCGCAACCTGGCGATCGAAATCGGTAGGGTGCATCCGCATGAGATCGCCAGCAACAATGCCAGGTTGACGATGAATAAACGCCTGCTCATGCCGTTCACTGTGGTTTCGCCAGCAGCCATCTGCTTGTTCATGGTGAACCTCGCAATTTTCCGTAGTTCGCTTCCATCTGCTGAAGCCTACCGCGGCTGCCAGGGCCCAGTGGGCCGAGATCTCGTCTGAGTGTGTCACCCAACTCCGCAGGGGATGTAATCAGGCCATAGGTAATCTGGTAACCGATCAATACCACCAGCCCGCGCAGGTCGCGGTCGGCCAGGGTGTTGGTGATGACCACGGTGAATTTAGCTGCAAACCACCAGCAGATGGACGACCAGCAGCGGACGCGCCGTCAGTCGCGAGACAGGAAGGTGTGGTGAAGATAGAAAAGAGAAAGTAGAAGAGCGACGTAACATAACAACGGACTCCTTTCGTGCAGCAATCGAAACGGATGGGGTCAGGGACATTTTCCTGACTGCTGTAAGGAGGTCGCGGGCGGGAGAGAGAGAACTCTCGCCAGGGACTTCCGGCGGCGGGGGGCGACTCGGAAGGCGGGGGAACAGAGTTGTTGACTGGTCATAGCATACCACGCGCGCGGCGATCTGTCAAGAGGCAAAATTTGGGGGCAGTTACCAGTAAACTTGACTTTTAGTTTCATGTCTCTATAATTCACCCATCCTTTTCCCCTGCCCCAAGATGAAACCGAATGCGTTTCCCCCTCAAGTTTCCCCCTCAAGAAAGGAGATGGCTGCGCGCACAACGTCTGGTCCCATGTCTCGCTTGAACCTTTGCGAACCTATTTACCCTCACGGAGGAGAACCGATGTCTCGTAAACTCATTCCTGTTCTGTTGGTCCTGGCTATTTTGCTCACCGCATGCAGCAACCCGAGCACTCCCCAAACGGTCGAAGTCACGCGTGTCGTCGAAGTGACACGCATGGTCGAAGTGACGCGCGTGGTCGAAGCTCCCGCGCAGCCCGCGGCAACCGTGGCGCCGGCAACCCCGGCCCCGGCGCCTCCGGCGCCCCAGGCGCCCGGCTTCGGTGAAACACTCAAGAAGGTCACCGCGCGTGGCAAGTTGATCTGTGGCGTCAACTCGCAGGTGCCCGGCTTTGGCTTCGTGGATTCGTCTGGCGCCTATGCCGGCTTCGATGTTGACTTCTGCAAGGCCCTGGCCGCCGCCATCTTCAACGATGTTAGCAAGATCGAGTATCGCCCGGTGACCGCCGAGCAGCGCTTCCCGGCCCTGCAGAGCGGTGAGATTGATGTGCTCATCCGCAATACCACCTGGACGCTCGTGCGCGACACCGACAACGGCGGTAACTTCGTTGCCACCACCTTCTACGACGGCCAGGGCATGATGGTGCCCAAGAGCCTCAACGCCACCAAGCTGGAAGACCTCGCCAGCGGCACCATTTGTGTCCAGAAGGGTACCACCACCGAGCTCAACCTGGCCGACCAAATGACGGCACGTAAGATCCAGTACACACCGGCCGTCTTCGACGATGCCAATTCGACCTTTGCCGCCTACGCCGAAGGCCGCTGTGATGCCGTCACCACCGACAAGTCCGGCCTCATTTCCCGGCGCTCGGTCCTGGCCAACCCCGACGACAATGTCATCCTTGATGTCACGATGTCCAAGGAGCCGCTCGGCCCCATGGTGCGCCAGGGCGACGACCAGTGGTTCGACATCGTCAAGTGGACGGTCTTTGCCACGATCGCCGGCGAGGAGTTTGGCGTCACTACCGCCAATGTGACCGACATGGCAGCCAACCCGAAGACGCCGGAGATGCGGCGCTTGTTGGGCGCGGACGAAAAGGTTGACCTGGGCGCCAAACTCGGTCTCAGCAAAGATTGGGCGGTCAATGTCATCAAGGCCGTGGGCAACTACGGCGAGATCTACGATCGCAATCTTGGCCCTGCGACTAAGACAGCCATTCCCCGTGGCTTGAACAGTCTGTACGCCAACGGTGGTCTGCTCTACAGCCCGCCGTTCCGTTGATTCCCGACCCACTCTGCCAGGAGCAGATGGCCGACTGGTCATCTGCTCCTGGCTTTTTCCACACACGGTGAACCGTCATGTCCGCTCAACCATCGCCTGGCCGCCCGGCTCTCAGTCGCTCGTTTTGGCGCGATGAGCGCTTTCTCAAGGTTGCCACCCAAGTTCTGGTGGTGGTCATCATCGCCGGCTTCGCTTTCCTTCTGGCGCGCAACATGGTCGCATCCTTGCGCAAGCAGGGCATCGCCCTCGGCTTCAACTTTCTGAGCGATTCCGCCGGCTTCGACATCGGCGAGATGCTGATCACCTACACCAACACCGACACCTTTGGCCGTGCCCTGCAGGTTGGCCTGCTCAACACGCTGGTGATCTGTGCGGTCGGCGTCCTGCTCGCCACCGTGCTTGGCATCCTCGTGGGCCTGGCTCGCCTATCCGAAAACTTCCTCGTCAATCGCATGGCGCGCCTCTTCGTCGAAGCCATGCGCAATGTGCCGCTGCTTGTTCTGCTGATTTTCATCTACTCCGCTTTCTTTCTCAAACTGCCCCGCGTCCGTCAGGCCATCGAGTTGCCGGGACCGATCTTTCTTAGCAATCGCGGGGTGTCCATGCCCTGGGGAATTCCCACCGCATCGGCGCGTCTCTATCTGCTCATGCTGGCTCTGGCCGTTGTTGGTGCCATCGTCACCGCGCTGATGGTCCGCCAGCGCAGCCGCCGCCTGGACCGTCCGCAGCCGGTTTTCTCTCTCAGTCTGCTCGCCTTCGTCGTGATCGCCGTCCTCGGCTGGTTTGTCATGCCTCAGTCACCCCTGCGCCTTGATCTTCCGGCCGTCCAGGGCCTCAACTTCAGCGGCGGCCGCGTCTTCACCCCCGAATTTCTCGCCCTCCTCTTGGGCCTGGTCATCTACACGGCCGCCTTCATCGGCGAAATCGTGCGCGCCGGCATCCAGGCCGTCTCCAAAGGGCAACGTGAAGCCGCCAGCGCCCTGGGCCTGACTGGCAACCAGATTCTGCGCCTGATTATCTTCCCCCAGGCGCTGCGCGTCATCATCCCGCCGCTCACCAGTCAATATCTCAACTTGATCAAGAACTCAACCCTGGGCGTCGCCATCGGCTACCCCGACTTATTTGCCATCTCAGGCACCGTCATCAATCAAACCGGTCGCGCCGTCGAAATGATCGCCATCATCATGGGCCTTTACCTGGCGGCGAGCCTGCTGACAGCCGCGGCCATGAACTGGTATAACCAACGTGTACGCCTGGTGGAGCGCTGAACCATGAGCTATTCCAACGCGACGACTGCCGTCTTACCGCCGCCTACCGAGCGCTATTCGGCGCTCGGCTGGCTGCGCAAAAATCTGTTTGGCGCCTGGTACGATGCGCTGTTCACCCTGGTCGCGTTCTACCTCGTGTTTACCCTCGGTCGCGGCCTGTTGATCTGGGTCTTCACCCAGGCGCGCTGGGCGGTGATCACCACCAACCTGCGCCTGTTCATGGTGGGCCAATACCCGGCCGCTCATATCTGGCGGGTCTGGCTGTGTGTCGCCATCCTGGCCTTCATCATCGGCGTCACCTGGGGCATCTGGGTGTATGGCCGTCGTATTCCCGGCCTGCTGCTGCTGGCGCTTCCCGTCGCATTCATGCTCCTACCCAGTGCCCTGGTCAACCGGATGGCGCTGGCCGCGGTCGGTGGAGCCGGCTTGCTCGGCTTTGGCCTGGGCCGCCTCAGCCCGAGACTGACCCGTCGCGCCGTCCCGTTCATCTGGGCAATCTACTTCCCCCTGGTCATTCTCCTGATCAGCGGCTTTGGCGGTGACAAGAGCGTGCTGCCGCCGGTGCCCACCAACCTGTGGGGCGGCCTGCTGCTGACCTTCCTGCTGACCGTGGTCGGTATCGTGTTTTCGTTTCCCATGGGGGTGCTGCTGGCGCTTGGCCGACGCTCGCAGTTACCCATCATCAGCGCGCTGTCAGTCGCCTTCATCGAACTGGTGCGCGGCGTGCCCTTCGTCAGCATCATCTTCATGTCGCAGTTGATGCTGCCGCTCTTCCTTCCGGAAGGCATGACGATTGACCGCGTGATTCGGGCCATGGCCGGCGTCACGATCTTCAGCGCAGCCTACCTGGCCGAAAACGTGCGCGGCGGCTTGCAGTCCATTCCGCAGGGGCAAGTTGAAGCAGCGCACGCGCTGGGCTTGAGCGGCTTCAAGACGATGCTGCTCATCGTCCTGCCGCAGGCGCTGCGTGCCATCATTCCTGTGCTGGTCGGCCAATTCATCTCCCTGTTCAAAGATACCTCGCTCGTGGTCATCGTCGGCTTGCTGGAACTGCTGGGCATTGCCAAGGCGGTGCTGGCGCAGCCTGACTTCCTGGGCCTGCAGACCGAGGTCTACCTGTTCATCTCTGTGCTGTACGGCATTTTCTGTTATCTGATGTCGGCGGTCAGCCAACGCCTGGAGACGGCGCTGGGCGTGGGCGTGCGCTGAAACGCACACCCCATCAAGGAGTAAGCAAGAGCATGAGTCAAAGCACTGAAGGCACGCACGATCCAATCATTGTCTGTCGGGATGTCCACAAATGGTACGGGCAGTTTCATGTCCTGCGCGGCATCAACATGGAGGTGAGCAAAGGCGAGGTGATTGTCATCTTTGGCCCGTCTGGCTCCGGCAAATCTACCTTCATCCGCACCCTCAACCGCCTGGAGGAGCATCAGCGCGGGCAGATCGCGATAGATGGTGTCGAATTGACTCACGATGTGCGCAATATCGAGCGCATCCGCAGCGACACCGGCATGGTCTTTCAGCAGTTCAATCTGTTTCCCCACCTGACCGTGCTGGACAATGTGGCCCTGGCGCCCGTTTGGGTGCGCCGCTGGCCGCGCGCCAAAGCTGAGGAGACCGCCATGCAGCTGTTGGTGCGCGTCGGCATCCCCGATCAGGCGCGCAAATTCCCCGGCCAACTGTCTGGCGGCCAGCAGCAGCGTGTGGCGATTGCGCGGGCGCTTGCCATGCAGCCCAAGATCATGCTGTTCGACGAACCGACCTCTGCGCTCGACCCGGAGATGATCAAGGAAGTGCTGGATGTGATGGTCGAGCTGGCGCGCAGCGGTATGACCATGTTGGTGGTGACACACGAGATGGGATTTGCGCGGGCCGTTGCCAACCGCATGTTCTTTTTCGACAACGGGCAGATTGTGGAGAGTGGCACGCCCGCGGACATCTTCAATCACCCCACCGAAGACCGCACCAAGCTCTTCCTGTCACAGATTCTGTCACACTGATGGCAGGCACGAGGGATTTACCAGTCATGTTTGTCGCACTGACGCTGGCTGTCCATGTATATTGATCGCCGCCGGCGCAAGCGCCGTTCACCTCTACTCCTCCTGGTAGGCCTGATCTTGCTGGTGGGGGCTGCCTACGCCATCAATCAGCAGACCGGCCTGATCGAGCTGCGCAACCCGTTGGTGCCACCGGAGCCGACCCCCACGCCTACCCGTAGTGCGCTCTCGTTTCTGGCGGACGCCGAATCGTTGTACGCCAACGGCCAGATCGTCGAGGCGAGCGAGGCGTACGCCGCGGTCGCAGCGCTGGAACCGGAGAATGACGAAGCTCTGCGCTGGCAGGCCAAGCTGGAGGCGCTGCGCGGCCATGCTGGCAAGGCCGTCGCGCTGGCGCAAAAGGCGGTGGAGATCAATCCGCAGAGCGCCCAGAATCTGGCCGTTCTCAGTATGGCGCAAGACTGGAACAAGCAGTACGATGAGGCCCTGCAGACCGCGCTGGAGGCGTTGGACAACGACCCTAATCTGGCCGAGGCCCATGCCTACCTGGCGGAGATCTACATTGACAAAGGTATCTGGGCGCTGGCGCTGGAGGCGGCGCAGACGGCCGTCAAGCTCGACGAGAAGAGCATCGAAGGCTGGCGCAACCTGGGCTACGTTCTCGATCAACAGGGACGTCGCGAGGAGGCGCTGACCGCGTATCAAAAAGCGATTGATCTCCACCCCAAGCTAGGCTACCTGTACGTGGGCAAGGGCTGGGTTTACCTGGCTTTGAGCGACTACGAAAAGGCGCTGGCCGAGTTTCAACGCGCGGTGAACGTCAACCCCAAGAGCGCAGATGGCTACGATGCCCTGGGCTGGGGGCATATCCTGGCCGGAGCACCAGATCGGGCGGTGATCTCCCTGGAAAGGGCGCTGCAGGTTGACCCGGAGTATGGGCCGGCCTACGGGCATCTCGCGGTGGCCTACTACCTGCGGCGCAATTACGAGAAGGCGGTTGAGTATTTCGAGCGCGCCATCGCCCTGAACCAGGCCACCACCGAGTATTACTATGAATTGGGCCTGTCCTACCTGTACAAGGAGCCGGAAGACTGCCAGAACGCGGTTCCCTGGCTACGCAAGGCTTTGGACATCAACCCTGAGATTCCGCAGGCGCGGCAGGGCCTGGACTACTGCGCCCGCAAGAAATGAGATGAAGAAGAGGAGACGGTTGGATGAAGTATTTGAAGATTCTGCTCGTGTTTGTGCCGCTGGCCATTCTGGGCGAATTGCTGCACTGGAACCCGCTGCTCGTGTTCGCGCTGTCGGCCCTGGGGGTTGTACCGCTGGCCGGGCTGTTAGGTGAAGCCACAGAGCACCTGGTGGTGCATACCGGGCCGCGCGTGGGCGGTTTGCTCAACGCCACGTTGGGCAATGCCGCTGAACTGATCATTACCATCTTCGCCCTGCGCGCCGGACTGTTTGACCTGGTCAAGGCTTCGATTACCGGCTCGATCATCGGCAACATGCTGCTCATCATGGGCCTTAGCCTGATGGTGGGCGGACTCAAACACGGCCATCAGCGCTTCAACCGCAGCCTGGCCGGGGTCAACGCCACGCAGCTTTTGCTGGCCACGGCCGCGCTGGCGATTCCATCGCTCTTCGCATTCAGCACCGATCAGGCCCACCCCCTGTCGGTGGACGCGCTCAGCCTCTGGATGGCCGTCGTGATGATCGTCCTTTATCTCTCCGGCGTTCTGTTCAGCTTCCGCCAGAAAGATGAAGGCCATGACCAGCACGATCAGCACAACGGGCCGGTCTGGAGAGTGCGCACCTCGCTGCTGGTCCTGACCGTCGCCACGGTTTTCATCGCCTGGCTGAGCGAAATCCTGGTAGGCGCGGTGGAGCCAACGGTGGCAGTCCTGGGCGTGTCCGAGTTCTTCCTGGGCATCATCATCATCCCGCTCGTGGGCAACATCGCCGAACACCTGGTGGCGGTGCAGGTCGCGTTCAAGAACCAGATGGACCTCAGCCTGGGCATTTCCGTCGGCTCCAGTTTGCAGATTGCGCTTTTCGTGGCGCCCATCCTGGTCTTCATCAGCCTGCTCTTCGGCAATGAGCTGACCCTCGTCTTCAACGCGTTCGAGATCATCACGCTGTTCGCGGCCGCGCTGATCGCGGCCTTCGTCTCGCTCGATGGAGAATCGAACTGGCTGGAGGGCGCACAGCTCCTGGCGCTCTACATCATCGTCGCCCTGGCCTTCTTCTTCCTGCCGTGAGGTAAACCCATCGTAGGTCATGCCTCCGGCGTGACGACGCCGTCGGCCAGGCTTCGGATTAAAACCAGGTCTTCCAATCTGCGCCCAGCGCGCCGCGGCTGCGTGACCCCGCCTGGCTCTGACTGCACGGACAGGTGCGCGGGCCTTGCAGGGCCGTCACAATACCCGGCAGTGCCTCCAACACACGGCGCAAGGCCAGGCGAAATTCGCCGCTGTGCTCGCCGCTGAGGGCCGACTGACCGCCGCCATGACCCACGCCCGGCAGGTGATCGGCGCCCGGCTCCACCACCGTGGTCAAGCCAACGAAGCACATCTCCAGCTCCTTGGCCAAAATGACCTCCGGCACCAGGTTGAGACCCAGGATGTCGGCGCCCCAGGCCCGAAACAGGCGCGCCTCGGCCGCAGTTTCGCGGCGCGGACCGTCGAAGCCCAGGTAAGTGCCCACGGTCGCGGCCTCCGGCAGCGCGTGCAGCAGCGCCTGGCGGCACTGCGGACAAAAGGCCGGCATCTGCGCCAGGTAGCCCAGGCCGCGACGCTCGAAAAAGGTGGTCGGCTGATGGCGCGTCCAATCAATGAAGTCGTCCGGCACGAGCAGGCTGCCCCGGTGCAGCAGCGGGTTGAGACCGATGACCGCGTCCCAACCGATCAGCCGCGTGATGCCCACGTCTTTGGCAGCCCACAACGTGGCCCGCGGGTCGGTGCGGTCAGGCAAACCGGAATAGGGCAGTACGAGGACCTGGTCGCGGCGGGCAAATGGCCCGGCCGGGCCGTAGGGCGTCTGCACCGTGAACTCATCACGCACCGCGCCCAGCATGTCCAAGGCCGGCGGCGGCAAGATGACGCCGATCAGAAGGAGAATATCGCTCATGCCGATTATGATAACACGTTTGGCAGGGGAGAGCAACTCATCATGCTTGGCGATGCTGGCGCTTCGTGCTATACTTGCCGCCGCAATCCAGTACACGGAGACATCATGCACAGATCGAGCCATGCCACCTGGCCCTTGCTTCGCTTACTCACCCTGGTCATTCTGCTCAGTTCCTGTATTCAACCCGCTCAGCCGGTCACGACGCCTGACCGACCGCTGCTGACCCCAACCGCCGCCAGCATCGCGCCGACGCCGACTCCAGCGGTGACGCCCACCCCGGCCGCGGCGCCTGCCTCTCGCCCCAACATCCTCTTCATCGTCGCCGATGACCTGGACGCCGCCAGTGTGAGCGCCATGCCGCAGGTGCAGGCTCTGCTGCGAGGGCAGGGGCTGACGTTCACCCAGGCGTTCGTCACCAATTCGGTCTGTTGCCCCTCGCGCACCACGTTTCTGCGCGGTCAGTACACGCACAGCCATCATATCTACACCAACCGCGCGCCCGATGGCGGCTTTGAGTTGGTCTATCAGCTCGGGTTGGAGCAGTCCACAGTGGCTACCTGGCTGCACGATGCTGGCTACCGCACCGCCCTGTTTGGCAAATATCTCAACAACTACCCGGAGACGGCCAGCGAGACCTATATGCCGCCGGGCTGGGACGAGTGGTATGCGACGGTGCGCAACGGCCCCTATCAGTTCTTCGACTATGATCTCAACGAGAATGGGGCCATCGTGCATCACGGCACGGCGCCGGAGGACTACCTGACCGATGTGCTGGGCCGGCAGGCCACCAGCTTCATCACGCGCAGCGTCGCGTTGGCGCAGGAGATGCCCCAGGGCGCACCCTTTTTCGTCTACCTGGCGCCCTATGCGCCGCACAAGCCGTCCACGCCGGCGCCGCGTCATGCACGCCTCTTCGCCAATGTGCAGGCGCCGCAAGGCCCCTCCTTCGACGAGGAGGATGTCAGCGACAAGCCGGCCTGGGTCAGTACACGACGGCGCCTCAACCGCAGCGACCTGACCGAAATTGACCGCGAGTATCGCAACCGCCTGCGCTCGCTGCAGGCCGTTGACGAGATGGTCGCCAGCCTCATCGGCGCCTTACAGGCCAGCGGGGCCATCTCCAACACCTACCTCTTTTTTACGTCGGACAATGGCTATCACCAGGGACAACACCGCCTGCCGGCCGGCAAGACCACCGCGTATGAGGAAGACATTCGCGTGCCGTTGTTTGTGATTGGGCCGGGCGTGCCCGCGGGTGCAAGTCGCGCTCATCTGACGCTCAACACCGACCTCGCGCCCACCTTCGCCGCCCTGGCCGGCGTCGTCCCACCCGCCTTCGTCGAAGGGCGTTCCCTGCTTCCGCTGTTGGCATCCGATCCGCCGGCTGTGGAGGACTGGCGCGCCTGTGTCCTCATCGAACATAAGACCCTGGAGATTGGCGATCCGCCCACCTATGAGGCTTTGCGCACGCCGCAGTTTTTGTATGTGGAGTACACCACCGGCGAGCACGAGTTCTACGACCTGATCCTCGACCCGCACGAACTGGAAAACCGTTACGCAAGCGCCGATGTCGGCCTGCTGCGCGGGCTGCATCAGCAGTTGAGCGCGCTGCGGCAGTGCCAGGGCGCCGCGTGTGGGCCGCTGGAAGATGCACCGCTGCTGGCGCAAAGCTGGTATTTCCCGGTCATTGCCTCCCAGCAAACGGGCAAGTTACCCAGTCAATCAGCCTGGGTCAATCTCGGTCCGCTGCGGGCATTCAAGCAGATCTGGCTCGGAGAACTGGAATAATCATGCACCTCGAAGAACTGTTCCTGCTGCGCCCGGACATGACGTTTCTCAATCATGGCTCCTTTGGCGCGTGCCCGCGACCCGTGTTCGCGGCCTATCAGGCCTGGCAACGCCAGCTTGAAGCGCAGCCGGTGGAATTCCTGGGGCGACGTTTCAACGGGCTGATGGCGCAGGCGCGCGCCCGCCTGGCCGCGTACGTGGGCGCGGGCGCAGATGACCTCGTCTTCGTGCCCAACGCCACCACCGGCATCAACATCGTGGCGCGCAGCCTGGCCCTGGCGCCGGGCGATGAGGTGCTGGCGACCGATCACGAGTACGGCGCCATGGATCGCACCTGGCGGCTGCTGTGTCGCAAACAGGGCGCCATCTACCGCAACGCCCCGATCACCCTGCCAACGACCACGCCTGAGGCGATGATCGCGCAACTCTGGGCCGGCGTTACCCCGCGCACGCGCATCATCTTCCTCAGCCACATCACCTCGCCCACCGCGCTGACCTGGCCGGTCAAGGACATTTGTCAGCGGGCGCGCGCGGCCGGCATCCTGACCGTGGTGGATGGCGCGCACGCGCCGGGCCAGATTGCGCTCGACCTGGCCGGCCTGGGCGCGGATTTCTACACCGGCAACTGCCACAAGTGGTTGTGCGCGCCCAAGGGCGCAGGCTTCCTCTTCGGCCGGCCTGAGGTGCAGCATCTGATCGAGCCGTTGGTGGTGAGTTGGGGCTGGGAAAGCGAGACGCCCGGCCCGTCACCGTTCGTGGATTACCTCGAATGGACAGGCACGCAGGACATTGCCGCCTACCTGGCGGTGCCGGCGGCGATTGATTTCCAGGCGACGCACGACTGGGAGCAGATGCGTCTGGCCTGTCACGAACTGGTCAGGGAGGTGCGGCAACGCATCAACGGCCTGACCGGCCTGGCGTCCATCTGCCCGGACGCGCCGGAATGGTTTCGCCAGATGGCGGCGATCCGCCTGCCCGCGTGCGACACGGCCGCGCTCAAGGCGCGCCTGTGGGATGAATGGCGTGTCGAGGCGCCGATCATCACCTGGAATGGGGAGCCTTTCGTGCGTGTGTCGGTGCAGGCGTACAACGACCAGGCCGATATTGAGCGCCTGATCGCGGCGCTGACCGCGCTGCTGCCGGTGGTGCAAGCGCCGGCGCCGAATGGCTAACCCGAGAATAGGCCGCGGATGAACACAGATCGCCACGGATTGCCTGTTTTTATCCCCGGTCGCGCCCGCGGGGCATGGGTAACTGACTTGGAAGCTTCCCTTCAGGAAGAACTGCCATGCGGGCTGAGCGCCTGCGTGACAGCTCTTCCTGAGATTCTGACCACCCGCGGCGCTATGCCTTCCTGGTCAATAGTTGATCCAGCTTCTCATTGATCTCTTTCTGTAGAGTCGCCACCTTGCCCTGCAAATCCGTCAGTTGATCACGCAGCGCCCGGATGTCGTCAGCAGCTTCGTCGCTCTTGACCACACTGCGGCCAAAGCCCATCAGCGCCGGGCGCTCGACATAGGTCACGCGGTGGAGCACCCGCCAGACTTTGTTGGGCCGCGCGCTCTGCGCTTGCCGCAGCGCGCGCGCCTCCTCATCGTTGCTGGCCAGCCATTCGGGGTCTATGACGTAGTTGAAGAAGTCATGCCAGTGGTTGGTGGTGTTCTCCAGAAAGAAGCTCATAAAGCGGTAGCGATCGACCTTCTCGCCGGGCAGAATCGGGTAGTCGCGATAGTCGGTGATGCCGCGGCTCTCGACGCCGCTGAGATCAACGTGCAGCTCCAGCCCCTTGCTGCCGCGCTCGGTCTTGTTCATGGTCTGGGTCATGCTGACCTTAGCCATGGCAGTCAATCCAACTGCGACCCCACCCACTGCGAATGCCCCTTCACCCCCGATGGCAAAGCCCATATCAAACGACCCACCCACCGTGTGTTCCACCGTGCTGGCAAACTGCTGCTCTTCGGCGTGGAAGCCACCATCGCCATCCCAGACGTAGGTGTTGACGATGTTGCGTTTGCCGGCGCGGACTTGCAGATTCTCCATCTTTTTCTGCCAACTGGCAAAGCTCTCCGAGGCATTGGCGCGTGCCGAGAGATCGCTATGTTTCTTGGCGATGTCGTTCTGGCGTTGTTCGCCCTCTTTGGTGCGGCCAGCCTGCTCGTGCTCGCGTCTATTCTGTTGCAGACCCTCTAGTTCTTTTTGCTGTTTGTCCACCTCCGGTTGATTGAGTGGGCTGGCCTTTTTCAGCTCGTCAATCTCCTTCTGCTTGGCTTCGATCTTCTTGTCCAACTCTTTGATCGCATCATCGCTTTCGCCACCGCTGCGATCCGAGCTGTTGACGCCCACCGCGCCGCCATCGCGGCTGGAGTCATCCACCTGGCGGTTGAGCGATGTTTCATCCACCAGGCCGGCGTTGAACTGATTGAAGTAAGCCTGGTGTAATTTGTCCTGCTCATCGATCTGCGCCTTGAGATCATAGGCCTCTTTCAAGCGGAAGTAGCTGGCCGGGTAGAGCGAGCCATACTGGCTGCGCATCTCCGGCACATGGCGGAAGAAGCGCTCGCTGGTGGCGCGGCTGCCGGTCATGCCGTCGAGACTACCCGCCATGGTGTAGGCCGGGTTGATCAGGAAGGTGATCGTGTTGACATCCAGCGGCACCCCTTCCACCGGCAGCACCTGGTAGCCGATCATGCGCCCGCTGCGTTTGAGCTTGCTGACAAACACATCCGCCAGACCGCTGGTGACCACGGCATAACCGATATTCTTGGGAATGAACCGTTGGCCCAGGTGCGGGAAGTGCGGCTCCGGCTCCTGACTGCCACGCAGTTCCAGCCGGTCACTGCTCATCAGGCTGTGGCTTGCGCCCACCGTGCTGGCGTTCTGCCAATGGTAGGCAAAATCGGCGGCGACATTCATGCCGGCACGCGTATCGAGCAGTTCCGTCTCGACCCCAAGCCCGGCAGTCACCGTAGTATCCACGCCCACAAAGAGCGCTGTCTCCGCCCCCAGGCTGACATCCTGCTCGCGCGTCCAACTGTACTCCACGTCTGAGGACTGGATCAGCTCGACGGAGGTTGCGCCATTGTAGTCCTGCTCTTCGGTCAGGTTTTCGCCGGGCAGCGGCGGCGCGCCTTCGATGTAGCCGATCAGCGTCGGCTTGATCTGGGCGTTGCCGATCCACTGCATCTCCAGCTCTTCGATGCGTTGTTCGTCGACCAGCCGCAGCCCTCCGAACGTGGGCAGCGCCAGGCAGCGCAGCATCATCACCGACTTGCGCCGCTGAGCATCCACACGCACGCGGCTGTACTCGGCGCAGATCACCGAGCGCTCGAAGCTGCCGTCCATCAGCCCCTTGACTTCCTGGCTGCTTAGTGCATGCGTGTAGAGCCGCACCGCCTCCATTTCGCCCTGGAAGTACGGGTCGTTCCAGCTACCTCTGCCGAGATAGTTGTGGACGCGTTCAACGTTCGCCGGCAATTCCATCTTGCCGCTGGCGTTTTCGGTGCCGTCCACATAAAGATGTGCCAACCCATCTTTCTCGATGGTGGCGACGACGTGCATCCATTGACCCTGTGGCAGATCGGTTGGCGATTCGAGTGTGAAGACAGCACCGTCGCCTCTGTAGACCTGGAAGATGAGATGGCGGCTACTCTCTTTGTTCGCCAGCAGGATGTTCTTCTTGTTGCCGGAATCACCCAGGTCGATGATGCGCGACCAGCGGTTGAACTGGTCGAAACGCACGCGTGCTTCAATTGAGATGCCCTCACTGAAATCTGGAGTCATCGTCGGCAGTTGTTCATAGCTATTCTGTCCGTCAAAGCTCTTGCGCTGGCTGAGCAAAGAAATGGGAAGCTTGTGAAGCCGTCCAATCGGCGCGGTGCAGGGCGCCCATGCGCCGCCAGTGATGCTGAAGTTTTGACCGCGCCCGCTGTGGTCACGCGCCAGATCGCCCTGCGCCTCGTTGAGCGGGTAATAGGCGATCAGCCCTGGTTCGTTGCCGCTGAGGGTGAGCACGCTGTTGGCCTCGATCTCGCGCTCGCCCAGCGCCACGTTCCAGATGCGCAGTTCGCACAGTTGCCCATGCCAGGCAGGGCTCTGGCGCGGGAAGCCGCCCATCCCCGCTTCACCGATGCCGCTCAGCGATTGGGTGCGCGGGCCACCGCCATCCTTGGACTTGGGGTCATTCTTACACCACAGCTTGCCGTCCACGTAGATGCGCATCTCGCCCGCGTTGCTGTCCTTGACAAAGGCCCAGTGCGTCCAGCGCCCACGATAGAGGCTGGCATCGGCCGGTTGGATCAGACCGTCAATGGCGCCGTTGGCCGGCTTCTGACCGGCTTGCCAGACGATTTCGCCCTTCTCGTTGGGCAGTTGAATGCACAGCCGGGGGTTGTTATTACTATCCAGCGCGCCCAGCAATGCGTTCACCTTGGGCAGATCGCTGCCGCCCTTGGCCCAGAACTCAATCGTGACCTGGTTGCTCAGGCCGGCAAAGACGGAAGCGGGCAAAGGCAGCGCCGGGCTGCGGCCATCCAGGGCCAGGGCAGCGCGATAGCCATCGGGCAGCCACTCTTCACCCTTGCCGTCCGCGTCGTAGGCCGCGTCGTAATGGGTCTGGCGCAGGTTGCCGTCGCCATCTTGATAGCTGAGGGTGACGCGCCCGGTGCAGCTTTCCAGGGCATGCAGGCGGGTGGAAGACACGGCGAAAGGCAGCAGCGCGCCCTGCACCCGCAGGCCGCGCGGGTCTTCCTGGTCGGGCAGGTCGGGCATGGTCTGGGCAGTGTTGTTGGCCTTGGCGATCAGCTCGAGATAGCTGGTCGTCAATTCGGCGATGCGCTGGCGGAGCGCCGCGAGCTGGCGGTTGATCTCGTCCAGTTCAGCCTGCCACTGCTGGCGCTGGCCGTCGCTGCTGTTCAGAGCCTGGTTCAAGCGGGCAAGTTCTGCCTGGGCGGCAGAGAGTTCGTAGTTCGCGCTGTTCAGGGCGTTTCTAGTCCGGTTGATCTCCGCTACGCTGTAATAGGCCAGTTGCGGCGCAATACGGTTCCCATACTGGCGGATCTGCAACCCGGAAATAACCTGGTCCGCGCCAACCATCACCGGGTGCAGGTCGATGAAATCGTTCTGTTCGCTGCGGCGCGAGCGAAAGAAACCAGCGTCCGCGTCATTTAGTACCCATTCATCGCCGCCGCCCCACGGATAGCTGCAGCGGATCCTGATGGCGCTGCGGTTCCCCTTCTTGTAGAACTGCACGCCGGTCACCACTTTGTCCTTGGGACACTTGACCGGCGCAGTGTCGACCCAGTCCTGGTGATCGGCGGCATTGCCGTTCAGATCCTCGTTCACGACCCATTCCTCAGCCGAGCCATCGGGATTGGCGCAGCGGATTTTGACGGCCAGCCGGGCGCTCAGATTGTAGAACTGCACGCCCGTCACCCGTTTCCCGGGGGGCGCGAGAATCTCCGCCGTATGGATGTGCCAGTCGATATGGGTGGCATCATTGCCCTCGCCCCACAGGTCGGTCTTCACTTCGCCCTCAGGGGGCGTGGCCATCGCCGCATCGTATTCACGCTGGCGGGCGTCGCGCGCCCAGGTCAGCGACTGCACAAGGCTCTGGTAGTCATTGCGGCGTCGTTCAGTCTCGTTGCGATTGGCGATGTCGCCCAGCAGCCGCTCCAGCTCCTTCTGGCGAGTGACGAGCGGCGCTTCTTCTTTTTCCTTGCTGTCGAGTTCGCGCAGCAGCTCGGCGGGTTGGGCAGGATTGGCCAACGAACTTGCCAGTGCGGTCAGCTTGGCGCTTTCGTCGGATGTGCTCAACGTCACCGTGTCGGAGACCAATCTGAGCGCATGGCGGCGCACCTCCAGGGTGGTCCAATCGCCCACCACGCCGGCCACCTCGAAGCAGCGCAGCAGGCGCACGCCTTCGGGGACGATAAAGCGGCAGGCGGCGCGCTGCCAGCCGTCGCCGAGATCCTCGAACAGGAACTTCTCCTGCATGGGGGCAAAGCTCAGTTCTTCCTCCGAGTTGCGGCTCAGGCGCCCCCACAGCGATGGCGCGAAGATGACGCCGTCCTTGCCGTCGGCGTTGGTGGGAGCAACCGGCTTGTCGCTGCGGAACTCGAAGCTTTCGACGTAGACCGCGCCCTCACGCACAGCGAAGAGGTCGCCATTGCTGAGCTTGACGGCTTCAGTCTTGCCGTCACGCAGGGTGCGCCCCAGCGTCACGCCGCCAGCATAGGGAGCGCCTTGCACCTCGCCGTGGTTAGCGTTGACCGAAAAGTCGAAGACGCGCTGGCTGCCATCCTCCTCCAGGGCAACGCCACCCAGCCGCCAGTAACCGGCCAGCCCGGCCTCGCGGCCGGTCAACTGGAGATGCATGGCGTTGGCGATCGCCTTGTCGCTGCGCCCGCTGGTCCAGAGCCGTACATCCGCCAATTCCCCTTGCAGCAGGTCGGCCGGCTGTACCTTGCCCGCTTTAATCTGCGGTGTGGCGGCCAGGCTGATGGTGCTGACGCTGAGGCTGAAAGTGGGTTTGCCCTGGTTGCCCTTGCCTTGCAGTGCATCCAGCGCCGCCTGCACTTCGACGGCCAACGCTGGCCCCACTGTCACCAACCGCCACTGCTGCCAATGGGCGTTGGTGGTCTCCGCCGGCCAGGGATTGCCCACGACGAAGCCGCCGAGATAGCCGTCCAGCACCTTGCCATCCGTCTTGGTGTGGAAGGTGTAGAAATCGTTGGTGTTGGCCTCCAACGTCCACTTTTGGCTGTCGGCGTTGCGCCATTCAGTCTGCTGGACGGGACGGTCTGCGGCCACATACTCCAGCACACGGTTGGTCGCCTTGTTGCGAATGGCAAAGGCGCCATCACCCTGCGGTTCCAAACGCCAGAGTTGCTCGGCGCGGTGATCAACCTGGTCCCGGCTCATACCTGTCTCCATCCCGGCGGTTACCACTTTGCCATCGGCGCGCTGCGCCATCCGGAACCAGTAGTTGGCGGGGTGGTTGGGGTTGGCCGTGTAGGCAGCCCGCAACTCGGCGGCTTCTTTCTCCAGTTGTTTGGCCAGCGCATCCTGGCCGCTCCTGGCTTTGCGGTTCAGTTCCTCGACAGTGACCGTGGCCTTGACCCCGCCATTTTCCAGCAGATGCAATTCCTTGCCGTCGAAGCTGCACGCCACATGCACCCATTCGCGCAGCGGCGCCGGCGTGGCGGATTCAATCCGCAGCGCGCTGGTGCGCCCGAGCAGCGGACGGGTGATAGCAACGGTGAATTTGCCATCTTTCAGCGCCAGGGTCGCTGCGGTTCCTGCCGGGGCTCCCCCGCTCTGTTTGCTGTCCGGCTGGGTCATCAGCAGGGTTTGATCGTCAGCACTGTTCAATTTGACCCAGGCTTCCACCGTGAAACCTGCGCTGAGATTGATCGGCTGCGAAAAGGGCGCGCTGATCCAATCGCGCTTGCCGTCCAACACCAGGCCGCGGCGCTTGCGCGACTCCAGCTTGATGTTGACCGCCTCGCCGCCAGCCCAGAGTCGCTCGATGGTGAAACTGTCTTCGTCGTGCTGGAGCACCGGGTACTCGCCGCTGTAATCGCCGTCGCCCACGATCTGCACCAGGTCGCCGGCCGCCAGCCCATGGTTGACCGCGTGGACTTTGAGCTTGCCGTCGCCGGTCTTTGCGTAACCGGTCAGCATGCCGTCGAAGATCAGTCCGCTCTCTTCTTCCTCCACCTTCTCCCAGTCGCCCAGTTCGCCGTACTTGAAGGGCGCGTCGATGACAAAACTGCCGTCGTCGGCCTTTGCGACCCGGTAGAGACCGTTATAGCTGGCGGTGTTGCTCAGCTTGACCGTGTCACCGCTCTTGAGCTTACTCACCGCTTGCTTGTCATCGGCGCTCACCTGCACGCGCACCCGGTCAGCGCTGTCGTCGTCGTCGGAGCGGCGCATGGCGGCGATTACGCCGGCCGGCGCGGCTGTGCTGTCGCCCACGGCTCGAATGTTGTCGAGCAGGTTGAGCGGCAGCAGGATCTCGCGCTCCTGGCTGCGCAGCAGCTCGTCCTTGCTGTCGCCGGCAATTTGCGCCAGGCGCCCGTCCACGCCAATCGCAAAGCTGAGGGTCGCCGTGCCCGCAGCTGTGGGCACAGCCAGCAGCACCTTGCTGGCGTCGCGCACCAGCTGCGGCCCATTCTGTGTCTGCTGCTCCCGCTGCACGTCGTATTTGATGACCGCCAGCCCGTTGATCGCGGCTAACGGCGTGCCCGCACTGTCTTGCAGCTCTAGCTGGCGGTGGATGAGTCCGGGAATGCTGTCGTACTGCACCTGGTCGGTGATGGGGTCCATCGTGCGAAACCAGTAGTCTTGCAGGTCGAAGAGCTGCTCGCTGCCCGCGCGCAGCGTCACCAGGTCAACCTTGCCGCTGCTGCGGTTGTGGGCGAAGATGTGCCAGCGGTAATTTTCCTGTTCATTGGTGGGCGTAACCACCACGCCGAACCAGCCATTCTGCAATTGGCTGAGCAGCTCGGGACAGAGCTCCGTGGACGGCTCGGTGAAGGGCCGATTCTGCATGTCTCGGAAGTCCAGCGAATCGAGCGATTCCATCTGGCCGCCGCTGTTGATCTTCATGGCTTTGAGCGGGGTGTACCGTTGGCGGCTGCGTTTGAAGCGCACTTCCAGTTTGGGGGTCAGCGTGTTGGTCATGCCATCGAGCACAAAGCGGTCCACCAGCAGCGTGCCGCGTGTGGATTGGCGGAAGACATAGAGATGGCCGTCGTGCGAGACAAGCTGCACCGGCGCGTCGGCGGTCAACGCGGCGCTGTCGTAGATCGAGCGCAGCAGGTACTTGCCCTGCTTGTCGGTCAATTCCGCCTGCTCCTTGTCCGCAACCGAAGCGTCGCCTAAGCGATCATTAGGCAATTCCAGCGTCTTGAACGCCTCCCAGCCGCTGCCGTTGGGGTTCTGTAGGGCGCTGTCTTCGAAGCCGTCCTGCTTGACGGTATAGCGGAGTGTGGCTGATCCATTTTCAACCACTGTGGCCATGATCAGCACTTTGCCTTCGTGGGTGACGGTGTTGATATGTTTGGTTTTTGACTGTGTGAGTAGCATTCGCCCTACCTTGTTTTGCCCGGTTTTCCGGCAACCGGGTCTGTTGGAACTACGAACTGCTGACTATTGATGGTGTCCAGGCCGAGCACGATGAACATCGTCCACAGCATCGGTTCGCCCCGTCCAATATGGTCCGCTTTTTTAACGACGGTGAGTGTTGCCGCCTGGAGATCGAGCATGATCTTCCTCCTGCGCGCTTAAGTCGAGTGTACGTATGGGAATGGGGGGTGACAAGTGGTTTAGAAAGAGGTACTATGCCAACAACGACGTGCCGCGTGCGTAATCTGTATTCCGGTTCATCTGACCGTCTACGAAGGCGGGAGGGCGCCAGTTCACAAGGATATAACCACGTTTAGCGATTCTCAGGCCACATGGCCTACACGAGATGGCGCTCCCTGCCAGGGCTTGATCTTCGCCAGCGTTTCCGCCAGCCTGCTCTCAGCCACCTCTGTATCATGGGCCGCCTGCGCGCGCAGCCAGTAGCCATTAGAGAGACCAAAGAAACGGCACAATCGCAAATCAGTGTCCGCCGTAATCGCGCGCTTACCCGCCACAATGTCACTAATCCGCTGCGCGGGCACACCGATCTCCTTTGCCAAACGATACTGCGAGAGACCCATTGGCTCCAGAAACTCCTCGTACAGCAGCTCTCCAGGCATCATGGGATTAAGTCGCTGCATGGTTTCACTCCTTTAACGCCAACCGCGCCAGTTGATGCTCCATAAACAAAGGGCGCTTGCAGCAGCAAGCGCCCTTTGTGAGTTACTGATTGTTGTTGTTTGGGTCGCGGAAGTGCGCCCCGGGGGTGTGCGTCGCGCTGCGCTTTTGCACAACACGCAGACGCATGATGGAGCGCCGCAGCGCGGCTTCCATCATCTCCCGGCGTTCAGCGCCCTTCGGATGGCTCGTCAGCCACTGCTCGGCGCGCTGACGGGCTTCCTCGGCCCGCGCCGCATCAATGTTCTCCGCGGACTCGCCCGAACGGGCCAACAGCACCACTTTATCGGGCCGCACCTCGATGAAGCCTTCAGCCACCGAGAAGAAGCGGTCCGGGCTGCCGGCCTTCTTGATGACGACTTCGCCGGGCTGAATGAGAGCCATCAGCGGCGCATGTTTGGGTAGGATGCCCAGCACGCCATCGGCGCTCGGCGCAATCACCATATCCACATCATCGCTGAAGATCCGTCCAGACTGCGCCACAAACTCAAAGCGAATCGGCATAATGGCCTCCGCTCAACCGCCGGTCAGGGTCTTCGCCTTGGCCACCACCTGCTCGATGGTGCCCACCATGTAGAACGCCTGCTCCGGCAGCGTGTCATACTTGCCTTCCAGGATTTCTTTGAAGCCCCGCACGGTCTCTTCGATCTTGACATACGCGCCGGGCTGACCGGTGAACTGCTCGGCCACATGCATCGGCTGCGTCAGGAAGCGCTGCATACGGCGCGCGCGCGCCACCACCAACTTGTCATCTTCGCTCAATTCTTCGACACCGAGAATGGCGATGATGTCTTGCAGATCGCGGTAGCGCTGCAAGGTGCGCTGCACGCCGCGGGTCACGTCGTAGTGTTCCATGCCCACAATCAGTGGATCCAGAACACGGCTGGTCGAGGCCAGCGGATCCACGGCCGGGTAAAGGCCCTGCGCGGCCAGGGCGCGTTCCAGCGAGACGATCGCGTCCAGGTGGGCGAAGGTCGTCGCCGGGGCGGGGTCGGTGTAGTCGTCGGCCGGCACGTAGATGGCCTGCATCGAGGTGATGGAGCCGGTCTTGGTGGACGTGATGCGCTCTTGCAGTTCGCCCATTTCGGTGCCCAGGGTGGGCTGATAACCGACGGCGCTGGGCATACGGCCCAGCAGAGCCGACACTTCAGAGCCGGCTTGCACAAAGCGGAAGATGTTATCAATGAACAAGAGCACGTCGCGGCCCTCGTCACGGAAGTACTCCGCCATCGTCACGCCAGTCAGGCCCACGCGCAAGCGGGCGCCGGGCGGCTCATTCATCTGCCCGAAGACCATGACGGTCTGCGGCAGCACGCCCGATTCCTTCATTTCGTGGTAAAGGTCATTGCCCTCGCGGGAACGCTCGCCCACGCCGGCAAACACCGAATAGCCGCTGTGGAACTTGGCGATGTTGTGAATCAGTTCCTGGATGATGACCGTCTTGCCGACGCCGGCGCCGCCGAAGATGCCGGTCTTTCCCCCCTTGGTGAAGGGCGCGATGAGGTCAACGACCTTCATGCCGGTCTCGAAGACCTGGGTCTGTGTAGACTGCTCGACGAACAGCGGGGCCAGGCGATGAATGGGGTAATAGGTGACGGCCTTGACATCGCCCTTCATGTCAATCGGCTGGCCGAGAACGTTGAAGATACGGCCCAGGGTGTCGGGGCCGACCGGCACGCTGATGGGAGCGCCCGTGTTACGCACAGGCATGCCGCGCCGCAAGCCGTCGGTGCTCGACATGGCGACGGCGCGCACACGGCCATCACCCAAGTGCTGCTGCACTTCGCAGACCAGGGCCGACCCGCTGCCCAGCGGGATTTCGATCGCGTCGTAAATTTGAGGCAGTTGATCAGGCGGAAATTCGACGTCTACCACCGGCCCGACTACCGCGAGGATTCTACCTTCGACTCGCGTTCCGTTATTTCCCATAAATCATTATCCTCCGGTCACGGCATCAGGATCATGTCAGATCTAGGTGCTCGCCTGCGCCAAGGCAGAGGCGCCGCCCACAATATCCATCAGTTCTTTAGTAATTTTTTCCTGGCGCGCCTTATTGGCGCTCAGGGTCAGTTCGCCGATCAGGTCGTTGGCGGCATCGGTCGCGTTGCGCATGGCAACCATGCGTGCCGAATGCTCGCTGGCGATGGCCTCATACAGCCCCTGCAAAATCTGCACTTCGGTAAAGCTCTCCATCACCTGCGTCAAAACCGACTGCGCATCCGGTTCGAAGATGTAATCCTTCGTGATCGGTATCGTCGGCTCATCGGGTTCGATGGGCAGGAGCTTTCGGATAACCGGCTTCTGCACCACAGCGTTGACGAAGTCCATGAAGCCGATGTAAACCGCATCAACGGCCTGACTGACGAACTCGTCAATCACGACGCGTGCAATCGGAGCTACGGTAGCTTCATCTACGCCGACCTTCTGAATGCTGAGCGCCTGGCTGGTTGGCCGATCGCCCACTCTGCTGAACTCCGCTCTACTGGGCGGGCCGTAACGGCGCATGAAGTCACGCCCCTTGCGCCCCACGGTGACCAGCGACACCGTCTTACCCTCTTTTTCCCACTGCCGAATCGTGCGCGAGGCCTCGCGCAGCATGTTGGCATTGAGGCCACCCGCCAGGCCGCGGTCAGAGGTGATGAGCAGAAGGAGCACCTTCTTCTCCGGCCGCGCCTGCAACAGGGCCTGCTGATCGGCGCCGCTGCGCCGGATACGCGCCAGGAAGGTTAGCATCTCCCAGGCCTTTTCCGCATACGGCCGCGTCGCCAGCACCTGGGCTTGCGCACGGCGCATCTTCGACGCGCTGACAGCTTCCATCGCCTTCGTCACCTGGGCGATGTTCTTCACGCTCTTGATGCGTCGTCTGATTTCACGGTCATTGGCCACGATTTATCTCTCCTGCAAAGACGAGAAGCGAAGGACGAAGGCCAGCTCTTGGCCTGAGATCATGCGTCCTTCGTTGCTTACGCCGTGAACGTGGCATTGAAGTCGCCAATGGCCATCTTCAGGCGATCAGCCGTTGTCGCGTCCAGGTCTTTGCTGCGCAGGATGACATTGCCGACGTCTGCGTGCTGTGCGTCCATGAACTTCATAAACTCATCTTCCCAACGACGCAGCGCGCTGACCGGCAGCTTGTCCAGGAAGCCGTTGGTGGCGGCGAAGATGGTCATCACCTGGTGATCGAGCGACACCGGCAGATACTGCGGCTGCTTGAGCACCTCGGTCAGGCGTTGACCACGATCGAGCTGCGCCTGCGTGGATTTGTCCAGGTCGGAGCCGAACTGGGCAAACGCGGCCAGTTCACGGAACTGTGTCAGTTCCAGCTTCAGGCGACCGGCCACCTTCTTCATGGACTTGGTTTGCGCGGAGCCACCGACGCGCGACACCGAGATGCCGACGTTCAAGGCCGGGCGAATGCCGGCGTAGAACAGGTCGGCCTCGAGGAAGATCTGGCCGTCGGTGATCGAGATGACGTTGGTGGGGATATAGGCCGACACGTCACCGGCCTGCGTCTCGATGATGGGCAGAGCCGTCAGTGAGCCACTGCCGTAATCGGCGTTGAGGCGCGCGGCCCGCTCCAGCAAGCGCGAGTGCAGGTAGAAAACATCGCCGGGATAGGCTTCACGGCCAGGCGGTCGGCGCATGAGCAGCGATACCTGGCGATAGGCCTGGGCGTGCTTGCTCAAGTCGTCGTAGACGATCAACGCGTCCTTGCCCTGCTCCATGAACTCCTCGCCCATGGCACAACCGGCGTAGGGCGCAATGTACTGCAGGGCGGCCGGGTCGGAAGCTGTAGCCGCGACAACGATGGTGTGATCCATCGCGCCGTACTTTTCCAGGGTAGCCACCAGTTGCACCACCTGGGCGCGCTTCTGGCCGATGGCTACGTAAATACAGATCAGGTCTTTGCCCTTTTGGTTGATGATGGTATCAATCGCAATGGCCGTCTTGCCGGTCTGGCGATCGCCGATGATCAGCTCGCGCTGGCCGCGACCAATGGGAATCAACGCGTCGATGGCCTTGATGCCGGTTTGCACCGGTGTGTCCACCGACTTGCGGGCGATCACGTTGGGTGCGATGCGCTCCACGGGGCGCATGCCGCTGGCGTTGATGGGGCCTTTGCCGTCAAGGGGCTCGCCCAGCGCGTTGACCACACGGCCGATCAGGGCTTCGCCCACCGGCACCGACACGATACGGCCGGTAGAACGGACGAGGTCGCCTTCTTCGATTTCGGTGTGCTCACCCATGATGATGACACCGACGCTGTTCTCTTCCAGGTTGAAGACGATGCCCATGACACCGTTGGCGAATTCGACCAGCTCGCTGGCCATGGCATTGGCCAAGCCCTTGATGCGGGCGATGCCATCGCCCACCTCGGTGACGGTGCCCACATCCACCATATGCACCGGCGCTTCGAACGCCAGGATTTGCTTCTTGATGAGATCCGCGATGCTCTCAGTATGAGAGGCAGTCATTACCGCCATCTAGTTTCTCCTCATGCCTCTGGGTCACGTTGACGGACGCACAGATAGGACGGTGCTCGTGCATACACTAACGCACCGCGGCGGCCAATTGTTCACGCATGCGACTCAGGCGGCTGGCGACGCTGGTATCAATCAGTTTGTCCCCCACGCGCACGATCATACCGCCCAGGAGCGCCGGGTCCTCAGTGTAGTGAAACTCAAGGCCGGCGCCAAACTGCGCGCTGAACTTGTCCTGCAAGGCGTTGCGGTCGCTCTCGCTCAACGGCTGGGCGCTTGTCACCGCCACCGTTTGCGTGCCGGCCACCGTGCGCTGCAGGATCGCATTGAGTTCTGCCACCACCTCGCGCAGCTTGCTCAAGTCGCCACGTGACAACAGCACTTGCAGCAAGTCCACTTCTAACTTGCCGAAGTCGGTTGGTAAAAGACCGGTCAGCGTCGCGTTGCGCCCGGCAAACTCTTGTGCCTGGTCGCTCAGCGGGCGCAGCAACGCATCATTCTCCAGCCGGTCAGCCAAAACCGTCAGGTGCTGTGACCAGTGTTCCACAGCCGCGGCCAGAAAGCCGCTCGCATAGTCGCGTGCGCTGGTTTCGGCTTTCACTGTAGTTTACTCGCTAAGAACTCATTGACCATGCGCTTCTGTTCGGTCGGGCTTGACAGCTCATGGCCCAGGATGCGCTCCGCGGCCAGGACGGCCAGATCGGCCACCTGGCGCTGCATATCGCGCAGCATTTGCGCGCGTTCGGCCGACGCCTCTGCGCGCGCCTTTGTCTTGATGTCCTCAGCTTCCGCTCGCGCCGTTGTCAGGATGCTTTCACGCACCTTTTCGCTGTCGCCGGCCACCGCCGCAATACGCGATTGCGCCGCGCGGCGTTCCTCGTCCAGCTTCTTCATCAATTCCGTCCGCTCGGCTTCGGCGGCTTGGCGTGCCCGGTCGGCGGCCTTCATCCCGTCCTCGATACGCTGGCGTCGTGCGTCCAGCATGTTCATCACGGGCTTCAGCAAGAAGCGCCGCAGCAAGTAGAACAGGATCAGGAAGTTGATGATTTGCGCAAGCAGGAAGGCACCGTTAATTCCAAGTTGTCCAAAGATATCCAAGCTGGCACCCCCTCAAACCCCTACTTAAAGGTCGCGAGACCCGGCGCGCCCACGAAGACCAACAACAGGGCAACCACCAGCGCGTAGATGGCGATTGCTTCAGCGAACACGATACCAAGAATCATGTTCGTGCGGATTTCGCCGGCCGCTTCTGGGTTGCGACCCATAGCCTGCAGCGCACCCATCACAAGCAAACCGACGCCGATGCCGGGGCCAATGGCGCCCAAGCCAATCGCAAGACCCGCAGCCAGAACTGCATTCATAATTTTCGATCCTCCTCAATGATTCTGTTAAGTGTCAATGCGAACAGTTCACTCAGCGTCACACCCCAAGTGTGACCTCCACAAAATCAACGTTTGACTGGCCTGCCCGCGCGCTGCGTACCCGCCTGCGGATCAAACCCAGACAAGTTGCTCAATGCGCCGTCACAGGCGCCTCTTTTCCGTGACCATGCTCCTCGTGCCCTTCGTGGCTGACTACCGCCGACGACAGGAAGATCAGGGTCAGAATGGCAAAGACGAAGGCTTGCATAAAGCCCACAAACAGTTCCAAACCGTAGAACGGCAAGGGAATCAGGTACGGAATCAGAAATGGCATGACGAACAGGAGAACCTGCCCGGCAAAGACATTGCCGAAAAGACGAAAGGAGAAAGAGATAATTTTTGCAAACTCGGAGATCAGCTCCAAAATTCCGACGAAGGCGTCCACCGCTTTCATGCCGGTGATGGTCGGCAAGAAGAACTTACGCCAGTACTTCATGCCGAGGACCCGCATGCCCTCAGCTTGCGTTAGAATGACCGAGATCAGCGCCAGGGCCAGCGGCACGTTGAGATCGGTGGCCGCGGCGCGGAACAGCGGCTTCAGGACATAGGCGCCATACTTGCTCTCATGACTCTCGCTCTCGGTGGCTGCTTCTCCGCTTGCAGCCGCAGCTTCGTGCTCAGCCAGAATCTCATGCACTTGCTCATCGTCCAGGTTGACCTGCACCTTGATGAGCGACGGAATGCCCAGGAACGTTCCCAGCTTGTAACCGGTGCGCACCGTGCCGTTGGTGTGGGCCGTGGCAACTTCTATCGGTTCGATCACGCCGATGCTGTCGAAGCCGGGGATCAACTCCCACCAGTTCGCCACCATCAGGAACATCATGATGGTGATGAAGACCGGGAACCAGCGCTTAGCGTTGACCTTGCCGGCGATGTCTTCGGTCATACGGTAGAAAGTTTCCAGGAACCATTCGATCAGGTTCTGAAAACCGGTTGGAATTTCTTTGAGATTGCGACCGACCGCGAAGGCAATGACCAACAGGGTGATGTCGGCGATCAGGGTGGTGATCAAGGTGTTCGTAACCGGGAAGCCAGCCACGGAGAAGATTACTTCCGCTGGCAGCAGAATGGTGGGCAGGGGCACCGGAAAGAGAATGGCGCCGCCCAGCATCACCGCGAGGACGACAACGATCATGAGAAGGTTGCGTGGTTTGAACAGATTGCGCACTCTGCTATATCCTCCTTCTGGTTCTTTCTGATAGAGGCGCAAAGTCCACGCGGGAGCCTTCACACCTCGGAATGCCTACTTTTTTCCCTGGTCAATTTCGGTATCGGGTGCAATGGCCCGGTACACGCTTCCCAAGCGACGAACGAGGAAGAATGTAGCAGCGGTGGCCCCAGTGCCGATACCGATCAATAATCCCCAGGGTGTGGAACCGGTTGCCATGTCATACCACAGGCCAACACCGAAGGGAACAAACAGAAAAAGCCCGACGACAATCAGTAAGATAAGGGCTTCACGATACCACGGATGTCGCATCACGATGACTTTTCCTGCGTCAACACCCGCATCAACGTCGCCACGGCTCCAAAACGAAAGATCGCCCCGAAACCTGAATCTCAGCGACCACGTTTGGATTATAACATATTGTACTAAGCGGCGCAAATGATGAACAGACCAGTGTTTTTGCGCAGCATAGCTCAAAACGTATTGACATTGTAAATACATTGAGTTATACTAATGATCATGGACGCTCGTTACCGGCTTCACGGCATTACTTTTGAATGGGACATCGCCAAAGCAGTTGTTAATCTGCACAAGCACCGTATTTTGTTTGAATCAGCATGCGAGGTCTTTCATGATCCGTTTGTTTATGTCGTGGAGGCGGACGAGGCGGAAGAAGAGTCAAGGGACAAAGCAATTGGCATGACACAGAACTGGCAATTACTGCACGTCGTGTATACCATGCGTGGTGATACGATACGCATTGTTTCTGCCCGCATGGCTGTCAAGTCAGAAAGAAGAATCTATGAACATCAATGATCTAAAGAACCGCCTGCGCCGTGACCGTCCGATGAAGACGATTACCGTTCGCATACCAGAGGATGTGTTGGAAGACCTGAAACGAATGGCCCCACGCCTGGGATTCTCCGGCTATCAGCCGCTCATGCGTGCCTATATTGGACAGGGCCTGCGCGCCGACCTGGCTCGCTTCGAAGCAGATGCACCCGAAATGGCACGCCTGCTCGATGGTCTGCGTCGCCATGGGGTTGACGACAAGATCATTGCTTCAGTCGTGGCGGAAGCCACGGACGACGTACGTTACATCACTACCGCCACACCGCCATTGGCTTGAGTTCAGGCAAATGCTGGCGCTTCGATACTCGGTGCTTGCTGAAAAGGCGCTACCTGTTCAAGCTGCAGCTCCTACCGCGTGATGTTCCTACCGCGTAACCACAACAGCCCACCGGGCAGGCTGGAGATGATGATGAGCGCCTGTATCAGCAGCGACACCGCCAGGGCATGGTCGTGCGGCACACCCACCAGGCCATAGAAACCGACGTACGCGTTCTGATTGACGCCAAGCCCGCCCACGGAAATGGGAATCAGAAGCACGAGGGCGATGAGCGGGTTGAAGAGGGCAATCGCCAGGAACGAGATACCGCCGCCCAGCGCCTGGGACAGCAGGTAATTGACCGCGTTGGTCAGCATCAGGCCGGTCATGCCGATCAGGTAGGCAGCCAGCAGTGTCTTGTAGCGAAAACGATAGGCTCCAAAGGCATCGGCCAGGCGACCGTAGACAGGAGCCAGCGGCCGCAGGAGTGACCAGTCGAACAGCCGGGCCAGGACGATGCGCAGACGCCGGCTGAAGAGCACCGCAAAGGCAAAGACGAGCGCCGCCAGCGCAACAATCGCCACTGCGCCCACCACGACGAGATCGGGCAGGTGCGTGGTGTAGATGGCGATCAGTGCGGCCACCACCGCGGACGAAACGAACGCCATCAGCCCCACCAAGCGATCTACGATGACCGAGGCCGCGGCGTCGAGTTTGCTCTCCGTGTACGCGCTCAGGCCGTAGCCGCGCATGACATCACCGCCAATGTTGGCCGGCAGGATATTGTTGAAGAAAACGCCGATAAAGGTGTAGCGCAGCAGCGCGCCAAAAGGAACCCCGGGCACCTGGGCACGTAAGAGAACGGCCCATTTGGCCGTGTTCATGACAATGGCGCCGAAATAGGCGATCAGCGCCAGTAGAACAAGAAGACCGTTAGCGCCGGCCAGGCGAGCGCCCAGCGCAGCCAAATCTGCACGACTGAAGATGAAAGCGATCAGCGCTGCACTGACCACCAGTTTGAGCAGCGCCGTTAGTTTGTCACGCACAACTTGCTCCCTGCAATGATGGAGACCGGAGATCAGAGATTCGTCGTTGTCGCCATCGGTGCGGTGTCCTGGGCGCCCAGACGGCGCTGGGCCTCTGCGCCAACATCGGCTTTCTGCGTCCAGGCCATGTCCCACACCACATGACGGTCCTGCTTGACCTTGAAGTCGTACCAGCCCAGAACGCGCGCATAGCCCTCCAGAAAGGCCATCAAGAAGAGGGTGTAGACCAGGCGTATGGCGCCCCAGATCTCCTTGAGGGCAATCTTGAGGACGCGTCCGTTCTGAATGCTGGACACCTGGTAGCCGTATTTGTGCTGTAAGTAGAGATGCCCGGCATGGTTGCGCCGGCGTTGGCGCACGAAATCGCTCACGGTGTCCGGGCCGGTGTTGAAGACCACGGCATCCGGCGCATAACGCACCTGCATCCCGCGCTTGACCACCAGCGCCTCCACAAACGCTTCGTCCATCGCCACATCAGGTGGTATCTGATCGAACACCTTACGGAACGCAATCATCTCGCCCAGGCGCGGAATTTCCAGGCACAGTTCATGCTCCATGCGCAGGCGCAGATGAGAAAACAGGCCAACGATGTGATCGGGCGTGTTGACGGGGATCTTGTGCGCGCCGGTCATCCCGACGTTCGGGTCGGCGAACATACGTACCATGTGCTCCACCGCATCCTCGCGCGGCAGGGTGTCGCCGCTCTCCAGGACGCAGATCGCTTCGGTCGCCGCCTGCAGAAACAGGTTGATCGCGGACGTCTTGCCCTCACGCCGCGGCTGCACGATCAGCCGGATGCGCTCATCCTCGGCCAGCTTGCGTTCGATGATCGGTACCGTGTCGTCGGTGCAGCCACTGGCTACGACGATGATCTCGCTAATCTCCGCCTGATAGAGATGTTGGTTTATCAGCGCGTCCAGGAGCGCGCCGATGTTGGCGGCTTCATTATGCGCCGTCACGCCGACGCTGCAACGGATACGTGATGCTGGATGTTCCACAAGCTTGGCTCCTGCTGATCTCTGCGCCATCGGCTCTGATCTCGCGGGTACGCACAGCGCACGCTTACTCAGGCACAGGAAGCGCCATTATAAGGCGTCAACGCCCGAAATAGCAAATGCCAACGGCCCTGAACTTGTTCAGGACTCCCGCACCCGCCAGGCTTCCGAACTTGTTCGGGGCGCACCTGCCGGATTCGCGTCCCTGAACAGGTTCAGGACTCCGGGTGCGCCTGCTGCGCCAGGTAGCGCGCCATCTCCGGTGCCCCGGTCTCCAGGGGGTGACGGGTATCCGCCTTGACCATGCCTGCCCGCAATGCATCCTCGACATCCACGCCGCACTGATAGGCCAGCTTGAACAGAAAGACGAAGACGTCCGACAACTCCTCGCGCAATTCAACCTGCCATTGATCGGGAAAAGCCGACGGCTTGTAGCCCTCGCGGCGCAAAATGACCCGCGCCACCTCGCCCAGCTCCTCCATCGCGTGCAGCAGCGTATGGGCAGGCGCGACCTGGTCCCAGCCCCGCGCGGCGTCCCATGCCTGCAACCAAGCCTGGTAGTCTCGAATTTTCATTTGACCCCCACAGGGCATGCATGAGCCTGGGTGCTGGCCCGCGACTCTGCGCCCAGGCAACGCCCCCCTGGATTTACATCACTCTCTCGATCACAAAATTCAGCAGGTTGCCATAGGCGCGCTGCAAAAAGCCCGGCCAGCCTTGACTCGGCAGCAGGGGCGGGAAGGCCGATGCGCCGGGCTGATCGAACGTGTTGCCGGCGCCCGAACCGTCCCAGATCAGGTCCGAACCGGGAACGCCGAGCTTGGTCAGGAATTCGTCCGGGGCGAAGCCATTGTGCGCCAGGGTGTTGCCGTGGATGCGGTTGCCCTCCGGCAGCGGGCCAATGTCCAGCTCGTTTGGCTCGAACAGGCCGGTGCGCGTCAGGCTGTAGATGCCGATGCCGCCGGTTTTGTTGTCCTTGATCTCGTTGCCATAGATCTCAGCCCGGTCGGCGCCCATCAGCAGCACGCCGATGCCGGACGGGACGAAGCGCACGACGCCGCCGCGCGCAAAATTGACTCGATTGTTGTTTTCGATGATGTTATCGTGAACGCGTGTGTTGGCCGAGATCTTGGAAGTCAACTGTGGCAGTACGAAGACCAGCAGCCCCGCTGTGTTATCGTAGGCGTGACAGTTCGTTACTTCACCGTTGAGGGTATTTTCCAACTCGATCCCCGCAACGTTGGCGTAGGCGACGCAATCGCGCACGACAGCGTTTTCCGACTGACCAACGTAGATGCCGGCGTCCTCCACCCCCGTCACCGTCACTCGTTCGATCAGAATGTTGGTGCTGCGCACCGGATAGACCCCGTAGGTGCCCGTTTTTTCGGCATAGATGTCGTACAGATGCACACCGGTCGCGCCCTCGACCAGCACGCCGTTGTCGTTGTAGTTCTTGAACGCCAGCTTGCCTAGCTTGAAGTTGTTGCCTGAAGCGACGATCCCGTCGGCCAGCTTGAACTCGCCGTCCAACGTGGGGAAGTCGCCTTGCCCATCGGGAATTCCCTCGATGGTCAGATCGCTGATGTCAACGGCTACGGTTTCGTGATAGACGCCCATTGGAATCAACACTGTGTCGCCTGGGCGCGCCCGATCTACCACCGCCTGGATGGTCTGGCCCGGTTGCACAGTCAGGGTGACGGCGGCGCGCGGAGGAACCACCTGCCCGTCTCCGCCGCGGTTGTGATCTGCAACCCGTTGGTGTGCCGGGTTGTCAATCGGCTGGACGACGGGCAGGCCAGAGGGGACCGCCGCCGGAATCTCTGGCTGTTGCGATTCGTCGGTCAAGGCATAGAGGAAGGCGACCAGGTCAGCCCGCTCTTGCTGGCTCAGATCGAAGCCGTTGACGAACACGTCCACGTTGGCGATGTCGAAGGCGTGACCGCCGCCGTTGGCATAGAAATCCACCACATCTTCCAGCGTGGCCAGGGCGCCGTTGTGCATGTAGGGGGCCGACAGGGCGATGTTGCGCAGGGTTGGTGTTTTGAACGCGCCTTTTTGTCCATCGGCGACGATGCCAGCGCGGCCCGGGTCGTCGTCGGGCACGCCAACGACGCGAAAGGTGTCGCTGGCGAAGGTGGGGGCGGTGTGGCATTCGAAACAGCGTGTGGCGCCGGAACGGAAGAGGGCCAGGCCACGCCGCTGCTGCGGCGTCAGGGCGTCGAAATCCCCGACGGCGTAGCGATCGAAGGGGCTGTTCTGACTCAAGAGGCTGCGTTGGAAGGCGGCCAGGGCCTGCATCAGGTGCTGCACGGCGACGGCTTGGGCGCCGCCGCCAAAGGCGACATCGAATAGCTCGACATAAGCAGGGATGGCGCGTAGTTCTGCTTCCAGCGCCGAGGTGTCGGTGACGCTCATTTCGTTGGGGTGGGTGAGCGGAAAGATCGCCTGGGCTTCCAGTGAGTCGCTGCGACCGTCCCAAAAGAGCTTCTGCGTAAAAGCAGCGTTCCAGAGCGTCGGCGCATTGCGCGCCAGCGGGCCGGACGGCCCTTTGGGCGTCGGCTGACCGTCGCCAAAGCCCAGGTCGGGATGATGGCAGGTTGCGCAGGATGTGTCGTTGGCCTGCGAAAGGACGGAATCGAAGAAGAGCAGACGGCCCAACTCGATTTTTTCTGGCGTGGAGGGGTTGTCGGCCGGTTCGTTGCTGGCAGGCCATTGGCGCTGCAAACCGGAGTAGGACGGCTCGACGCTGCTGGCGCCGGCCCCGTGACGGGTCATGTCAATGGCTGGATCGGCCACCTCGGGCGCAATGGCCGCCACGATCACGACAAGAACGAACGCCGCCAGAATGGCGCCAACGATGATGGCCAGGGTCCTGAGCACGGTCTTCATGGGTGTCCTTCTTTCAGATAGCATCGAGATAGCAGCGTTGCCCATGCGCCATTTTTACCAGCAGCGGTGAGCCGCGGCTCCCGGGTCGCTCCTTCGTTTGTCTGCAATGCATCGTCCGTGACGATCATCGCTGCTCGGCCTGGGGGAAAGAAGGCCTGTCTGTACGGGCTGCGACCCGGTCAGAGCAGGCAGGGGGTGCAACGTGGGGGTTCGATCACTCTTGCGCCAGGAGGTAGGCGACGACGGCGTCAATTTCTTCGCCGCTGAGGGTTTTGGCCAGGGTCGAGGGCATCAGGTTGTCGAAGCCTGCGACCAGGAAATTGCTGGGTCGCATGATCGAGGTGTAGAGATAGGCGCGGGCATCCAGCCCATCAATGCGCGTCGCGCCCCGTTGAGCGATTCCAGCCAGCGAGGGGCCAACCAGGGTTGTATCTGGCGACAGGCTGTGACACGCGCCGCAGTGCTGCTCGAACACACGCTGGCCGCGCGCCAGCGCAGACGAGACTATCGGCATGCGAACGGGCGTCGGTGGGCTGCCGCAGGCGGTCAGCAGCGCGGCGAGAAGGAGAATCAACGGAACGAGAACGGATTTGCACATCGGAGTGGCCTTCGTATCATTGGTCTGGGAATGAAGCTATTGTACCGCAACCCATGACGAATTGCGAATTGTTCCCCTTGACTTTTCCCCCCACACCCATTATAGTTTTGTTATGACCATCTCTTCACGCATTCGTCGTCTCATGATTTTCTCCATTGTTCTCCTCATATTTCTCAGTCTACTGGGCCTGACCGGAATGGCGTTGGGAGTGCCGGGAGCGGGAGCGCCGGGATCGGCGACGCTCGCGGCGCCCGATTACGCGCTGGCGCCTGGCGGGGCCATGCTGGTGGATCGCGACAACTTCAACGGCGCCGCGCGCGCCATCCCTGGCATCGAGTTGGGCAGCCATCTCGATGTGCTGTGGGCTGAGATCAACCCGGCCAACTGCGCCACCAACCCCACCGGCTGCACCGACTTCAGCGTCATCGAAGATCGCCTGCGGCAAATGGGGCAACAGCAGGTCACCACGGTGGACGGGCAGGTGCTCTCCCCACGCCCCTTGTGGCTCAGCCTGCCGCGCTTCTGGTCACAGGGCAACGAAATGGACGGCATCCGCTATTGTAACAACAACGTCCCATCCTGGCTAGGCAGCAGCAACGGCGTGGCGCCCAACTACGCCATCAGCGTCACGCGCACAGTCGGCGGCCAGGCGCTCACCCACACCGAATACGTGCCGCGGCTTGACAGCGCGGCGCTGCAGGCCGCGTACAGCACCCTCATTCAACGCCTGGGCGCGGCGTTTGGCAACGATCCGCGCATCGCCGGGCTGTTCATCGCCGGCGGCTATGACAACGAGACCAACCTGGCCGCGCCCTGGTGCGGCATTACCCTGGAGTTGATCGCCAACTGCGCCAACCCCGCGTCGCCGCAATGCCTGATCTCAGCCTACGCCGACGGCGAGTACGACCAGTTCGTGCGCAACGCCCTCGATGCCTTTCACCAGGCCTTCCCACGCAAACCGGTCTACCTCCTCTTTGCGCCCGCGCCCGATGATTATCTGCGCTGCAACTGGGTGTACGGGGTACCCGGCCAGTTCACCGGCATCGCCCAATACAGCAATCGCCACATCGGCCTGGGCTTCAACGGCATGCGCTATGATGTCCCCGGCTTCATCCGCCGGCCCCCGCCCGCGCCCCCGCCCGCCTCAGCCCGCTGCTCCGTCTTCCAACTGCTGCTCGACAACCGTGGCCTGTTGCCCATCAAGCTGGAGCCGTCGCAGAGCTGGTCAGGCGTGGCGCGGCGCCAGATCGAATACTGGAGCTGGCTCTTCGGCCTGGGGCCGTTCTGGCCCGATTTCATAGACACACAGCCGGAATGGTTCTGCGCCAACACCGACGGCGATGGCAATTGCGGCACACCGGCGGCCAGCGAACTGCGCGCCTTCAACACGCAGTACGGCTTTCCTGCCATCACGACCCCGCGCAACGGCAACCAGGGCGATTTTGGCGACTGGTTGGAGCGTCAGTTTGGCGACAGCCCCACCAGCGCCCGCGATCTGTGGACCGCGTTCCACCGCACCGAATTTCCGCACACCGGCAGCTATTGTCAGGGCTACTGCGAAGGCTTCGACGACAACTTCAACCACTTCCTGGCCGTGGCCTACGGTCCGTACAGCGTGCGCTGCGGCGATAGCAGCCTGCCCTGCTATGACCCCGTGCCGCTGCCGCAGGCCGCCACGAACATCTACTCGCGCTTTGCCGGCCGCATGGATGGCGCCGCGCTCGCCTTTGCCATCAGCAACACCCTCAGCTATTACGGGCAAACGTTGGACAATGTACACATCCGCCTGGCCTACGTCAACGATAGCGACGCCGATTTCAGCGTGACCCTGCCCACCGAGTTCAGCAGCATCACCCTGCCGGTGGATCGCACCGCGGCCGGCAACTGGGCCTGGTTCGAGACCACGCAGCGCATCAAGCTGGCGAATGATCTCAATGGCGCTATCCTGCGCATTGACTACAACGGTCCCGACCCCCGCCCCACCCTGCACATGGTTTGGATTGATGTCAACGATGCGGCGCCCTGACCTGGTCGTTCGGTCTCTTATTGTGGTAAAAGTGTGGTAAAATAGAAGTAACACTGCCAGGGGTGGCGGAGCCTGTAACTTCGTCCTTCCTGGTGCGTTGTGTTTGGCAGTAGGATTCGTTTCTGCGCCGGCGGCATCCACCCTGCGCCGCCCATTCGACTCGAAGACGAGGAATCCGTGCCCATCATCACGCTGCTGACCGATTTTGGCAACCAGGATGGCTATGTGGCCGCCATGAAAGGCGTCATCCTCAGCCGTGCGCCGGACGTGACCCTGGTTGACATCACCCACGCCATTGCCCCACAGGCCGTGCTGCAAGCGGCCTATGTCCTGGCGCAGGCCGCGCCCTTTTTCCCCACAGGCGCCATTCATGTTGCCGTAGTTGACCCTGGCGTCGGCAGCGCCCGGCGTCCGCTCGCCATCCAGACCTCCACCGCCATCTTTGTGGGACCTGACAACGGCCTGTTTACCGATGTGCTCGACAGCGGCGCCGTCACGGCCTGCGTTCACCTCGATCGGCCTCGTTTCTGGCGCGACAATCCCAGCAGCACCTTCCACGGCCGCGACATTTTCGCGCCGGTCGCTGCACACCTGGCGCAACAAGTGTCCCTCAACATCCTGGGCACGCCGATCAACGACCCTGTGCGCCTGCTGCTGCCCAAGCCCCAGCGGCAGCCCGACGGAACCCTGACCGGCGCCATCATTCATGTGGATCATTTTGGCAACCTGATCAGCAACATCCCCGCGGCCTGGCTGAGCGTGGCGCGCTGGCAAGTCCACATCGGGCCAGCCACGATTGACGGCATCCAGCCCAGTTTTGCCGCGGCGCCGGTTGGCGCCCTCCTGGCCTACCGCGGCAGCGCCGGCACGCTGGAGATCGCTGTGCGCAACGGCAGCGCGGCGCAGGCGCTGGGCGCTAAGGTGGGGCAAACCCTGGCTGCGGAACCGCACAGCCACTGAATAAAGGAAGAAAACCATGTCTTGCTTCAAGATCGTCGGCAAACAACCGCTGCATGGCGAGGTGACGCCATCCGGCAACAAGAATGCGGCGCTGCCCCTGTTGGCCGCATCGCTCCTCACCGATCAACCCCTGACGTTGCGCAATGTGCCCGCCATCGGCGACGTCAAAACCATGGTGCAACTGCTGCGTGGCCTGGGCGTCGAGGCAACCTGGCCCGACGAGCATACCGTGACCCTGCACGCGTTCGACCTGAATCGGGGCAAGTTGGACAGCGAGCTGTTTCGCGTCATCCGCGGCTCGGTCATGCTGGCGGGATCGCTCCTGGCGCGCACCGGTCGCGCTGAACTGCCCATGCCGGGCGGCGACAAAATTGGCCGCCGGCGCATTGACACCCATCTGCTGGCCCTGTCCGCGCTGGGCGCGGAGGTTGAGCACGGCCAAAACTTCACCCTGTCCGCGCCCTATCTGACCGGCGCCGACATCCTGCTGGACGAAGCCAGCGTCACCGGCACCGAAAACGCGGTGATGGCGGCCGTGCTGGCGCGCGGCGCCACTATCATTCGCAACGCCGCATCGGAGCCGCACGTGCAGGACCTGTGCAACTGCCTGATGCAGATGGGCGCGCAGATTCAGGGCATCGGCAGCAACACGCTGGTCATCGAAGGGGCGCGCCGTTTGCATGGCGCGGAGTTCAGAGTCTCGCCGGACACGACCGAAATCGGCTCCTACATCGGCCTGGGCGCGGTGACCAGCGGCGAAATTCGCATCCGCGACATTCCGGCTGAGCAACTGCGCATGATTCGTCTGATTTTCGGCGACCGCCTGGGGGTGCGCATGCGCCAGGAAACGACGGCCGGCGGTTTCGATCTCATCGTGGAAGATCAGCAGGACTTAGCGGTGCGCATGGATGTGGGCGGCGCGGTGCCCAAGATTGACGACGCGCCCTGGCCCGCCTTCCCGGCCGACCTGATGAGCATTGCCATCGTAGTGGCGACGCAGGCGCGGGGCACGGTGTTGATTCACGAGAAGATGTTCGAGAGCCGGCTCTATTTCGTGGACAAGCTGATCAGCATGGGTGCGCAGATCATCCTGTGCGATCCGCATCGCTGCGTGGTCGTGGGGCCATCCACCCTGCACGGACAGGAGCTTAGCTCGCCGGACATTCGCGCCGGCATGGCGCTGCTGATTGCCGCCCTGGCCGCGGATGGCGAGAGCACCATTGCCAACATCGGTCAGATTGATCGCGGCTACGAACGCGTGGAAGAAAAACTGCGCAGCCTGGGCGCGCAGATTACGCGCCTGGAAGATTGACAAAAAGGAAACGCCGCAGCCCTTGCGCAGGCTGGCTCCACCACACATCGCCGGGCAAGTCGCAATCGCCCGACCCGTGAATGAATTCACGGTCTGATACACCGAAACCTGCTGAAGCAGGTTGGTGTTGGGTGTGTCAGCTCGAGGCGTAAAATTCATGGCAGAACGAATTCACGGGCTGAACCACCCGTGAATGAGCAGGCCCGCTGCGCTGTGGCGTGAATGAGGGGGTGGTTGGTGTGTGTGGCGTGAATCGTGGCGCGAATCAGCTGAATCACCCGTGAATGAGCAGCGCTCTCCCGAATATCCTTTGCGTCTTTGCGCCCTGGCGTCTTGGCGTTATGGTTACAAACGACAAGAAGGTGGTGAAGAGAAGGGACTTGCACTTTGACAATCGAATAGAACTTCCTATCTGTTTCGGGCGCAAGCGAGAACGCTGAAGTTACGGTGGCTGAAATGTGCTATCCTGAATAAAGTCATGAGGCGAAATTCAGGAGGCAGCCAATGAAAGCAAAAACAGAATGGCGAGTACGGATGGAACGCCAAGCCCATCGAGATGCCATGCACAGACTGAAAGCCGCTTATCAGAAATTGAGTCAAGAAACAGAGCCGAAGGAGGTTCGTAATGAAACAGACAGCTGCGTTGTATGCCCGTGTTTCGACGCAACGCCAGGAAGAGGAGGCCACGATAGCCAGCCAGGTGGCGGCGATTGAAGAATATGCCACCCACGAGGGGTACGCCTTGCGAAAGGACTTGTATTTTCTGGACGAGGCGGTGAGCGGGGCGAAATTGGATCGTCCGGCGCTGGATCGGTTACGAGACCGAGAAGGTGAAGGCTGTTACCAGGTGGTGATCTGCCTGAGTCCAGATCGGTTGGCAAGGGTGTACATGTTGCAGGTGCTTCTGCTGGAAGAATTTCGGCAAGCCGGGATACAAATGTTGTTTGTGAACCAGCCTCCCGGTGAGTGATAGCCCGCAGAGCCAACTGTTGTTCGGCATTCAAGGGTTGTTTGCCGAGTATGAACGGGCTGTGATTGCCGAACGGATGCGGCGAGGGCGTCTGCATTGCGCACGTCAGGGAGCAATGGTCAACCCAAAGACCCCATATGGGTATGATTACGTGCCCAAAACAGGGAGGGAAGGCGGGCGTTGGGAAATCAATGCCGAAGAAGCCAGGGTCGTGCGTCAAATTTACGCCTGGTATACCCAATCCGAGCCGATGACTATTCAAGAAATCACAGATCGCTTGAATCGAGACGGCCTCCAACCGCGTCGCGGGAAGTGCTGGCGCAGTAGCCTGATTGGAAACATCCTGCGACAAACCCAATATACCGGATTGGCTTACTACAATCGCACCGAAAAGGTGTATCATGAGGTGGGGCGATTGCGTAAAATTGGGCATGGCAAGCGTCTTTGCCCGGTGAGTATGCTTCGCCCCACAGAAGAATGGATTGCCATTCCCGTCCCCAGCATTTTGGACAAGGATATCTGGCGCATGGCACAAGAACGACTGAAAACGAACCAGCGATTCTCAATGCGCAACAATCGCAACCACCGCTATCTCCTGCGCGGCTTGTTGATTTGCGCCACTTGTGGCCATACACTCACCGCCCGCGCTGGGAATGGCTATTTTTCCTACAGTTGTGGCTATGGCGGTGTTCACCGTGCCCCGATACGCCTGAGCATACCTGCCGCATTGACGGCAACACCGTTGAAACCCTGGTTTGGAACGCAGTGGTGGAGCTTTTGAAAAATCCCAAACTGATTTCCCAAGCGTGGGGCTGCGATGAAGCTGCCAACATCGAGCAAGGTGAGAAAGAGCGGTTGGAAAATCGCTTGCGATCGCTCGACCGTCAGCAAGAACGTCTGCTGGACTTGTACCAAGATGAGCAGATCGAAAAGCCATCCTACCTGGTGCGCAAACAACGTCTGGATGAGGAGCAAAAAAACATTCAAACGCGCCTTCTGCAAATCGAGCAAGAGGCCAAGTCCGAACAAATCAAGCAGGAATTGATCGAAGATTTCCAGCAATATTGCCAGCGTATCCAGGAAAACCTTGCAAATCCCAGCCCGGATTTACAACAGGAAGTGATTCGGTTGTTAATTGATCACGTTGTTGTCGGAAAAAATGAAATCGTGATCAAGCACATCGTCCCGACCGATGATGATTGTCGTTTGAAACCACAACGTCTTGATGTGGAACCCTGAATCTGTGCAGGCAGAGCCGGATTCCCTGGGCGCCTGTGGTATACTTGATAGAGAAGAAGCCAAAGTAATGCCCATGGGCGCCCGCTGGCCCGCACAGGCAGCGCCCGAAGCCTGACGCCCCGGGATGAAGGAGAATTTGTCGTATGTCAACAAATGTCAGACGTGTTGGGATTTTGACCAGCGGCGGCGATGCGCCCGGAATGAACGCCGCGGTCCGCGCGGTGACGCGCGCAGCTCTGGAGCGGGGTGCGGAGGTGTACGCGATCTACGAAGGCTACCAGGGCATGGTGGATGGCGGCGACCGCATCCGCCCGCTGACGTGGGAATCGGTGGGCGGCATCCTGCAAAAAGGCGGCACGATCATCGGCACGGCGCGCTGCCCCGCGTTTCGCACGCGCGAGGGACGGCGCCAGGCGGCCCGCAACCTGGTGCGCTTCGGCATTGACGCCCTGGTGGTTATCGGCGGCGACGGCAGCCTGACCGGCGCCAATCAGTTCCGCGGGGAATGGCTGGAACTGCTGGCCGAGTTGGTCAAGACGGACGAGATCAGCCCGGAGAGGGCCGAACGGCACAAGCACCTGGCGATCGTGGGCCTGGTCGGCTCGATTGACAATGACATGTACGGCACCGACATGACCATTGGCGCGGACACGGCGCTGCGGCGCATCACCGATGCCGTGGACGCGATTGCCAGCACGGCCGCCAGCCATCAGCGCACCTTCGTGGTCGAGGTGATGGGGCGCCACTGTGGCTACCTGGCGTTGATGGGCGCCATTGCCGCTGGCGCCGATTTTGTGCTGATTCCTGAAAGCCCGCCAGACGTGGACAATTGGGAAGACAGCATGTGCAGCCTGATGAAGGCTGGCCGCGCGGCCGGGCGCCGTGACAGCATCGTCATCGTGGCCGAAGGCGCGCAGGATCGCAACGGCAAACCGATCAGCGTGGACTACGTCCAGCAGGTGTTGGAACAGCGTCTGGGCGAAGATGCGCGCGTGACGATCCTGGGACATGTGCAGCGCGGTGGCTCGCCCACCGCGTTCGATCGCAACCTGGCGACGCTGACCGGGTTTGCGGCCGTGGATGAACTGCTGGCGATGACGCCAGAGAGCGAGCCGCAGGTGATCGGCATCCGCGGCAATCGCATCAACAAGGCGCCGCTCATGCACTGTGTCAAGCAGACGCAGGCCGTGGCCGAGGCCATTGGCGACAAGGACTTTGGCCGGGCGATGGATCTGCGCGGCGGCAGCTTCAAGGATTCGTTCCGCATCCTGCGCACGATGGTGCGCGCCTTGCCGCACGAGCCACAACCAGAGCAACGCCGTCTGCGCCTGGCCATGCTGCACGGCGGCGGCCCGGCGCCCGGCATGAACACCACCATCCGCGCGGCCCTGCGCCTGGGCCTGGATCAAGGGCACATCATGCTCGGCGTGGAGCAGGGCTTCGAGGGGTTGATTGCCGGCAAGGTGCGCGAAATGAATTGGATGAGCGCCAACGGCTGGGCCTCGCTGGGCGGCGCGGAGCTGGGCACGAACCGCAAGGTGCCGTCCGGCCGCGATCTGTACGCGCTTGCGCGCACGATCGAGGAGCAAAAACTCGACGGCCTGCTGATGGTGGGCGGCTGGTCAGGCTATCAGGCGGCTTTCAAGCTGGTGAGCGAGCGCAAGAACTATCCCGCGTTCAACCTTCCGATCATCTGCCTGCCGGCCAGCATTGACAACGACCTGCCCGGCTCGGAGCTGAGCATCGGCGCGGACACGGCCTTGAACAACATCGTCGAGGCGGTGGACAAGATCAAGCAAACGGCCGTGGCCTACCGGCGCTGTTTCATCGTGGAGGTGATGGGGCGCTACTGCGGCTACCTGGCGCTCCTCAGCGGCCTGGCCACCGGCGCGGAGCGGGTCTATCTGCACGAAGAAGGCGTGACCTTGCGCGACCTGGAGAATGACCTGGCGAATCTGCGCAACGGCTTCGAGCACGGTAAGCGCCTGGGCTTGCTCATCCGCAATGAAATGGCGCACCCGGTGTACACGACCGGCGTCATGTGCGCGCTGCTGGAGGCGGAGGGCAAGGGGCTGTACGATGTACGTCAGGCCATCCTGGGCCATTTGCAGCAGGGCGGCAGTCCGACGCCTTTCGACCGCATTCAGTCCATGCGCCTGGCCGCGCGCTGCATCGAGTGGCTGATCGCGGAGGCGCAGAAGCCGGAGCCGGGCGCAGCCTTCATCGGCCTGGAGGCGGGTCAAGTGCGCTTCCACGATCTGATTGACCTGCCGCGCATGGCCGACGAACCGTTCCAACGCCCCAAGGAACAGTGGTGGATGAACCTGCGCCCGATCGTGCGCGTGCTGGCCCAGCCGGGGCCGAGCGGAGGACATGCGGAATAGTGCAATGCGTTTTCGGAGAAAACGCAGAAAGTGCAATGCGTTTTCTCCGAAAACGCAGCGTGCAAAAGGTAGGGGCTGAATGCTGAATGCGCAGCTGGGAGATGGCGACCTGACTGCACCAGCCAAAACCGGTTCGCCCACAGGGTGACGCAGGAGATTGAATGAATGTCATTCCGGCCCGCCCGACCATCTACCACATCACGCATGTTGATAACCGGGGGCAGGCTGGAGCTGCTCGCGACGGTTCATTGGGTCGTAACGCACGAAGGCATAACGGATCGAGAGCAGATTACGCGTGCAGTTCATACGTGGAATGCACGCAAGCAGCAGTTTTCTTCTGCACAGATCACACTGGCCCTGGATCGCCTACGAGAACAAGGTTGGCTGAAAATGGCTGTGGCCTAAACCGTCCATCGGAAGAGCACACAGCCGATCGCCATGCCGCCGCCGGTGGCGCAGAAGATGACGTGGTCGCCGGCGTGTGGGCCTTTGCCGCGCTCCACGGCGTCATCCAGGGCCATCGGAATGCAGGCCGAGCCGGTGTAGCCCCACTTGTCCATGATCCAATGGGTCTTGCTCAAGGGCTGTCCCAGGTTCGCCATGACGGTCTTGATGGTGTTGACGTTGAGCTGCGTGAAGAAGAACCAATTGACGTCGTCCACGGTCAGGCCGGCGCGTGCGGTCACCTGCCGAATCAGCGGCGGCCAGCGCTCGCTGTTGAAGGTGGCTGGGAATTTGCGCACGAACTGCACCCGCGGCTTGCCCTGCGCGTTGACCACCTCAGGCGTGGCCGGGCGGAAGGTGCCGCCGGTGTAGACGCCCAGGGCATCGTGAAATTCACCCATCGCCAGCAGCTTGCCGCCCAGGAAACCGGGCTGCTCCCCCGCCCCCAGGATGACCGCGCCCGCGCCGTCGGCAAAGAGGGTGCCGGTCTGCTTGTCGTGCCAGTCGAGGAAACGGGTCATGCCATAGGCGCCGACCACCAGGATGTGGCGGTAGTTCGTGTCCGTGGCGATGTAGCGGCTTCCGATGTCGAGCGCCGTGACCCAGGCCGCGCACGCACAGTTGACGTCGAAGGCGCCGGCGTTGGTCGCGTTGAGCTTGCCTTGCACCACCGAGGCCGTGGCCGGACTCAAATAGTCGGGCGTGTCGGTGGCGACGATGATGAGATCGAGGTCCGCGGCGGTCAGGCCGGCGCGCTCCAGCGCCTGCTGCGCCGCGGCCACCACCAGGTCCGACGTGACCTGCTCCGGCGCCATGACATGGCGTTCTTCGATCCCAACCTTCTCGATCAGCCAGGGGCCGACATCCTGACCCAGGATGGCGCTGACATCGGCATTGGTGACGACACGTTCCGGCACATAACGTCCGGTAGACAAGATTTGCGCGTAGGGCATGGGTCAACTCCTCAAAACTGGACTACAAAAGAAAATCGAGCAGCGCCTGCACGGTCGCGGCCGGGTCTTCGATGGGGAAGATGTGGCCGGTGTGGGGAATGATAGTCACACTGGCCTGCGGCAGGAGACCGGCCAGCAGCGCGGCGTTGGCGGGCGGCGCCACCTTGTCGTGTTCGCCAAAGAGCACGTTGACCGGGCAGGTGATTTGTCCCAGGCGCGCTTCTGCGTTGTGCTGAGCGCCGGCCATGACCTGCGCCTGGTAGTGCGCCGGGGCAATCGGGCCGCTGAGGCGATACGCCAGCAGTTCGGCGACGACGTCCGGATGGGTCCCGGCAAAGCCCGGCGCACAGGCGACGGCGATGCCGCGGCGGATCAGCTCCAGCGGGTCGCCGCTGCGATTGAGCAGCACATCGAGCGCCTCCGGGGTGATGGGCACGACGTTGGGGCCGCCGCTGGTGGTGGCCGCCAGCACCAGTTTGCTGACCAGGGCCGGCCGCGCCAGGGCCAGTTCCTGCGCGATGAAACCGCCCAGCGAATGACCAACCACGTAGGCCGACTCGATGCCCAGCGCGTCGAGCAGGCCGGCCGCGTCGGCCGCCAGCAGCGCGGTGGAATAGGGGCCGTCCACGCGGCTGCTCTGGCCGACGCCGCGGTTGTCAAAGGTGATGACGCGGTAATGACGACTAAGGTCGGGCGTCAGTTTGTGCCAGAACCAGGCGCCATAACCCACGCCGGTGATGAGGAGCAGCGGCTGCCCCTGCCCGGCGCTCTCGTAGTGCAAGGTGATTTCGTTTGCAGCGATTTGTGACATAGTTTCCTCATGCAGATTAAGAGCCTCACCTCAACCCCCGGCCCCTTCTCCTCTCCGCGTGGTGGAGAGGAGAAGGGGGGACGAGCCTCACCTCAACCCCCGGCCCCTTCTCCTCTCCGCGTGGCGGAGAGGAGAAGGGGGGACGAGCCTCACCTCAACCCCTTGCATTGGGGCCTGCATTCTCAGATGCGGACTTGTTCTTCGGCTGTGGCGTGTGCGATCAGGATCGGTACATCGGTCAGATGCAGCACGTTGTCGCTGACGCTTCCCAGCAGAACCTGCTCCATGGGGGAAAGGCCGCGGCGGCCCATGATGATGAGATCGCAGCCTTGTTCGGCGGCCACGCGCACGATGGCTGCAGCGGCCGGGCCTTCGACAATGGCGGGGTGTACGACAACGCCGGTGCGCTGCGCATTGATGATCGCGGGGGACATGATGCGCATGGCCTCGGCCTGTTCCAGGTCGAGAAACTCATCCGCATCGTCCAACGGGGATGAACTGGTAATGGGGGCATACGCATGCAGAATGTAAAGCTCCGCGTGGAGTGCTTCTGCCATGCCGATGGCGTAGCTCAGGGCTTCGCGGCTGTGGGTCGAGCCGTCGAAGGCGAGCAGCAAACGCTTGAACATAAACATGCTCCGATGACGCTGCCATTCGTTGACGTGCGTTCGGGGGCCGGCGACCGCGGGGGTCAGTCGCGACCGTACAACGCCAGCAGCGCCTGTTTGTTGACTTTGCCCGCGCCGGTCAGCGGCAGTTGGGGCGCCACCACCACCGATTTGGGCACTTTGTAGCGCGCAAGACGGCCGCGCAGATAGGTCATAAATTCCTCACTGTTCCACGCGCCGGCCGCGTCCTTGCGGCCATCCTGGTCAGCCAAGATAACGATCAGGCGCCCGACCTCGCCCCAATACGGATCAGGTACGCCGATGAGCGCGGCCGCGGCCACGGCCGGATGTCCGCAGGCCACGCTTTCGATCTCCGCCGGATAGATGTTTTCACCGCCGGAGATGATCAAATCCTTGCTGCGGCCGGCGATCGTGTAGTAGCCTTCTTCATCACAGATTGCCAGATCACCGGTGTGCAGCCAGCCGTCGGCGTCAATGGCCGCGGCGCTGGCAGCCGGATTGTTCCAGTAACCGGCGCAGACGTGCGGCCCGCGGATGAGCAGCTCGCCTGGCTCTCCGGCCGCGCAGGGCTGACCGTCCGGCCGGATCAGCTTGACCTGCACATGAAAGAGCGGAAAACCCACCGCGCCGGGCTTGCGCCGCACATCCGCCCCGGGCAGCCAGAAGGTGTTCGGGCCAGCCTCGGTCAGGCCGTAGCCGGACTTGAAATCCACCCCTTTGGCCCAAAAGCGCTCGAACACGGGTAGGGGGCAGGGCGCGCCTCCGCTGATGACCAACTTGAGACGGCTAAAATCGGCGGTGGGCCACCGCGGATGCTGCTGCAGGGCGTTGAACATGGTGGGCACGCCGAAAAACAGGGTGGCCGCAACTCCGCCCGCGCCCTCGGCCACCAGGTCGAACACCTGACCGGCGTCGAAGCCCTGGCAGACGATGGACGCACCGCCGATGTACACCAGCGGTGCGGTGAAGACATTCAGCCCGCCGGTGTGAAAGAGCGGCGCGTTCAGGATGGCAACATCGTCGGCCGTCAGCCCCCAACTAACCACCGTGTTGACGGCGTTGGCGGTGATCGCGCGATGGGTCAAGATGGCGCCTTTGGGCAGGCCCGTGGTGCCGCCCGTGTAGCAGATGACCCAGGGCTGTTCCCAGTCAAAACCGGCTTCGGGGAGATCGGCGCCGCTGCACGCCTCGCGCTGGCTGAAGGACTGATCGCCTGGCCGGTCGGGCTGTCCCAGGGCCACCCAATGGCGCACGCTGGGCGCCAGACCGCGCAGGTCGGCGACCACGTCGCGGAACTCCGGGCCGTAGATGAACACCGCCGGCGCGGCGTCCTGGACAATCCCTTGCAGCTCGGCCGCGGTCAGGCGCCAGTTGAGATTTTGCAGCACCGCGCCCAGCTTGCCCAGGGCAAACCAGAGGTCCAGGTACTCCACGCAGTTCAGGGCCAGCATCGCCACACGATCGCCGGGCCGCACGCCCAGCGCATTCCGCAGAAATGCCGCGGTACGATTGGCCTGCGCGTTCCAGGCGCGATAGGTGATGATGGGGCGTTCCTGGTGCAGGGTATCAACCAGGGCCACACGGTCAGGCGTCAGGCTGGCCCGGCGGGCCAGCCAATCCACGGCAGGAATCGTCATGATCGGGGTCAGGGGGCGCTGTAGTCCACCGAAACGCGGCTGGCGCACAGCTCTTCGATCCTCTGGAGCAGCGCTTGTACCGCGGGATGTTTGAAGTAGCGCAGGAGCGCGTCCTTGTCGGCAAAGTCGCCGACCACGGCCATGTCGTAGGCCAGGTCAATGTTCAGTTCATTGCAGCCTGTGGACCAGTTGACAATCTCAGGCACTTGGTTGGGCAGCGCGGCCAAATCAGCCACCAACTGCCCGCACGCGAACTCCGGTGCGTGCGACTTGAATTTGAAAAGAGCCACATGTCGAAACATACGTGATTTCCTTCGTCACTTTCTTGTGCATTTCGTTCTCACCAGTTGCGCTGGTGAGATTTACAGTGTAAACTTCCCATCTACCATGATCGTGCGCCCATCCAGTTCGATGGTACACGACGTGGGGATGACATCCACATGAATGCTGGCCGACCAGGTCGCGCCGGTTTCATGCGGATACGAATCACCAAATGCGACGTGAATGCCCGGCAGCTTTTCGTCCTGCAGCAGATTGCCGGTCAACCCGTTGAGGCCGATGTTGGTGCCGATGGCAAATTCGCCCATGCGCCGTCCGTTTTCGGCCGAAGAGAGATAGGCGGTGACTTCATCCACCAGCGCCTGGTTGGCGCCTGTCACGCGGCTGATCTCGCCGGCGCTGATGTGAAAGAAGATCGGCGTCGGCAGCACGCCGTATTTCTCGCTGAAGTAATCGCCCAAAACGCTGGCCGCCACCACGCCCTCGGCTGTCGCCGGGCAGGTGAAGGTTTCCCCTTCGGGTAGATTGCCCCATTGTCCCGCCCGATGATAGATTCCCGTGCAGGGCACCCAACGCAGCGCCGGATCGAAACGCGCGGTCAGGTCGGTGCCGGCCGGCGAGGTGACGTGAATCTCATGGGCCTGGCGTGCCAGTTCGTAGACCTGCTCGGTCAGGCGGGCAATCTGATGGTAGTCCGCGGTCATACCCTGGGTCATGAGCTGCTCGGTGATGCCGATCATATGGGCATGGCGCACGTGCAGGTCGTGTACCAGGAAGACGCGCAGGCCGATGCGGAAGGTGATCTCGCCCTTCTGGCCGGTGGCTGCATAGAAGGTCACGCTGGGCGCAAAGGTCACCAGATCTTGATGCAGGGCCACCGGCACGGCCACAATGGGCCGCGGGGCGTAGTCTTCCAACTGCACGATGCGCACAACCGCACCGGCCGAACGCGCTGCTTCGGCCAGCGCTTCAGCGATGGAGGCGCGGGCGCGATCGGTGAGAATGAACACGCGGTCCTGGGCGGTGACGCCCATGCAGGTGAACACCGCGCTGTGCGCGCCCGGGCGCAATGCTGCCAGTGGATCAATCACGCTTTCGTCGCTCCTTTCGATCCGTGTACGATTTCGATGATCTACTATTCATTATACCCACGAACGGCCCAACCGTAAAGAACACACCCGGTTACGGAATGAATCCAATCACTTTGACAAATCCAAACGACCGGCGTATGATGATGCTGTACGCCCACTGGGGTGTACCGGATGCCCCGCAGGTCAGCTACTTCCTCAAACCATCGCGCGCCGGCCTCATCCGATCTTCGTCAGTAGTCGTGCATCTGAGTGGCACAGTATATCGGTCAATGACCAGGAGAAAAGAATACTATGGGAGTTTTTCAATCGCAGAAGACAGTTCCCGTCCAGATGACGGACCTGGCGCCGGTGGCCCAAGCGGTCGCCAGCCATTTTCAAGCCAAGGGCTTCGAGGTGAAGAGCCAGCGCACGGACAAGGGTTGGCATGTCAGCGTCAGCAAGGCCGACACGTTCAAGGTGGTCATGGGCACCAAGACAGCCCTGAACGTGGAGCTGGAGCCAAAGGGCGATGGCACCGAGATCAGCGCGGGGATTGGCGTCTTCGGCCAGCAGAGCGGCGGACTCGGTTCGATCATGGCGGGGCCACTGATGATTACCCAACTGTGGGGCATGGTGCAGCAGTCCAAGTTGGACGACGAGGCGCTGGCCGTGGCGGAAAAGGCGCTGCAGGATGCCAAGTCCGCGGGGGCCACATCGGAAAAGGCAGCCGCGGATCGCGCAACGGCCGCACGCGCGGCGGCTGAGATGCAAGCTGAGATGGAAGCACGCCGGCACGAAGAAGAGGCGACTGCGGAAGCGGAGGCCAAGGCTCAGGCGGCGGCCGCGGCCAAGGCGGCCGCGGCTGCGAAGGCCCACATGGAGGCCCAGATCGCAGCCCGCGTGCAGCAGGAAGCCGAGGCCGCCACCCGCGCACAGGCTGCGGCGGCGGCGAAGGCCCACATGGAGGCCGAAATCGCCGCCCGCGTGCAGCAGGAACATGCCGAGGCCGAAGCCCGTGTGCAGGCTGCGGCAGAGACAGCAGCAAAAGCGGAAGCAGAGGCCAAGGCGAAGGCTGAAGCAGAGATGCAGGCCAAGGCCGAGGCGGCTGCCCAGGCCCGCGACGCGTTGGGGCGTGGGTCCCAACCGGTGGGCACACGCGGTGTCCTCGGCGGCAGCGAGCGGACGCACGTCGTGGTCGCTGGCGACAGCCTGTACAAGATCGCGGCGCACTTCTATGGCAACGGCAACCGCTGGCCTGAGATTTTCGAGGCCAACAAGGATATCATCAAGAACCCGCGCATCATTCGCCCCGGCCAGAAGCTGCGCATTCCCTGATCTGGCCAGCCCCCCGTGCAACGCAGGTCGGCCATCGTCCCACCGAAACGGAGCGAGAGGCGTTCCTGTAGGTCCGGCCTCCTGGCCGGACGACGCTGGACGAGGGAAATAAGCTCTCCGGCGGCGGGCGTCGTCACGCCGGAGACGTGACCTACGGCTTGGGCAATACGGCAAACAGCAGCCACGAATTACACGAATTAGCACGAATTTCAGGATCTTTTCGTGTCAATTCGTGCAATTCGTGGCCGAAACGCGGTTCAGTCGAAGGAGACGACGCCCACCCCTCTCATGAGCCGTTTTGCCAATTGGGTCAGGTTCTGGTACAATTTTCCTACTTCAAGCAGACCGCCTAATTTTTTGGCCATGATTCCCGGATACACCTTCTTCTTTGATTCGGCTGCTGCCTTCTACGCCTGCCTGCTGCGGTTCAACGCCAGTTGAACGCTGGTCTGCTTCCTGGATTGTGTTCGGCGCCCATTCCAACCGGCGCCCAGGGTCTAGCGGCCCCAGATCTTCGTCGTTCGTCAGCTCAGTCCCCCAGCATCGGAGGAATTCTTTTATGTCACATCGTCGTCCGTTGTCGAAGCGCCTGTCCAGTCCTTCTCCTGTTCAGCATGCTGGCTGCAGTGTGTACGCCCGCGTTGGCGCACACCAACGCCCAGGTTCCCCAGGCCAAACCCGCGGCGCGGGCTTTTGCCCCGACCGTCACCAAAACCGTGGGCGGCGGTGGCGACTATGCCACCCTCAAAGCCGCGTTCGATGACATCAACGCAGGGGTTCTGACCGGCGCCATCCAACTCGATGTCATCGGCGACACCACCGAGACAGCGACCGCATCGCTCAACGCCAGTGGGATAGGATCGGCGTCCTACACGTCGGTGCTGATCCAGCCCTCTGGCGGAGCGCGTACGATTACAGGCAGTATCATCGGCGCTATCATCAAACTGACAGGCGCTGACAACGTCACCATTGACGGCCGGATCGCTGGCGTCGGGCGCAATCTGACGGTCAGTAACACCAGCACGTCCGCTTCGACCGCGGCTATCTGGCTGACCAGCACCGGCGTTGGCGCTGGTGCGACCAACAACGTCATTCGCAACCTCGAAATCGCTGGCGGCGCGACGCAGAACACCAGCACCAGCTCGACTTTCGGGATCATCCTGGCCAGCAACAACACTTCGATCAGCACTACCAGCAATAGCGACGACAATGACAACAACAGTTTCATTGCTAATCGCATTATCCGAGCGCGATACGGCATTGTCACGCGAGGAACGACAACCAACCTGACGCTCAACACGATCGTAACCGACAACCTCGTCGGACCGAGCTCGTTTGGCGTGGACCAGATTGGTAAGGTCGGCATCCTTATGCAAGCTGACCAGGGTGCAACCGTCTCGCGCAACACTGTTCAGTTCGTGGGCGGTGACTTTGCCAATACAACCGGCGGCGCGGACCGCGTGGGAATCGGCATCGGACAAGAGTCATGGAGCACCGCACCCAGCACAATAACCTCAAACACATACATTGTGACGAAGAACATCATTCACGATGTTGTCGAGGAGAGGACTTTCTCCGCTGTCGGTCTGCTCTTGGGCACCACCGGCGGTGGTTCGGCGACCAGTAATGTGGTCGCCAACAACTTCATCTACAATGTCAAGGCCAACGGGACGGCCGGCGATAACGCCGCCGGACTGGGGATTGCAGGCGGACATACCGACACGGTCGTTTTCAATTCCATCTCCATGACTGGGGACGTCGATCCCAACCCGAGCGCGTCTGCCACGACGAACTTCGGTAGCGGAATTCGTATCGCTAACGCAAGCGGCGCAACGCATGCGAATTTGACGCTTGAGAACAACAGCGTCTACATGGACTTGAGCTCGTCAAGCACGGTAGCCGTGCGTTACTACGCCATTAGCGGAAATTCGGCGGCCTACAGCTTCGGCACAGGCGCTGAGAACAACAACAATTACTACATCAACCCCTTGAATACGCAGCTTCAGACGGGCGGTTTGGGCAGCACCTCCGGCAACACCCTGACGACGCAGTTCGCCACGCTCGCCAACTGGCAGACAGCGTATACGGTTCCGCAAGATGCCGCGTCGATTCAAGCCAATCCCAACTATAACTCTGTCACGTCGGATTTGCACATCAACGGTGCATCGCCGAACATCGATGTCGCCGTAACCATCGCGGGCATTGCGGACGATATTGACAACGAAGCCCGTCCGAATGGTGCGTCTCCAGACATCGGCGCGGATGAGTTTTATGCTCTGCCCGGTCAACTGAGATTCAGTTCCGCAACCTACAGTGGAAATGAAGGTACCACGGCGACGATTACAGTGCAGAGAGTCAGTGGTTCGTCCGGAACGGTCACGGTTGATTATGCCACAAGCAACGGAACGGCCACGGGCGGAACGTGCGGCACAGATGACTACGTTCCCGCAGCCGGCACTCTAAGTTTTGGCGATACCGTCACTAGTCAGACCTTCAACGTAACCCTCTGCTCAGATGCAGTTGTTGATCCACTCGAAACAGTCAACCTTGCTCTGTTAAATCCCACGGGTGGAGCGACGTTGACAGCACCCAGCACCGCCGTATTGACAATCGGCGACGTCCCACCGCCGTTCAGTGGCGCCTACACGGTGGGCTCGGGCGGAACGTATCCGTCGCTGACCAATACCGGTGGTATCTTCGAGGCAATCAACCTGGCAGGTGCGACTGGCAATGTCACGATCAATATCATCTCGGACCTGACCGGAGAGCTTGGAACCCATGCCTTGAATGAAATCGCCGGCGGGTACGCGGTCCTAATCAAACCCAGCGGCGCACCGCGCACCATCACGGGCAGCAACACCGGCGCGTTGATCAAGCTCAACGGCGCGGACGGTGTGAGGATCGACGGCTGGACAGGGGCCACGGTCGCCGGAGACGCTGGCGGCAATCCGGCGTTACGCGAGCTGACCATTCAGAACACCAACACAGGCACGTCGGCAGTCGTGATCGCAGTCCAATCCGGTACCAACGGTGCCCAGAACGATACCATCAAGAACGTCAACGTACTTGGGCAGGACCCGACGACGACGCTAATAGGTATCGCGCTGGGCGGCAATACACCGGGATCCCTTGGTACCGACAACGACGGCAACCGCGTGGAGAACTGCTCGGTCAAGCGCGCGATCTACGGTATCTACTCGGCGGGCGCCAGCGCAGCCAATCCCAACCTCGGCACGGTGATTACCCAAAATGACCTGTCGGCGACGACGACCGACCGCATTCGCCGGGTGGGCATCGTTGTTTTCAATGAGGACGGCGTCCAAATCAGCGAGAATAGCGTTGGCGGGCTGGACACCAACGAAAGCGCCGATGCCATCGGTATCGGCGTTGGCACGCAGGGCGTGGATACCACGAACACGACGAGCGGCGGCGTGGTCAACGCCTTCGTGTCGCGCAACAGGGTCAACGGTGTCAACAGCGCCAGTACCGTCGGGTACTCCGCAGCCGGTATCGCGGTGGCCGGTTGGCAAGGCGGCGCCAACACCATCGTCAACAACATGATCTCAGGAGTCACTGCGCCGGCGACCTCACCTGATATCGTGGCGGGCATCTATGTGGTGGGAGCAACCGGTTCCATCACACAACTCTACTACAACTCGGTTTCCATGACCGGTGACCGCAGCGCAGTGGCCAGTCAAACACCGAGTTTTGGCATCGCCGTGACCGGCACCGACCCGACAGTGGTAGCAAAGAACAACATCTTCTACACCACGCAAACGTCTGGGGGCGGTGTGAATGCCAAGAGCTATGCGATCGGCATGGTGACCACCACCTTCGTCAACCTCGACTCGAACTACAATGACTTCTGGTCAACCGGGGCGAACGACGGTGGATTCCGCAGCGGTTCCCTGACTACTGCGGCAGGAACGGACTATGCCACGCTGGCGCTTTGGCAAGCGGCGGTTGCCGACGATGCGAATTCGATCGAGGCTGACCCGGTCTTCGTCTCTCCGACCAACGATCTGCACATTAGCAGCGCCTTGTCACCGGTCAGCAATGCCGGCACGCCGATTGGCAGCGTCACCACCGACTACGACGGCGAAGCGCGCGACGGCACGACGCCTGAAATCGGAGCGGATGAGCTGACCGTGGTTGCGACGGATACGCCGACCCCGACCGACACCTCAGTGCCGCCGACCGATACGCCGACCCCGACCCCAACCGCAACGCCGGTGCCACCCACGGATACGCCGACCCCGACCGCAACGCCGGTGCCACCGACGAATACGCCGACCCCGACCCCGACCGCAACGCCGGTGCCGCCGACGAATACGCCGACCCCGACCCCGACCGCAACGCCGGTGCCGCCGACGAATACGCCGACCCCGACCCCGACGCCGGTGCCGCCGACCGCGACCCCAACCGACACCCCGGTAGCACCGACGGCCACCCCAACCGACACGCCGGTAGCGCCCACGGCCACCCCGACCGACACGCCGGTAGCACCGACGGCCACCCCAACCGACACGCCGGTAGCGCCCACGGCTACCCCGACCGACACGCCGGTAGCACCGACGGCCACCCCAACCGACACGCCGGTAGCGCCCACGGCTACCCCGACCGACACGCCGGTAGCACCGACGGCTACCCCAACCGACACGCCGGTAGCGCCCACGGCTACCCGACCGACACGCCGGTAGCACCGACGGCCACCCCAACCGACACGCCGGTAGCGCCCACGGCTACCCCGACCGACACGCCGGTTCCGCCTACGGCCACGCCAACGCCAACCGCAACCTCAGCGCCGGCCACTCCGACGCCGACACGTACTCCAACCCCAACCAGTGTGCCCGGTAGCCCGGTGTTGACCTTCTTCACGGCCAACGGCTTCACGGTCGCCTCGGTAAACTACAGCGGCTTCACGCCTGGCGTAACTTACCGCCTCAAGGTGTTCCGCTCAGTGGATACGACTGTCAGCGTGGGTGACATGGGTCTGGGCTTTGTGGACTTCGTCTCCGCAACCAGCAGCGGTGTGTTCAACTTCCCGATTGGAGACGGAAACAACTTCCCGCTTGGAGCCGGAATCAACTTCCCGACCACCGATCCCGGGTTCGACTACTATCTGCTGGCGCAGCTGCGTGAATCGCCCTCTACCGCAGTCTTCTACGGCATCTATCACCTGCCGGCCAGCCCGGTGTTCGTGCATGGCGGCGCTGCGCTCGCGGACAGGGTCACTGTTCTGTCGGTCTCTACCGCGGAAATTGCCGACGGTGTGCGTGTGAAGCTGGGCAACCCCTCCTTCACCTACGCCACCGGCGATGTGACCGGCATCAACATTCACACCTATGCGGGCAATGAATTCATCAGCGCGGTAAGCCTCGCCGCCCCCATTGCGCTCACGGTCTACGCAGGCGATGGCAACGACACGGTGATCACCGGGTCTGGCGCAGACATCATACGCGGCGGCGCCGGCAGCGACGTGCTGAACGGTCAGGGCGGCGCGGATTCCATCACCGGCGATGCGGGTAACGATACCCTCTACGCGGGCGGCGGCTGCAGCGGCGACGGCGCGGTTGACCGCCTGGACGGCGGCGCGGACACCGACACAGCCTACCATGTAGGCGCCGGTGACCGCCTGTTCAACATCGAAACGATCATCGGCTGCTAAGGCAGCCCTGTGGGCCTCTACCGGGATGCGGCGCATGGTGGCCGCATCCCGGGGAGATCGGGACATCGTTCAAGATCGGCGCCGCTGACACAGGTAACTATCATACTCGTGCCAGCGGCGTCATCATCGAGATGCACTTTTTATCACATCTATCACATCAGGAGGTCGTTCGCAATGTCCACCAAGTTGTTCCGTTCCCTCACCCTCGCCCTGGCTCTTGTGCTCATTCTATCCCTCACCGCCTTCTCGACCCTGGCCGCTGCCCTACCTCCGGGCGATGAGGCGGAGATCACCGCGGAAGTGAACGGCTGGAGTGCGCCGGCCCCTCGCTCCCTGCCGGTCCCGGATCAAGCCGCTCATGCCCGCGCCCTGCAACTGCTTGGCTCGACCGGCATCCTGCTGGCGCCTGATTCGACCAACAAGCGCGTCATGGCCTTCGACCCGCTGAATGGCGACCTGGTGGATGCTGACTTCATTCCCGCGGACACGGCCCATCTCAGCACGCCCAAGCATGCCATGCTCAGCGCGGACGGTCAGAGCATCCTGGTGGCCGATCAACTCACCGATGGCGTTTATCAGTACGACTTCGACGGCAACTACATCGGCCTGTTTGCGCCGGCCGGGGGCGTCAACACCGCCATCCTGGACAATATCCGCGGCATGGCCCTGCGCCCCAACGGTAATCTGCTGGTCACCGTGGGCAGCAGCGGCAACGCCAACGCCATCGCCGAATTCGATACCTCCGGCAACTACCTGGGCAACTTCATCGCGGCCGGCTCTGGCGGTCTCAGCAGCCCCTTTGCCATCCTGCACCGGACCAGCGACGTCCTGGTTGATGCCAGCACGAGCGACAACGTGCATCGTTATGACACCAGCGGCGCATACCTGGACAATCTGATCACGGCCATCGCCTTCGCGCAGCAAATGGTCGAAGCGGCCAACAGCAACATCCTGATCGCCAACTTCAGCACACCCAACTCAGGCGTGCAGGAATACACGGCCGCCGGCGCTGCTGTCGCCACCTACACCATCGTGACAGGCAACCGCGGCGCCTATGAGCTGGGCAATGGCAACATCCTGACCTCCAATGCCAGCGGGGTCCATGAGATCAGCCGCGCCAATGTCCTGGTTGCCACGGAGATCAGCGGCGTGAGCAGCCAGTACATCGAGTACGTGGTTTCGCCCTCCGCCAGCATCAGCCTGGACAAAACCGTTGGTCTCGATCCCAACGCGTGCGCGCTCACCAACGAGGTTACTGTCGCCGCGGGCACTACCGTCGTCTACTGCTACACCGTCACCAACACCGGTTCGGAGACGTTGGGTACGCATACGCTGGTGGACGATCACCTGGGCACGCTGCTGAACAACTTCGCCTACAGCCTGACGCCCGGCGCCAGCGCGTTCATTACCGAGTCGGCGACCATCAACGCAACTACGGTGAACAGCGCCACCTGGACGGCCAGCAATGCGGGCGTCGGAGGCGTGGAGGCCAGCGATACCGCGACGGTCACGGTACAGGGGCCCACCGCCCTGACCCTGGTCAATGCACAGGCTGCCCCTCTGCCCGCGCCGTGGAGCGCCTTCCTGGCATTGGCCCTGGCCACCTTGCTCGCCGCCGCCCTGACCTGGCGCCTGCGGGCTGCGACGCAGCGGTAACATCGGAACCGATACCGCCAATCAACAAGAAGAGGGCTGGCAACGGATTGCCAGCCCTCTTCTTGTTGAGAAGGGCGCCGCCACCCCCTCGCAGGGCTGCGGCAAGATGACGACCTCAGAGGCACACGACGTCGTGACTTGCGCAAGGGGGGGGCGTTAGTGGAGAATTTTGCTCAGGAACTGCTTGGTGCGCTCGTGCTGTGGGTTGCTGTAGAGTAATTCGGGCGTGGTGTCTTCCAGCAGTTGACCGGCGTCCATGAAGAGAATGCGCGTGGCGGCGGCGCGGGCAAAGCCCATCTCATGCGATACCACGAGCATGGTCATGCCATCACGGGCCAGGTCCTGCATCACGTCCAGGACTTCGGTGATCATCTCCGGGTCGAGCGCGGAGGTTGGCTCGTCGAACAGCATGATCTTGGGGTTCATGGCGAGGGCACGGGCAATGGCGACGCGCTGCTGCTGTCCGCCGGAAAGTTGGCTGGGGTAGCTGTCGGCCTTCTCAGGAATGCCTACTTTGTCCAGCAGATCACGCGCGACCTTTTCTGCCTCGGTCTGAGAGCGTTGGCGCACCACACGCTGCGCCAGGCTGATGTTTTCCAGCGCAGTCATGTGCGGGAACAGGTTGAACTGCTGAAACACCATGCCGACTTCCGCACGGACGGTGTTGATGTTGACCTTCGGATCGGTCACCAGCATCTTGTCAATGTAGATCTCGCCGGAGGTTAGCGTCTCCAGATGGTTGATGCTGCGCAGCAGGGTGGATTTGCCCGACCCGCTTGGCCCGATGATGATGACAACCTCGCGCGGCCGCACCGTCAGGCTGACGTCGTTCAGGGCGTGTACCCGGCCAAAGTATTTTTGTGCATGACGCACTTCGATGATCGTGTCGTTCATGATGGTTCAACTCCTCAGCGCAAATGCCATTAGCGGTGCCCAACAGTCAAGCGTTGCTCGAGCCAGCGCGCCAGACGCGTAAAGATCAAGGTCATCAACAGATAGATCAGCGCAATCATGGTGAAGGTCTCGAAGCTCAGGAAGGAGCGCGAGACATACTCGCGCCCGCGGCGGGTCAGGTCCGAGACGGCCAACACCGACACCAGCGACGAGTCCTTGAGCAGCGTCACAAATTCGTTGCCCACCGGCGGCAGGATGACACGGATGGCCTGCGGCAAGATAATGTAGCGCATGGCCTGGGCGTAGCTCATACCTAACGAGCGTGCGGCTTCCATCTGCCCCTTGGAAATGGACTCGATGCCGGCGCGGAAGATCTCGGTCATGTAGGCGCCATAGCAGACGGTGAAGCCAATCACGGCCGCGACGAAGGGGTCTATGCGCAAGGTGCTGATGAAATTGCCGGCGGCCGGAATGATCGGCTGCAACGCTTTACCCAGCACCTGCAGCACTTGCGGCAGGGCAAACCAGATGTAGAGCAACCACACCAGGAGAGGGATGCCGCGCACCACTTCGACATACAACGAGGAGACGCCGCGCACGATGCGATTGCCGGAGATGCGCCCCAGGCCGCCCAACATGCCGACGACGAGAATTGTGAAGAAGGATGTAATCGAGATGCGCAGCGTGACGGCGATGCCGTCTTGAATGAAACTCCAGATTTCGGCGTAGGGCTTGGCCACGAAGACGATCATGAAGACGATCAGGGCCAGTACCGCCAGCACCAGCAGCCACCAGCGGTCAATGCCCGCCAGGCGACCCCGTGTATCAACGGCACGCGGGCCAGGTCCCAACGAGGGAGCGGTTGCACTCATAGATACCTCCTCAAATAATCAGCAGCGGCGCTCCCGCGGGCGGGCACAAGACCACACCCCCAAGGCCACGCCCCTACGGCGTTCCTACATCAACTCGCGCACAGCCGCCAGCGCCGCCTCGTAAGCGGGATGCTGGGAGATCTCCGGCACGTATTCGACATAACGCACAACATCCTCCTCATCTACCACGAAGATGGCGCGCTGCTCGATGCGTAGCTCTTTGATGTGCGTACCATAGGCGTCGCCAAAGGCCATGTCATAGTGATCGGAGAACATCAGCACCCGATCCACGCCTTTGGCGGCGCACCATTCCACCTGTGCAAATGACAAATCAACGCTGACCGTGACCACCACGACCTTGTCACCGAAGGTGGATGCTTCCTGGTTGAAGCGCCGCGTCTGCGCATCGCAGATGCCGGTGTTCAGGGAGGGCACGACGTTGATCAGGCGGATTTTGCCTGCGGTGGAGGCCAACAGCGGCTTGCGTCCGTCGAAGCCCTTGTCGTTGAGAGTCACCTCGGTGGCCATGTCGCCGGGCAGCAGGGCCACACCGAAGACGGTCAGCGGTTTGCCTTTGAAGGTGACATCACCAAAACGTTCTTGCAGCATGGAAGTTCGTAACTCCTTGTTTATGATTGTCTACGCCTTGTGCAGGCGCGGGTCAAGTGCGTCGCGTAAGCCATCACCGAGCAGGTTGAAGCCGAGCACGGTCAGCATGATCGCCAGGCCAGGGAAGAAGACCAGGTGCGGCGAGGTAAAGACCTGGTTGCGTTCGGCGCCTAACATCGAACCCCACTCCGCCATCGGCGGCTGCGCGCCCAAGCCGAGAAACGAGAGCGCTGCGGCATCGAGGATGGCCGTGGCAATGCCCAGGGTGCCCTGGACGATGAGCGGGGTGAGGACGTGGGGCAGAATGCTGCGAAACAGGATGCGGTTGGGCGTGGCGCCGACGGAACGCGTGGCGTTGACGAAATCAAGCTCCTTGATCGCCAGGACACTGGCCCGGCTGACGCGCGCGTAGGTGGGAATGGAAACGATGCCGATGGCAAGCAGCGCGTTGGTCAGCCCCTCACCCAGCACCGTGACGATGGCAATCGCCAGGAGCAGGGCGGGGAAGGCCAACAGCACGTCCATCAAGCGCATGATGAGGTTGTCGGCCCAGCCGCCGGCATAGCCGGCGATGGCGCCCAGGAGGGTGCCGATGATGATGGCGAAGCCGACAGTGCTCAGACCGATCAGCAACGAGACACGCGCGCCAAAGACCATGCGGCTAAACAGGTCACGCACGTTGCCATCCACGCCCAGGATGTGCTGCGGAGTTTCGGGCGCACATCCCAGGAGGTGAATACACGGGCCCGAGCGCATCTTGATGTTCTCGATGCCAATCAGAACCTGGTCAGGGTCATAGGGCGCAATGAGCGGGGCAAAAATGGCCGTCAGAATCAAGACGCCTAAGATGACCATGCCCAGGATGGCCGACTTGGTGCGTAGGAGGGTATAGAGAGCGTCCTGCCAGGGGCTGCGGGGTGGACGAGCCAGTATTTGTTGGGTGACGGTAGGTATGCTCATGCCATTCTCGTCTAACTGAGGCGGATACGGGGATCCAGGAAGGCGTAGGTCAAATCTACAATCAGGTTGACCACCACAAAGACAACGGCCACCACCAGCGTTACCGATTGCACGATGGTGTAATCACGGGCCTGGATGGCGTCGAAGAGCAGGCGCCCCATACCGGCAAAATTGAAGATCGTCTCCGTCAAGACAGCGCCGCCGAGCAGGCTACCCAACGAGAGTCCGATGACGGTCACAACCGGCAGCAGGGCATTGCGCATGGCGTGACGGTAGACCACGACGACATCGCGCAAGCCCTTGGCCCGTGCCGTGCGGATGTAATCCTGGCCCAGAACCTCCAACAAACTGGAGCGGGTCATGCGCGCAATGATGGACATGGGAATCGTGCATAACGCCGCGGCCGGCAAGATGAGATGTTTGATCGTGTCCCAGAAAAATGCCCAGTTGCCGGTGACGAATGCATTGAAGAGATGCAGATTGGATAAGAACATCAGGATCGAATAGCCTGTGCCTTGCGTAGCCGAGACATTCCAGGCTTCGACCAGGGAAGGGATGGTCAGGCCCGGCGTATTGCGCCCGGATGGGGCCAGCCAGAAGGGAGTATCTTTGAGCAGTAAGGCAAAGACATAGGCCAGCATCAAGCCCAACCAGAAGACCGGCATCGAAACGCCCACGTTGGCCATGAGCATGGTGCCCACATCAATCGGCGAATTGCGCCGGTACGCTGAGAGTACGCCGGCCAGGACACCCAAGATAGAGGAGAGGGTCAACGCGGCCAGGGTCAATTCCAATGTCACCGGCAGACGTTCGATCATCAAATCCAGCACCGGGCGGCCGTAGCGGAAGGAGCGGCCAAAATTGCCATGCGCCATGTCGTTCATGTAGATGCCAAACTGCGAAATGATCGGCCGGTCGAGGCCGAAGCGCTTGATGTAGGCATCGCACAGCTCGTCGGTGGCGCGCTCGCCCAACGCGGCCCGGCAAGGGTCGCCTGGCAAAACACGGGCCAGGGTGAAGGTGACAAAGAGAATACCGACCAGGACCGGAATAGAGGCCACGAGGCGTTGGGTTATGTAACGAAACATGGATCAACCTTGAGACGGAGTCTTGACGGCAACATTTGTCAGGTCACAGAGATCACAGAGCAGCGAGCGATTGAAATCGCGCCTGATGGGCGTACCGCCGGGCGTCCACCTGCGTGGACGCAATGCCGGTCGGCGCAGGCGAGCGATTGAAATCGCGCCTGATGGGCGTACCGCCGGGCGTCCACCTGCGTGGACGCAATGCCGGTCGGCGCAGGCCGACCTTGCGGCGGCACGCCCTTTCGGCCCGAATTCATTCGGCGGCCTGCGCAGATCCTACTTCGCCGGGCTGGCGCCAATCCACTTGGCATAGATTTTGTCATAGGTGCCATCGGCCTTGATCTTCTTCAAGCCCTCGTTGAACTTGGGCAGGAAGCCGGTCGGGTCACCCTTGCGCGCCACTACGCCGTAGTACTCCTCGGTAAACGAGGCGCCCACGGTCTTGAGCTTGCCCTTGAAGTTTTCAGACGCCAGGACATAGTTGGCCGCCACCGGCGTGTCAACCACTACGGCATCCACGTTCTTGTTGAGCAGATCGAGCAGGGCCAGGTCAATCGAGTCGTACTCCTTGAGCGTGGCGCCCGCGATCTTTTGCACGGCAAAGGCGCCGGTCGTGCCAATCTGCGCGCCGACCACCTTGCCGCTCAACGACTTGTCGCCGGTGATGGCGGTTTCCTCGGCGCGCACGACCACGATCTGGCCGGCGTTGACGTATGGATCGCTGAAGTCGTACTTCTCCTTGCGCTCGTCCGTGATGGTGACGGCCGACAGAATGGCGTCATACGCCGCCCCTTCCAGCCCGGCGAAGATGCCGTCCCACGCGGTGTTCTTATACTCCACCTTGAACGCCATCGCCGCGGCAATGGCGTTCATCATGTCCACATCGAAGCCGACGATGGCCTTGCTCTCGTCCACGTACTCCATCGGCGGGAAGGAGGCGTCGCTCGCAATGACAAATGGCCTCGTCTCCGGCGCAGCCGTTGGGGCAGCAGTTCCGGCGCTGCTGCAGGCTGCCAGCATGGTTGCGAGGATGATGACCACAAGCGACAGACTAGCAATTTTGCGCGAATTCATTCTTTATCTCTCTTTCTCTCCACACGGTGGGTTCGCCCTATTTGACCAGGCGCCGCAGGGGGGCGCCTGGTCAACATGACAGACAACATTTCCCATTCGGACCGGGCGCCGCCCTGTTGCGGATCCCGGCGTACTCTTCACGCTTACTTCGGCGCGTTGAGGAAGGCGCCGAACAGCGAATTGAAGTAGGTGAAGGTGCCTGTGCGGCCCTTGTGCAGCGGATTGGCGGCGTCCCACTGCACGGCATAGCTCGCCACCACGTCGTTGGCGTCGAAGGCGCTGCCGTCATGGAACTTGACGCCCTGGCGCAGGTGGAAGGTCCACTCGGTCAGGTCCGCATTGGCTTCGTACTTCTCGGCCAACGACGGCTCCACGGCCGTGCCGCCGACCTTGTACGCCAACAGCGATTCGGTCATCTGCTCGCACACGCGCAGCGACTCGCCATCTTCTTCATCGGCGCAGTAGAGGCTGATCGGTTCTGCGTTCTGCATCCACACCAACTGCTCACGGCTGCCGGCCTTCATGCTGGCGAAGTGCTCATTGCCCAGCGGGCTGGAATGGGCGCCGGTCACGTCTGCGCGGAACGCGGTGCCCGAGCCGCCATGGGCGACCGGGATCATGGGAACGTGCTTCTTGATCAGGCCATTGGCATCGGCGTAGATCTTGTTGCGCTCCGCCTGGTCGGACAGCGATGCCGCACGGCTGAGGGCGTCATGGACATCGGTGAAACCAGTGCCGAACTGCTGGCTGGCGCCCTTGCCAAAGTGATAGTCCAGGAAGTTGGTCTGATCGGGGTAGTCAGCGCCCCAACCCAGCAGATACATCGGCAGGGTTCCGGTCTTGGCCGTGTCGAGGAAAGCGCCGGACTCCATGACGTTGATCTTGACCGTGACGCCGAGATTAGCCTTCAACTGCGCCTGGAGGTCCTGGGCCACGAGCGCCGGCTGCGGCAGATAGCCGCGCACGACATCGCGGAAGGACAGTTCGGTCTCGAAGCCGTTGGGGAAGCCGGCATCGGCCAACATCTTCTTGGCCGCGGCGGCATCGAACTTGTACCACTCCTCGCCATCGCAGCCACCAGGGATGGCGCACGGCGTGAAGTGGCTGGCGACAACCGATCCCACCGGATAGAAGTTGTCCACGATGCGCTGGCGGTCAATGCCCATCGCGATGGCCTGGCGCACCATTTCATTGTCGAACGGCTTGACCAGGTTGCTGAAACCGAGATAGAAGACGTTCAAGGCTTCGCGTGGGTAGAGCTTGAGTGCGCTGTCGCCCTCGATTACCTTGAAATCGTCCGGGCCAGGGTTGTCAATGCCGTCGGTGGTGCCGGACTGCAGCTCCAGCAAACGGGCGGCCGCTTCCTTCTGCCAGCGGAACACCAGCGTCGGTGACTGCGCCTTGTCGCCCCAGTAGTTGGGGTTGGCCTTCATGATGACGCTGTCGCCCTTCTGCCACTTGTCCAGCATATAGGGGCCGGTGCCAACCGGCTTGTCCAGCAGATCGCCGGTGCCGCCGGTCTTCTCCAGGTAATCCGAAGAATGGATGGCAAACGCGCTGAAGGCAACCTTGGAGGGGAACGCCACGTCAGGCGCGCACAGGGTGAACTTGACGGTGTTGGCGTCCAGCGCCTCGATGCTCTTGAACGCGCCGCCATAGGCGCAGTCCGCGGCTGATACCTTCATCAGCTCCACGGGGACAGCGGTCGGTACGGGGGCTTTGGTCGGCTCAGGCGCCTTGGTGGGGGTGGCAGCGCCGCCACAGGCGGCCAACAGGGTCGCCAGCAGCATCACGATAACCAACAGACTAATCGTTCTTACTGTACTCACTGTACGCATACGATCTTCTCCTCTTAGCAGATCAAGATATTCGACACGGGGGCGACAGGGTCAGAGCACGGGCATGCGCCCGCCGCTATCGGGTCAATGGATCATCCGCCCAGGTAAGCCTGGGCAACCTGGGGGTCGTGTAACAGCTTATCGGCGTCCCCTTCCAGCACGATATGGCCCGTTTCCATCACGTACCCGCGATGCGCAATGGAAAGCGCCATGCGTGCGTTCTGTTCCACCAACAAGATGCTGGTACCTAGACCGTTGATTTCCACGATGATGCGGAAAATCTCCTCAACCAGGATGGGAGCCAGCCCCATCGAAGGCTCGTCCAGCAGCAGGATGTGCGGATTGCCCATCAGGCCGCGGCCGATGGCCAACATCTGCTGTTCGCCGCCGGAAAGGGTGCCGCCCTTCTGGTTGATGCGCTCACGCAGCCGCGGGAAGCTGACGAAGACGTGATCCAGCCGGCGCTTGATCTCCTTGAGATCGTTGAGCAGGAAGGCGCCCATCTCCAGGTTTTCCCTGACCGTCAGCTTGGGGAAGATGCCGCGGCCCTCCGGCACATGACTGATACCGGTCGCCACAATTTTGTGCGGCGGCACGGCGGCCAGGGAACTCCCGTTCAGCTTGACATCGCCGTGACGCGGGCGCACCAGGCCGGAGATGGCGCGCAGGGTGGTGGTCTTACCCGCGCCGTTGGCGCCGATCAGGGTGACGATCTCACCCTTGTTGACGGTCATCGAGATGCCTTTGAGGGCATGAATCTGGCCGTAGTAGGTGTGCAGGTCTTGCAACACCAGAATAGGATCGCTCATGCTGCACCTCCGACCGCGGGCGCAGGCGTGCCAGGCCGCACGGCGTTCATCAATTCCTCCTGCGCCTGGCGTCCCAGGTAGGCTTCGATCACCTGGGGGTTCTTGCGCACGGCGCCAGGGTCGCCTTCGGCAATCTTCTGTCCGTAGTGCAGCACGGTGATATATTCGGAAATGCCCATGACGACGCGCATATCATGCTCGATCAAGAGGACGGTGATGCCCAGTTCATCGCGCAGGCGCCGAAAGAGGCCCATGGCCGCCTCTGACTCACTGGGGTTCATGCCGGCCGTTGGTTCGTCCAACAGGATCAGCTTTGGCTCGGCGGCCAGGGCCCGGGCAATCTCGATGCGGCGTTGGGCGCCATAGGGTAGATTCTTGGCCAGTTCATCGCCAACGCCTTTGAGACCTACGAAGCCCAGGAGGTCTCGCGCCTTCTCGGTGGCGGCGGCTTCCTGTTTCTTGAATGAGCCACTGCGCAAAACGGCGCCGAAGGCTGTGCTGCGCAGGCGGGTGTGCATGCCAACCAGCAGATTCTCGATCACCGTCATGTTGTGAAAGAGGCGGATGTTCTGAAACGTGCGGCAGATGCCGATTTCTGTAATCTGATCGGGGCGCTTGCCGCTGAGGGCATGACCGTCGAAGATGAACTGGCCTTCGTCCGGTTTGTAGATACCGGTCATGATGTTGAAAAAGGTTGTTTTGCCGGCTCCGTTGGGGCCGATGATACTGGCAATCGCGCCCTGTTCGATCTTGAAATCCACGCCATCCACGGCCACGAGGCCACCAAAGCGCTTGGTGATGTGTTGAGCTTCCAGTAAGGCCACCTGCATCCTCCTTTACGCGGCTGCGTCTGCCAGTGGGGCCGATTCATCCAGGTCCAACACCGGGCCTGCGTCGCCGTCTCCATGCTCCTTCAGCTCCATGCTGCGGCGCTTCGATGGCAGGATGCCGGCGGGGCGGAAGATCATCATCAAGATGAGGATGATGCCAAAGACCAGCTTCTGGTAGCGTGCCGGATCGAGTTGACTCGGCAACTGCGCCCAGGGCAGGCCAATCAGCGGAATGACGCCGGCGCCCTGGCGCAGACGGCTTAGTTCCAGGGACAGCGTCTGTAGAAAATCAATGTTGAGCAGCACGACCAGGGACGCGCCGAGCACCACGCCCGGAATACTGCCCAGGCCGCCCAGGATGACCATGACCAGGATGGTGATGGATTGCAGCAGGGAGAAGGTTTCCGGGCTGACGAATGTGCGATTGGCCGCGTAGATCACGCCCATGGCGCCGGCAAACGCGGCGCCGGTGGCGAAGGCGGTCAGCTTGGTGCGGGTCAGCGGGATGCCCATGGCGATGGCAGCGATTTCATCCTCACGCACGGCCGTCCACGCGCGGCCAAGTTTAGAATCTTCCAGGCGGCGGGCCACGATGATGACGATGATCAGGACGACCACGGCCAGGAAATAGAAGAACAGGCTGTACATGTCCCCGCGTGTCACCTCGCGCCCCACCAGACCAGACAGGAGGTGGCTGATCGGGCCATTCAAGAAGAATTCGGGCAGCGGTGGGCGTTGCACCGGGGTGATGCCTTGCGGGCCATTGGTCAGATTGATCGGTTTGTCCAGGTTATTGGCCAGGACGCGAATCACTTCACCGAAGCCGAGGGTCACGATGGCAAGGTAATCGCCGCGCAGGCGCAGCACCGGCAGACCGAGCATGATGCCGGCTATGGCGGCCAGGCCAATGCCGCCGAAGACAAAGAGCCAGAACAGATTACCGTTCAGCGGGAAACCGGTCTGGGTGGCGGCCGTGCCGGCCACCTCGTGGAGGTGCCAGAGCTGCTGCGAGCCGAAAATGGCCCAGGAATAGGCGCCGACCGCATAGAACGCGACATACCCCAGGTCGAGCAGGCCGGCAAAGCCCACCACGATGTTGAGGCCCAGGGCCAGGGCGGCAAACACGCAGACCTGAAAGCCAATTTCAAGCAGGAAGGGGTTACCCGATCCCACCAGGGGTACGAGCAGAAAGAGCAGAACGCCCGCCAATGTGAGCTTGGTGCGCTGACCGTTGGGCAGGGAGAAGATGAAGATCACAGACGCCATGAAGAGCAGGCGCCAGAGGAGCGCACGCGGGTTTTGCAGGAGGAAGAATGTGACCACGGCAATGTAGACGACCGTCAGGATCAACGCCACGGGACCGCGTCTCAGAAAGGCGAAGGGCGACGGTGACGTTTGCTGTGCGTTTGTCATACGTATTTCCTCCTTGCTCAGGCCTTCTGCGCCACTTGCTCACCCAGGAGGCCGGAGGGCCGGAAGATGAGAATGATAATGAGAATGCCGAAGGCGACAATGTCTTTATACTCAGCGCCAAACGCGCCCTTGGTGAAGATAGAAAGGTACGAAGCGCTGACCGATTCGAGCATGCCGAGCACGATACCGCCGAGCATGGCGCCGGTGATGTTGCCGATGCCGCCGAGCACTGCGGCCGTGAAGGCCTTGAGACCGGGGAAGAAGCCGACGAAAGGATCAATACGCGTAAACTTGAGAGCAAAGAGCACGCCCGCGGCTCCGCCCAACGCACCGCCGATGAGAAAGGTCAAGGCGATGATGGCGTTGACGTTGATGCCCATCAGGCTGGCCGTGCGCTGATCTTGCGCCACCGCGCGGATGGCCTTGCCCACCTTGGTCGCGTTGACCAGGTAATTGAGGCCAATCAGCATCAGCAGCGCCACAACGATCACAATGACCGATTTGATCTGCACGTCCATGATGATGGCGCGCTCACCCAGGGGCACCGAAAACAGCTTGATACGCGTGTCGAAATTGCCAAAGGTGGGAAACGAGCGATAGAACTGACCACTGGTGATGCTTTGGATGAAGCGCATGGCGTCCTGCAGGAAGAAACTGACACCGATGGCCGAAATGAGCGGCACCAGGCGCGGGGCGTTGCGCAGCGGTCGGTAGGCCACACGCTCGATACTCACCGCCAGCAGCCCGGCTATCACCATGCCCAGCACGATGGCCACAATGACAAAGGCGTAGCTGGTCAGCACGGGAGCACCCTGTAAGGCGCCACGGCCCTTGAGAAACAATAAAAATTCCACCCCTGCAAAGGCGCCGAACATAAAAATTTCGCCGTGTGCAAAGTTGATGAATTCGAGAACACCGTACACCATCGTGTAACCCAGGGCAATGGTGGCGTACACAAAGCCGAGCACGACGCCATCCAGGATGACTTGGGGAAGAATCAAGAGAGTGAGCTGCAGGATGTCCTGGTCAGGGCGCGTTCCCCTGAGGAGAAACGCGACCGACACGACAAACAGAGAGACGACAAGGCTAGTGCCGAGCACGAAGACCAGCATTTGGCCGAGGGGGCGCAGGATTTCGCGCAACGTCGTGTTTTGGAGCAATCGTTGCATGGGCGCATCCTTTTCTGAAAGAGTGTTTAGCCTCTCGCCAGCATGCTGGCGAGAGGCCCTAGACGAGCGTTTGCGCAACGCCATCCGAGCGTAACGGTCGGCTCACGATGGTCATAGGGCGGAAGCCGGGTGGCCGGTTGCGTACAAACTTGCAACTCGGCCTCCCGGCCCCGCAGGCTGTCAGACTTACTTGGCGGGCGGTGCGATGTCCAGCGTCTGTGCGACGGTGTTATCGCCCCACTTGGCCGCATCGGACGACTTGACCTGGATGACGAAGTACTTGGCCGAAGCCAGATCGCCCAGGTTATTGAAGCTCAGGTCGCCGGTGATGCCCTTGAAACCGGCGGTCGCACGCACGGCCGCGGTCACATTGGCGCGGGTGGGCTTGGCCTTAGCCGCAGTCGCGGCGGTTTCGATACTCTTGAGGCAGATGCCCATCGAGTCGTAGGCCTGGGCGCTGAAGGGTTCGGGGTTGGCGCTAAACTTGGCCTTGTAGTCGGCAATGAACTTGGCCGTGGCCGGGTAGACATTGGCCGGGCCGGCAACGGTGCTGTAGTACATGCCCACCACCGACTCGCCGCCCAGGTTGACCAGTTCGGAACTGTCCATGCCGTCAGGTCCCATGAACACCGACTTGACGCCCTTGTCCCGTGACTGCTTGAAGAAGATACCGGCTTGCGGATAGAGACCGCCAAAGTAGACCAGGTCGGGTGCATTGGCCACGATCGGGGTAATCAGGCTGTCGAAGTTCGCCTGCTCTTCCGTGCCCTCGAAGCCCAGCACCTTGATGCCGTCCTTCTCCGCGGCCTGGCGGAAGAACTCCGCCACGCCCTGGCCGTAGGCCGTCTTGTCATGTATGATGTAGGCGGTCTTGATCTTCAGGGTGTTGAGTGCGAACTGCTCGCCCACCACGCCCTGCACGTCGTCACGACCGACGATGCGGTTCACTTCGACGTAACCACGGTCCGTCACCTTCGGGTTCGTGTTGGCCGGACTCACCATCGCTAACTGTGCGGTGTGATACTCCTCGGAACTTGGAATGGCAACGCCTGAGTTCAGGTGACCCACCACGCACAGGATGTCAGGGTCGGCCACGATGTTCTTGGCATTGGCAACGCCCGTGTCTGGCGTCGCCTGGTCGTCGAAGGGCACCAACTGCACCTCGAAGCCCATCCCCTTCAGGGATCCGCCTAACTGCTCCAGCGCCAACTGCGCGCCGTTCTTGATCGCCACACCCAGCACTGACTGCGGCCCGCTCAACGGACTCTGCGTCGCAACCTTGACCATGCCGCTCAGCTTAGGCGCCGCGGGTGCAGCACCCGGCGGTGCGATGTCCAGCGTCTGTGCGACGGCGTTATCGCCCCACTTGGCCGCATCGGACGACTTGACCTGGATGACGAAGTACTTGGCCGAAGCCAGGTCGCCCAGGCTGTTGAAGCTCAGGTCACCGGTGATGCCCTTGAAACCGGCCGTGGCGCGCACGGCGGCGGTCACACTGGCGCGGGTTGGTTTGCCCGTGGCCGCGGCTGTCTCAATGCCCTTGAGGCAGATGCCCATCGAGTCGTAGGCCTGGGCGCTGAAGGGTTCGGGGTTGGCGCTAAACTTGGCCTTGTAGTCGGCAATGAACTTGGCCGTAGCCGGATAGACATTGGCCGGGCCGGCAACGGTGCTGTAGTACATGCCCACCACCGACTCGCCGCCCAGGTTGACCAGTTCGGAACTGTCCATGCCGTCAGGTCCCATGAACACCGACTTGACGCCCTTGTCCCGTGACTGCTTGAAGAAGATACCGGCTTGCGGATAGAGACCCCCAAAGTAGACCAGGTCGGGTGCATTGGCCACGATCGGGGTAATCAGGCTGTCGAAGTTCGCCTGCTCTTCCGTGCCCTCGAAGCCCAGCACCTTGATGCCGTCCTTCTCCGCGGCCTGGCGGAAGAACTCCGCCACGCCCTGGCCGTAGGCCGTCTTGTCATGTATGATGTAGGCGGTCTTGATCTTCAGGGTGTTGAGTGCGAACTGCTCGCCCACCACGCCCTGCACGTCGTCACGACCGACGATGCGGTTCACTTCGACGTAACCACGATCGGTTACCTTCGGGTTCGTGTTGGCCGGACTCACCATGGCCAACTGTGCCGTGTGATACTCTTCCGAACTCGGAATCGCAACGCCTGAGTTCAGGTGTCCCACCACGCACAGGATGTCCGGGTCGGCCACGATGTTCTTGGCATTGGCTACGCCCGTGTCCGGCGTCGCCTGGTCGTCGAACGGCACCAACTGCACCTCGAAGCCCATCCCCTTCAGGGATCCGCCTAACTGCTCCAACGCCAACTGCGCGCCGTTCTTGATCGCCACACCCAGCACTGACTGCGGTCCGCTCAACGGACTCTGCGTCGCAATCTTGATCATGCCGCCGGCAGGTTTGGGGGCGTCGGTGGCTTTGGGGGCTTCAGTGGCTTTGGGGGCGTCGGTGGCTTTGGGGGCCGCGGTGGCCGGCGCCGCGGTTGGCGTTGCAGCGCTGCCGCAGGCTGCCAACAGCACAGAGGCTATCAACAGCACGGCTAGTAGACTATACACTCGCTTGGACATACGTTCTCCTCCTGACTACAACTGACTCAACTGGCATATTTAGTGGGCACCTGCCCAGATAATGGCGATATTATCGTAGAAAACGGGCAACGTATCAGGAATCACTTAGACGATGGGTAGGCCGAGGCATAACGGCCAATGACAGGGGAGTTGATCCAAGTCGTTAGCGCCATCTCCACGCGCCGATGCGCAAAATCCTATGGCTAACGACAGAAAAAACAAAAGCGATGCTGCCTTGCGCGGGAATGAAGATTGGGCACGATTATAGGAGAGGGTGTCAATTTTGTCAAACACCTGTTGGAAGGGAAAAATCCCAAGAGCGCCTTGCGCGGCGCCGCAAGCGGGCACGAATTGCGCCTGTTTCGTTAGGCGGAAAAGTAGGGGCATGGCCTTGCGCCTGCCCGCGTGGGCGACGGCTTGAAAATTCGCCGCGGCAATGGTATAATGCCGACCATATCATCAATCCAGGAGGATTAGCGAAGAATGACTCGAAAATCAAACAACACCCCCAAACGTGATTGGCGCCAGGTCGTGCTGATCATTCTCAGCCTGTTTCTCATTTTGACCATGGCGCTTGGTTATGTGTTGCCGTATCTACTGCCGCAATAGCGCGGCGTCAGCACGGGGTGCATGTGGCAACTGCCCCTGGCCCAATGCTTCAGGCGACGCCGGTGTGGCCGCGTGACCGAACAACGTCAGGGCCTGTTCCTGGTCGCGCTGGCCGTTTTTTTCTTCTCCACCAGCCCCGTCCTGGTACGCTGGGCGGCTCCGCTCAGCGCGTATGAGATTGCCACGGGGCGCCTGTTGGTGGCCAGCCTGGCCGTGTTGACGTTGGCGCGGCTGCAGCAGCAGCCCCTGCGCGTGGCACGCGGTGATTGGGGACGCTTCGCTGTTTTCGGGTTGATCACCGCGCTTCATTTCCTGTTCTACATCGCCTCGCTCACCTACACCACCATTGCCCATTCGCTGGCCATCGTCTACACCGCGCCCATCTTCGTCAGCCTGGCCTCGGCCTGGTTCTTGAACGAACCGATGCCGCGGCGCAAATGGGGCGGGGTGGCGCTGGCGGTGGTTGGCGTTGCCATCTTAGCCAGCTTCGAGCCGACCTGGAACACACGGATGGCCTTTGGCGATCTGCTGGCGCTTGGCTCGGCCATCACCTTCGGGCTTTACTCGGTGGCCGGACGTTCACAACGCGCCGCGTATCCCCTGTTGACCTACGCCGGCCTGGTCTACGGCCTGGCTGCCGTCTGGGCCTTGCCGGCCGCGGTACTCAGTTTCAACCCGGCCGCGTACGGCTGGCAGCAAGTCCTGGCGGTCATCGGTTTGGGCATCCTGCCGCTGGGAATCGGGCACACGCTCTACAACGCGGCCCTGCGCCGCATGCACGCCACCTACGCCAACCTGGTCGCCACGCAAGAAATTACCGGTGGTGTCCTGCTGGGCGTTTTGCTCCTGGGCGAAATTCCCAGCCCTGCCAGCCTCATCGGTGCGCTGGTGACGCTGGCGGGCATCGCCTTTGTCATTCTGTAACGCTGGAGTGAACATGCCGACACGCATTGACTGTCGTTATTACTATGAGGATTATCACCGGGGTCGTGACGTGCAGGAGTGCCGATTGCCGCAGAGTCGGGAGTCAGCGGCCTGGAATCCGAACGTGTGTAACTCCTGCCCGGTGCCGGGGATTTTGCGCGCCACGAACACCCGTCATCTGGCGTTGGAGGGTACCATCAAATCCCGCTTTTTGCTGGGAAACCGCATGACCGTCTTCGCCATTTGCACCCGCCACAAGCAGCAGCTCAGCGATCCCCGCGTATGCCCAGCCTGCGCCAGCGAAAGCGCTTAGTGGCCGTTCATGGGAGCCGGTCTGCGCTACGCGTCGCGCTCGTTCCAGCCGCTAAAGTCCACGGCGCGCAGCGCGTCAGTGCCAGGTGTGGCCACAACCTGGCGCACCCGTAGGTCGGCCTTGTCCAGCCATTCGTTGCACACCGCGGCCAATGACACGCCCTCTTCGTACAGCGCCAGCGACTCCTCCAGCGCCAAGTCACCCTGTTCCAGCTTACGCACGACTTCATCCAGGCGTTGGAACGCTTCTTCAAATGTCATCTGTTGTTACCTCCGCTTCGAATGTGCCGCCGGTCACCTGTATGCGCAGGCGTTCACCGGGCGTGACCTGTCTCACCTGACGCACCACGGCTCCGCTGATCTTTTGCTGCACGATGGCATAGCCGCGCGCCAGCACTTGTCGTGGATTGAGCGCCTCGACGCGGGCCTGCTGCGCGCTGACCCGCGCGTGGGCCAACGTCATGCGCCCCTTGATACGCGCCTGGCCGCGCCACAGGAGTTCGTCAATGCGCTGCCGCCGATAGGCAATGAGCTGCTGCGGCGACACCCGCGCCAACAACCGCCGGTGCGCCTGCACCTCGTGCCGCATCGCCACCAGACGCGCCTGCAGGTGCGTCGTCAGCAGGCCGGAGAGGCCGGCCACCTGCTGGCGCAGGTCGCGTTGATCGGGCACAACCAGCGCGGCCGCGGCCGTGGGCGTCAGCGCACGCACATCGGCCACAAAATCGGCAATGGTATAATCAACCTCGTGCCCCACCCCGCTGACAACCGGCACCGCACTGGCGTCAATGGCGCGGGCGACGCGCTCCTCGTTGAACGCCCACAGCTCTTCCAGCGAGCCTCCGCCCCGCGCCACGATGATGACGTCAATCGGCTCCACCGTGGCCGACCAGCGATTCAGCCGCTGGAGCGCTGCCTCAATCTGCGCCGGCGCTTCGCTGCCCTGCACCAGGGTAGAGGCTAGTAGCACATCCACCAACGCATAGCGCGCCTTGAGGGTGCGCAGGATATCGCGTAGGGCCGCCGCATCAGCCGAGGTGACGATGCCCACGCGCCGCGGCCAGGCCGGCAGCGGCCGCTTGCGCGCCGGGTCGAACAGCCCTTCGGCCAGCAGCCGCGCCTTGAGCGCCTCGAAGGCCTGGTTCAACTGCCCCAGGCCCGTGGGCTGCAGCAGGTCCACCACCAACTGCAAACGACCCTGCGCCGGGTAAACATCCACCTTGCCATGCGCCTGCACCAAATCGCCGTGGGCGGGCACACGACGCAGATGCGCAGCCTGGCCGCGCCACATGACACACTCCAGCGTCGCCGCGCCGTCTTTCAACCGAAAGTAGCAGTGGCCTGAGCCGGCGGCCTGCGTGAACTGCGACACCTCCCCCTGCACCCACACATCCTGCAGCGCGTCATTGGCCTGCACGGTGTTTTTGATGTCGCTGATCAGTTGGCTGATGCTGATGACGGTCGGCATGAGTACGGTTTGCCTCCTCAGGCGCTGCGACGTACCAGCAGGCGCATGCCCTGACGGCCAATGACTTCAACCTGGGCGCCGGCGGCCGCGGCGCCTTCCGCAATCTCCGCCTGCCACAGCTCGCCGTTGAAAAATACCTGGCCGCGCGGCTCCAGTGCGCTGCGCACCTCGGCCCGGCTGCCGATGAGCGCCTCCGCACCGGTGGCCGGGCGCCGGCGCCGGGCGCTGAGGACCTTGGCCACGGCAAAGGCAAAAAAGGCCGCGGTACACAGCGCCAGCGTAATGATCGTCGGCCAGGGTACGGCCGTGTAAGGTGTATTGAACAAGATACCTGCTCCTACGACAAATGAAGTCACGCCCCCCAGGGTCAGTGCGCCGTGGGTGGGTGCTTTGATGTCCAGAATGAAGAGGGCGAAGGCCAGGATGATGAACCCCAGGCCGACCCAGTTCGCCTCCAGCGCGCCCAGGCCATAGAAGGCCAGCAGCAGCGCAATGACGCCAACGACACCAGCCGCATACCCGCCGGGGCTGGAGAGTTCATATAACAAGGCGTTGAGTCCCAAGGTCAACAGAATGGCTGCAATGGTCGGGTTCGCCACGGCGTTCAGCAGGTCTTCGAGCAGCCCGAATGGCACCTTGTTGATTTGCACCGCTTCCGTCTGGAAGGTCTGCTCGCGGCCGTTGACCGTCACCGTGAAACCATTCATCTGCGCCAGCAGGTCATCCAGGTCACGGGCGATGAAATCAATCACGCCCAAATCTTTGGCCTCATCGGCCGTGGCCGCGCGGGCCTCTTCCACGGCCTGGCGCGCAAATTCAACCGCCTTCTCCCCGCGCCGCTTGGACAGGTTTTCCGCATCGGCTGACAGGATGTTGACCAGCTTGCTCTTGATGGTGTCTGGCAATTCGGCGCCGCCTTCGCCCACGGGGCTGGCCGCGCCGATGCTACTGCCCGGCGCCATGGCCGCCACATGCGCCGCCAGCGTGATCAGCGTGCCAGCGGAGCCGGCATGAGCGCCGCTCGGAGAAACGTAAACCACAACCGGCACATCAGACTTCAACAATAACTGCACGATGTCCTGCATCAGGTCCACACTGCCGCCCGGCGTATCGAGTTGCAGGATCACCGCCTGGCTGCCGTTAGCCTGCGCCTGCGCAATGCTGCGCTCCAGATAGCTGACCAGGACCGGCGTCACCGGGCCGCGGAAGGTCAGCACTTCCACGGTCGGCGTCTGGGCGTAGGCTGAGCGCCCTCCGCTGAAGATGGTCAGCGTGACCAGGAAGCCATAGAAAGCCAGGAGTAAACGCTGGCGCCACGACGATTGTCGCATAGGTCTCTCCACAGGGGATAATCACATCAGCGGCGCAAGATCATCTGGCCGCTATGCCTGAATTATACCGCACACGCCGCGCAAAGTACAGAGGGAGGGCAGAAGTGCAAAGTGCAAAGTGCAAAGTGGCTGGTCTTACGAACGAGTGGCTGCATGAGTCCCCAACTCGTGACTTTGGGCACATGGGATGATCGGTGTATAATCTGCAGCGTGAGGAGGAATCGTATGACCCAAAACGCGTTGACTCAAGGAGATCGCTTGCCGTTGGCGGAAGTCGTCGCGGCTTTACAGGCTGGGCTGGGCGAGCGCCTGGTCAGTATCGTACTATTTGGATCGCGCGCGCGCGGCGATGCCCATGCGGATAGCGATTGGGATTTGTTGGTCATCGCGCGCGATTTGCCGCAAAAAACGTTGGCACGTCATCTGTGGTTGAAAAATATGCTGCCGGTATCCTGGCGAGGCGCGGTGGCAGTGATTGCTAAGACCCCGGAAGAGTTCACTGCACGGCTGTCGAGCCTGTATCTCGATATTGCACTTGATGGACTCATTCTTTATGATGCAGCTGGGTATGCCGCGCAACGCGTGTCCCAGGTACGTCGGCTGATTGAAAAGCAGGGTTTGTATCGCGAATCGCACCACAACGACATGCAATGGCACTGGCGACATTTCCCCGGACGAACGTGGTCGTTGGAATGGGAGGTATCTCCATGACAAGCCATCTCGATGCCCAGTATCGGCTAAGAGTGGACTTGGGGGTTCTGAAGGAATATGCCGCTCGAACTCTCTCTGGGTGATATCGTCCGCTTGCGCAAGCCGCATCCGTGCGGTGGTTATGATTGGGAGGTGGTGCGCCTGGGCGCGGACATTGGCATCCGCTGCCTCACCTGCCAGCACAAAGTTCTCCTCGAACGGCGCGACCTGGAACGGCGCCTCAAGACCTTCGTCAAACGGGCCGTCGTTCCCAAGCAAGAATAATATCTCGCTCGGACACGAACCATAGTATGGATAGTAGGATGAACCGATGACAAACCTTGTGGAAATTCAGCAAGCACTACAGCAAGCCGGCCTCGATGGCTGGCTCCTCTTTGATTTTCGCGGCATGAACCCCATTGCCCGCCAGGTGGCCGCACTGCCAGAGGAAGGAGTCTTCAGCCGGCGCTGGGTCTACTGGATTCCAGCCCGCGGCAAAGCCACCTGGCTCGTTCATCGCATCGAAGCCGGCCCTTTTACCGGCTCCGGCGCCCGTGTCTACACCTACGTGACCTGGCAAGAACTGACCCGCGGGATCCAGGACTTGCTCGGCCATGCCCAACGCATCGCCATGGAATTCTCGCCTGGCGGCGCCATCCCCTACGTGGCACGCGTGGACGCCGGCACCATTGATCTGATTCGCAGCCTGGGCGTGGAAGTGGTCTCTTCGGCCGACCTGGTGCAGTGGGTGCAGGCGCGCTGGACGCCCGCGCAGTTGGCGCAGCACCGTGTGGCCGCCCGCCTGCTCGATCAGATCAAGGACGAATGTTTTGCCTGGATGACCGCGGAACTGCGCGCGGGGCGTTCTCCCGGCGAAGTCGAGGGCCAACAGTTTGTCATGCGCCGTTTCGCCGAGGAGGGCTTGATCACCGACCACCCGCCCATTGTGGGCATCAACGCGCACAGCGGCGATCCACATTACGCGCCGACTACGCAGCGCCAGTTCTTTCTCAAGCCCGGCGATTTTGTCTTACTCGATCTGTGGGCCAAGCTCGATCAGCCCGGCGCGGTGTTTGCCGACATCACCTGGGTGGCCTTTGCCGGCGCTGAGGCGCCCGCCGCGCAGCGCCAGGTTTTCGACATCGTCGCGGGGGCGCGCGATGCCGCGGTGCAGTTCATTCAGCAGCGTTTGGCCGCGGGGCAGGGCGTGCAGGGGTTTGAGGTGGACGATGCCGCGCGCGCTGTCATTCAGCAGGCCGGCTATGGCGGGGCTTTCTTCCATCGCACCGGCCACAGCATTGACACCAACGGGCACGGCAACGGCGTCAACATGGACAACCTGGAGACGCACGATGAGCGCAAGCTGATCCCCGGCGTCGGCTTTTCCATCGAGCCGGGCATCTACCTGGCCGATTTCGGCGTGCGCAGTGAAATCAACATGATCGTAGGCGACGGTTTCGCCGAGGTGACCACCCAGCCTGTGCAGAAGGCCATCGTTTCCCTTCTCGCCGAATGAATTCGGGGCGAAAGGGCGTTCCGCCGCAAGGTCGGCCTGCGCCGACCGGCATTGCGCCCACGCAGGTGGACGCCCGGCGGAACGCCCACCAGGCGCGATTTCAATCGCTCTGCTGCGCCGACCGGCATTGCGTGGTCGCAGGTTGCCTGCATAGTTACCTGACGACCACGATGCCGGGCATGCGGTATTCGTCGTAGTTGCCATCGGGAAAGACGAGGCGCAGGCGCAGGTCGTAGCGGCCGGCCGCGTAGCGCCCCGTGTCCCACAAGGCCAGGGTGTTGCGTTCGATCGGTTGACTGCTGGAGGTCAGCCACAACCATTCTTCGCTGCCGGCGCGCGCCACGTGCAGATCGAAGCGCTCGAAGCCCGGCCCGCTCGCCCAACCCCAGATGCGCACCTGGCCGCTGACCGTCTGCTCGCTGCGCGGCCCGTAGATGCCCGGCCCGGCCAGCACCGGCGTCGCAGTCGGCGTTGGCACAGGCAGTGGCGCCTCGTTGATCGTCTCGAAGTCACTGACCAGCATCTCACGCACCTCGCCGCTGCGCAGATGGACGCGCAGCCGCAGCGCGTAGATACCATCAGGCCAGCGCCGTGTGTTCCAGACGCCAAGCACACCGCTTGACACCGTGCCCGACAGCGCGCGCAGGAGATCGAACCCTTCGCCATTGTCCAGCCCCAGGTACAGTTGATAGCTCAGTTGCCCGGTGACATTGGCCGTCCCCCGGATCGTCACCATCCCGCGCAGGGCCACGCCGGGCAGCGGTTCGGTGATGGTCAGGACCGTCGTGGCGGCCAGCGGGGTGGCGGTGGTCGTCGGCGTTGCTGTGGCCGTGGGCACAGCGGTTGGTTCTGGCGTAGTTCCCGGCGGCAATGCCGTGGCGGTGAGGGCAGCGGCCGTGGCGGTGGCGTGGATCGTGGCCTGGTTGACCAGGTAGCTGCTGCTGGTGTAATAGTCGCGGTAATCCCCGCTCTGCGTCACCAAGCGCAATTGCAGGCTGTAGCGTCCATCCGGGTAGGGCGGTGTGAACCAGGTGAACAGCGGCCCATCCACCACCACGCGCTCGACCGTTGTCAGCCAGATGCGCTGCAGCAGCGGACCGTCAGGGATCAGATAAAGCTCGTAACGCTGAAAATTGTCAATGGTGGCCGTGCCACGAATCGTCACGGCGCCCATGACCGCCGCACCCGTGGCCGGCGACGTGATGCCTGGCTCGGCCGCGGCCGGGCGCGCCAGAATCAACAGGGGCAAGGTCAGACAGCAAAGGAGGATGGCACGCGGCCATCTCGTGTCGAAAGTTCGTTTCATCACGGCCATTGGTTTTTCAACGTCGTATTATTTTACCACAGCGCCGGTCGGCCCGGCAATCATCGTTGAACGGTTGACTGGTCGGCGCGACCTGACGCTCGTCAGTGTCAGGCCGCGGCCAATCGGTTAGACTGCAACCAACCGCTGTGTTACAATCGAGTTCTAACGGCCCGGCGCTGCGGCGTCAGGGTGAGTTGCAGAAAGAATCGTAGAAATCACAGCCGATTTCAGCCTATCTCAAGGAAGAGAAAAAATGATGCTCACACAAGATTACATTCACCTCGATGAAACCTACGGCGCCCACAACTACAAGCCCCTCGATGTGGTCATCGCCCAGGGCCAGGGCGTTTGGGTCACCGATGTCGAAGGCCGGCGCTACCTGGACTGCCTCAGCGCCTATTCGGCGGTCAACCAGGGGCACTGCCACCCGCGCATCGTGCAGGCCCTCATCGCCCAGGCGCAGACACTGACGTTGACCTCGCGCGCGTTCCGCAACGACCAGATGGGCCTGTTCCTGCAAGACCTGTGTACCCTGACCGGCTATGAGATGGCGCTGCTGATGAACACCGGCGCCGAAGCGGTCGAGACCGCGGTCAAGATGGCGCGCAAATGGGGCTATCAGCGCCGTGACGTGCCGGAAGACCAGGCTGAAATCATCGTCTGCGCCGACAACTTTCACGGCCGCACCATCAGCATTATCAGCTTTTCCACCGAGCCGCAGTACCGGGCCGGCTTTGGCCCCTTCACGCCCGGCTTCAAGGTGACGCCCTTTGGCGATTTACGCAGCCTGGAAGCTGCGTTCAGCGCCAACACCGTCGCCTTCCTGGTCGAGCCGATTCAGGGCGAGAGCGGCGTTCATATTCCACCGGCCGGCTATCTCAAATGGGCCAAAGCCCTGTGCGAGGAGCATGAGGTCCTGTTCATCGCCGATGAGATTCAGTCTGGCCTGGGGCGCAGTGGCAAGCTCTTTGCCTGTGACTATGAAAACGTCAAGCCTGACGTGATGATTATCGGCAAGGCGCTGTCCGGCGGCTGTTATCCGGTATCGGCCGTGCTGGCCTCAGCCGACATCCTGAGTGTCTTTCGCCCTGGCGAACATGGCAGCACCTATGGCGGCAACCCGTTGGCCTGCGCGGTGGCCCGCGAGGCCATGAAGGTGCTGGTGGAAGAAGATTTGATCGAAAACTCGGCCCGGCTGGGCGCCTATTTCCAGGAGAAGTTGCGCGCCATCGCCAGTCCCTTCGTGCAGGAAGTGCGTGGCAGGGGGCTGTTCATCGGCGTCGAGCTGAAGCCAGAGGCCGGCGGCGCGCGCCGCTTCTGCGAAGCCCTCATGCGCGAGGGCCTGTTGTGCAAAGAGACGCACGAGCATGTCATCCGCTTTGCACCGCCCCTGGTCATCACCCAGGCGGAGATTGACTGGGCGCTGGCGCGCATCGGCTTGGTGCTCATGGGGCAGTTTGCCGGCGCACCCGCGCTGGCGCTGGCCTGAATCCGCCGCTGCATCTTTCTGAATCTGTGAGAAGGCCCAATGCATCTTGGCTTCCCGGTTGCCGTGCAGGGGCGCCCCGGTTTACGTGCCTATGACAGCCGTTCTCCCCAGGCGCCAGACGGATCAGGCCCGCACCTCAGTGTGAGCCTGACCTATCTGCGCGACATTCTGCGCTATCTGGCGCAGACGCACATCCGCTTCTATCGCCTCTCCAGCCGCCTGGCGCCGCACCTGGCCTTTCCCCGGCATCCTGAACTGACGGCGCAGGTTGATCAGTGCCAGGCTGAGCTGGCCCACACGGCCGACCTGTTGCGCCGTGACCGCGTGCGTTTCACCATCCACGCTGAGGCCAGCGTCATCCTCGACAGCGCGGATGCCACGCTGACGGACACCAGCCTGGCCCACCTGCGCGGCCTGGCCGGCCTGCTCGATCGCCTGGGCGCGGGGCCGGAGGGCGTGGTGGTTGTCCACACCGGCGGCGTCTACGGCGACAAGGCCGCGGCGCAGGCGCAGTTTTGCCGCAACTTCACGCGCCTGCCGCCGGCGGTGCAGGCGCGGATGGCGCTGGAGAATGATGATGACCGCTTTGGCCTCAGCGACGTGCTCTGGATACACCGCCAGACGGGCGTGCGCCTGGTCTTCGACCGCCTGCATCACCTGGTCTTCAACCCGGATGGCCTGGACGAATTCGAGGCCCTGGCCCTGGCGCTCAGCACCTGGCCGCGCGGGGTGCGGCCCAAGGTTCACTTCGCCTCCCCGCGCACCGCGTTCAACGTGCTGACCGCTCCTGAGCCGGGCGGGCCGCGCCGTCTGCTGGCCGCGCCGCGCTGGACGCAACATGCCGATTATGTCAATCCATTCGAGTTTGTGGACTGGCTGCGACGGGCCAGGGCGTTCGGGCTGCCCGATTTCGATATCATGCTGGAAGCCCGCGGCCGTGACCTGGCGCTGCTGCGCCTGCGTGCCGATCTGGAGCAGTTTGCCCCAGACGTACGAGGCTGGATCGAAAGCTAGAGGACCGATCACCAGGAGGTACCCATGCCTGTTTCGCTCAACCTGGACGATTTACCCGCGCCGGGTCATCAGCGCGTGCTGGTGGCCGTGCTGCCGACGCCCGCCGACTTGACGCGGGCCGCTGAAGAAGGGTGGTACCGGGTGCCGGTGGCCCGTGCGCCGGCACAGATGGGCGCCGACTACCTGGCGTTTTACCAGACCGGCGCCTTTGCCCCGGCCGACCGCTGGCAAATTGCGACCCTGGCAGCCGTGCGGCGCGTGGGCATCGCCCGCCGCGTGGACTTGCTGCCCGCGGAGCCGCAGCACCCGCGTGCGCACGACGAATACTACCGCATCGAGTTGGGGCCGCTGTGGCGCTTGCCGCAACCGATCCCCAGCCGGCGCCTGCGTCGCATCACCTTCATCCCCACCACGCTCGCGCGGCTGCTCAGCGCGCGCGAAATCAACGATCTGTGGGACAAGGGAACCGCGCAGGATCGCCTGTGGAGCGCCCTCTTGAACGCGGGGCTGGAAGCCGAGCGCCAGGCGCCGTGGGATGAACCGCCGGATGATGACGTGACTGATCTGGACGATGTGTGGGGCGTGGCCGAGACGCCTGAGCAACCGCCGATTGACTTCGCCCTCTACGGGCGCAGTGGCCGGGTGGCGGTCATCTACGCAGCAGATCTGGCCGCTCCGCTGCCGGCAACGGTCAGCCCGCGCAGTCTGCGCGAAGCCGGCGATCAACGTTACGCGCTGGCCGCTGCCGGGTGGACGCCCGTTTTCCTGGACCCCGAACATTGCTGGCGCCAACCCGACGCCTGCCTGCGGGAGATCACGCAGGCGTTGGCGCAGGTTCAGGATGCTAAGGAATGAGAATTAAATAAGTGTCCGCTCTCACTGCCTGGCTGAGCAGTTACGAATTTGACCTTAGTGACGACGCATCACCGTGGGAATGTAGACCGAAAGGGTGGTCGCGGGCGTGCCCTGGGCCACTTTGAGATCCCCGTTCGTGGTATCGTAATAGGCGGCGTAGGCCGTGTTGCTCTGATCCAACGCCAGGGCTACGTAACGCCCCACTTCGCCGGCGCCGTCCAGGATGTTGATGTCCCAACTGCCGCCGCGCAGTTGACCCACTTTGAGGTTGTGCGCGTTGTCGTCGTAGTAGGCCACCAGGGGAGCGTTGCGGCTGTCAAGCGCCAGGGCAGCAAAGCCAACCAGGCCGGTGTCGGCAACCGTTGTCACTACCCAGGAGGTTCCAGCCAGGTGTGCGTATTTCAGGGTGTACTGCGTCCAGTCATAATAGGCCAGGTGCGGATTGCCCAGCATGTCTACGGCCAGCGAGACGTAGCCGCCCACATCGCCGGCGCTGTCCACCACCTGGATGTTCCAGGGATAGGCGATCTTGCCGCGAGCCACCTTCAAGTCGCCGTTGTTGGAATCGTAGTAGCCGATCTGAACAACGTCGGCGCTGTCAATGTCCAGGGAAACGTAGCTGATCGAACCGACGTTGTCAATGAGTTGCAGATTCCACAGCGCGCCGTTGTAATACGCATACTTGAGCGTGGCGCTACCCGCATCAAGATAGGCGATGTGGGGGCGATTGGCCGAGTCCAGCGCCAGACTGATGGCGCCGCCCACCGTTCCGCTGCCGTCCACGGTCTGAATCTGCCAGGCGCTGCCGGTCCACTGCGCCAGTTTGAGGTTGCCATGGGTGTCATCGAGATAGGCGATGAACGGGCGATTCATCGAATCCACCGCGATCGCGGTCTGACTGCCGACGGCGTCGCCGTTGGCGCCATCCACGGTTTCGATGCTCCAGGCGCTGCCGCCCCAACGAGCGTATTTGAGATCGGCTGCCAGGCCGTCGTAGTAGCTGATGTGGGGTTGGCCGCCGTAATCCAATACCAGGCCGGTGGCCTCGCCCACGTTGCCGGCCGCGTCCACCACGCTGAACGACCAGTCTGTGCCGCTCCAGGCTGCGTATTTCAACAGGTTGTGCGTCATGTCCAGGTAGCTGATGCGGGGGCGGGCAGTGCCGTCAAGCACGATCGAGGTGTAGGCGCCGGTATCGTCGGCGCTGTCAACCGTTTGGATGGCCCAGGTGGCGCCGGTGCGCCGGGCGTATTTCAGATCGCCGTGGGTCCAATCGCGATAGCTGATGTAGGCGCGGTTGGCTGCGTCCAGGGCCAGTGAGGTTTGGCCGCCCACATCATCGGCGCTGTCTACGACTTCGGTCTGCCAGCCATTGCCCACCGCGCGCGTGTACTTCAAATCGCCGTTGGTGCTGTCGTAAAAGCTGATGTGGGGAATGCCGCTGCTGTCCAGGGCCAGCGAGGTATCGCTGCCCACTTCGCCATCCGCATCCACGAGCTGCGTGATCCAATCGCTGCCGGTCCAGCGGGCGTAGCGCAGATTGGCCGCGTAGACATCGTAGTAGCTGATGTGGGCGCGGTTGCTGCTGTCCAGGGCCAGGGAGATGTGCCGCGCGACCAGGGACTCATTGCCCACAGACTGGATTTCCCACTGGCTGCCGGTCCAACGCGCGTATTTGAGCTTGCTGTGAGTGTCGTCGTAGTAGCTGAAGTGGGGGCGGTTGTTGCTGTCCAGGGCCAGGGCGGCGCTGGAACCGACTTCGCCGTTGGCATCCACGATCTGGATGACCCAGGCGTTGCCCGACTTGCTGGCGTAGCGCAGATCGAAATTGGCGCTGTCGAAGTATCCAATGTGCGGACTGCCGTTGCTGTCCAGCGCCAATGAGGCGTAGGCGCCCACGCGCACACCGCTGTCCACCGTTTCGAGCTGCCAGGCGGAGCCGTCGTGCCAGGCGTAGTAGAGATGGTCGCCCCCGTAAGCGATGTGCGGCCGGCCCTGGCTGTCCAGGCGCAGGCTGCGTGTGCTCAGCTCATCGAGGGGCGCAGGGCAGTCCACGCAGCGAATGTCCCAGGTGTAGCCGGTCATGGGTGCGTGGTTGGCTCTGTGGGGAACGGCGCCAGCCTGCGGCGCGGGCGCCAGGCCAGAAAGGATGAGGAGCAAAACGATGGTCAATGCCCCTCTCTTGTGCAGGCGGCCGACGATCCAGGGGGCTTGGCGACGCGGTGGATGAGCATTGTGCAGGCGTGTGATCACGGTGAACTCCTCGCCAGGATGAACGATGCCCACATCCAACGGATATGGGCATCGAGGTGAAAGAAACAGCGGCCCCCCTGCCCCCCCAATCCTGGGGGAAAAGCATTCGGCTCCCCCAGGATTGGGGGCAGGGGGGCACTAAGGTAGTTATTCGGATAGGCTATTAGTAATCGAACACGATCTCGGCCGCATCAATCTTGATGTGCTCCGGATGCCCGCCATCGCCATCGGGATCGCGCGTGACCAGGCGAATCTCGGTGCTGACCAGCTCGCCAAGCGTGCTGACGCGCCACAGATCGAAGTGATAGTCGGTCTTGACGTCCTTGTTCCAGAACGGGGGGATGATCGTGCCCAGGAGCACCAGGCGGCCATCGGACAGTTTCTGGTAGGCGTCGAGCACCGCGCCATTGTAAAAGGCGTTGACGCGCACCCGCGCGCGCGGGCGAAAGATGTTGGTGGCCGGATCGAGGTTGCCGGGACTCCAGCGGGTCAGGTAGATCGTCCCATCGAGGGTCTGGTCAATGATGCTGCCGCCGCGCCGCAGCGCGGAGGTCACATCGCCGCCGCGGTAGGTGGCGCGCGAGACCACGCCCACCAGGGTCAGGCCGTAACCGACGCCCTCGCCCTTGTTGAGCGCCTCGGCCAGGCTCTCCACCCGGCGATAGGTGGTGTTCAACTGCGACGCGGGCGGGTTGAGCAAGCCTTCGATCTCGGTCAGGACGCCGCCCACAGTCGTGGCGGTGGTCAGCGCGGGCAGGTTGATGGGGGTGCGCGTCAGGAGCAGATTGCTGGACACATTCAGGCGCAGCGCCGCGTATTCCTTGCGCGCCCGTCCTTCATCGCCAGGCGCGGGTCGGAGAAGCGCATCCTGCAGAGAGACGATCTCCGGGAAGACGGCAGAACTGCTCTGCGCTGAGGCAATGAACGCGGCAATCTCAGCCGCGGTGTAGCGAGGGTGCCCGCTGCGGTGAATTTCCTTCTTCCAGTCGGCAACCGTCATGGGGCCAACCGTCAGTGGATCGAAGTAGCCAAGATTCAGCTCACGAGTCTGTCCGGTCTCCAGGCTGAAGGCGAGCAGCGAAGCATCGTGCGATGGAATCCAGCCGGCCGGAATGGTCAGGTCGTCCACGCGCAGCACGTAGGCGCCGGCGTCGAGGCTGCTTGAAGCTGTAGGCGCCCTGGCTGTTCGACGTGGCTGGCCGACTACGCTCTCGCCGCTGTCAATCACGCCGTTGCCGTTGCTGTCGCGGTAGAGGGCCAGGGCGGCGCTGGCGATGAAGCCTTCGTCCGCGTCCAGCACTTCATCGCCATCCAGGTCTTTCCAGACGATGCCGTTGAGCGACGCGTCGCCCCGCGGGGATGAGGATGCCGACATCCTGGCGCAGGATGCCGCCGCCGTAGCGGCTGACGATGGGAACCGCGATTTGGGCCGGCAGCCCGATACCGCCGGGCGGCTGCACCCGCATCACGTACGCGCCGGGCCACAGGTTGGCAACGACGTAGTTGCCCTGGGTGTTGGAGACCGCGGGGCCGCCAACGGTTCGCCGCTGTCAATCAAGCCGTTGCCGTTTGGATCGTGGAAGACCTCAACCAGGGCGTCGGGGATGACGGTTTCGCCCAGGCCGCGCACACCGTCCTGGTTGGCGTCATCGAAGATGGTGCCGCTGAGGGTCATCAGCAGGGTGCCGCCGAAATCAACGCCGAGCGCAACAACGCTGCCAACCACCACGGTTCGAGTATTCGGAGTCGTGCGGGTGTAGCCCAGGGCCTCCAGACTGAGTTCCGTGACCAGGTAGGTGTTGGCGTCCAGCGCAGTGAAGGCGTAGGTCCCATCCAATGCGGTGGTGGTGACGGTCAGGAAAACCTGGCCGTTGGTGGCGGCGTCGCGAATCTCGACAGTGAGACCCGCGTCCAGGCCGTTGTCGGTGGCATCACGGATGCCATCGGCATCGGCGTCGAAGAAGACGGCGCCGATGATCCCGCCTGTACCGGCAGCATGACCAGGGGCCGGGCGCGCCAGGAAGCTGTAGCCCCCACAAGCAATGCCGTCAGCAGTACAAGCCGAAGTAGGTTTTTCATAACATTGACTCCTCTCTATGCCGCGCCATGATACGCTCTCTAAACGGTATCTTTTCAGTAGGGGTCGGCCTGCCTGCGCCATGAAGGTCCCCCTACAAATTGAGGCGCTACGTGAAACGCACCTGATTCTAGCGAAATTTACGAGGTCGGGGGCGCGCTCGTGATTACAATTCGCTGACAATTCGACGGCTGACCGGCAACGACTGCTGTGTCAAGACAGCCGTCGAATGTTCAGGGCTTAATCCTCACCCGATTCTGCGCACTTGAATGGCCGAAACGATCGGATTCTTGGTGCCACTGACCTTGACGAAGCTGATATTGAGTACGCCATCGGTCACGGCGATCGTGTACACCTTGTCGAGCGCCACGGCCTTGCCGGCCTGACCATAGACGCTCATGTTCGGTTCGACGATGGTCGTTTCCAGCGTGATCTTCATCACACGATCCGTTGACTTGGAAGACTCGAAGTCAGCAAACTTGAACGTCACTTCGTACGTGCCGCTGGGAACGGTGAACTTGTACTCGCCGGGCGCGTCGCGCCATTTCTGGTACAGCGGGTCATCGGTGGTGCCGGCGACGGCCGTGGTGCTCGATTTGGCTGTGCCGCCGGTATAGCCCCAGCCGTTGGTCAGGTAGGCTTGATCGGCCGGCCACACCTGGCTGCTGCCGTCAGTGTACGCGGTGCCGCCGGCGTTGACGCGCTGGGTGGTGTAGGGCAACGGCGTTGGGGTGTTGGTTGGCGTCGCGGTCGGCGTGCGGGTTGGCGTTGGCGTTGCCGTAGGACAGGTCGCGCACGGTGTGTTCGTCGGGGTGGCAGTCGGTGTATGGGTCGGCGTGTTGGTGGCCGTGGGGGTCGGCGTGGGTGGAGGCACCTGGCGCACGCCCACCGCGGAAACTACCGGCACATTGCTGCCGCCATTCTGGCTGAAGGCCACATTGAGAATGCCGTCGCTGACGGTGGTCTGATAGACTCGATTCAGGGCCACGTACTGACCTACCGCGGAATACAGGCTGAGTGCATTTTCGACGATGACGCCTTCGATCGTGATACGCATGATGCGCGACGTGGCCGATGTCGCGGTAAACTCGCAGAAGCGCAGGGTCACCTCGTAGTTGCCGTTGGGTACGGTGAACTTGTATTCGCCAGGCGCCTCGCGATATTTCTGATACAGCGCGTCTTCGGTGGTGCCGCCAACCGATTTGGTGGACGACTTGGCCGAGCCGCCGGTGTAGCCCCAGGAGTTGGTGGCAAAGGCCTTGTCAACGGCCCACACCACGGCCTGGCCATCGGTGAAAGCCGAGGTGCCGCCCGGAGTTGACCCGCTGCGCATACGGCACCGGTGTGGCCGTGGGCGTGGGCGTCCTGGTCGGGGTATGGGTTGATGTTGGCGTTGCCGTGGGGCAGGCCACACAAGGCGTGTTCGTGGGGGTGGCAGTCGGGGTGTTGGTGGCTGTGGGGGTCGGCGTGGGCGGAGGCACCTGGCGCACGCCAACAGCGGAAACCACCGGCGCGTAGGTGCCGCCGTTCTGAATGAACATGATGTTGAGAATGCCGTCGCTGACCGTCGCCTGATAGACCCGATCCAGGGCCACGTACCGTCCCACCGTGCCGTAGATGCTCAGGGCGCTCTCTACGATGACGCCTTCCAGGGTAAGTCGTATGACGCGCGACGTAGACGATGTCACCGAAAACTCAGCAAAGCGCAGGGTCACTTCGTAGTTGCCGTTGGGCACGGTGAACTTGTACTCGCCAGCCGACTCGCGATACTTCTGATACAGCACGTCGTCGGTGGTATTGTCAACCGATCTGGTGGACGACATGGCCGTGCCGCCGGTGTAGCCCCAGGAGTTGACAGCAAAGGCCTTGTCAACGGCCCACACCAGGCCCTGCCCATCGGTGAAGGCGGTCGTGCTGCCCGCATTGACCCGCTGCACATACGGCGGAGGTGTGGCGGTTGCGGTTGGCGTGCGGGTTGGCGTGGGCGTCGGTGTGCCGGTGGGCGTGGCGGTGGCCGGCAGCGTCGGCGTCGGCGTCGCGGTGGGGGTGTTGGTCGCTGTCGGCGTCGGCGTGATCGTCGGCGTGGAGGTCGGCGTGTTGGTGAAGAGCGGCGTTGGCGTGGCGGTGGGCGTCGCGGTGAAGGGGGGCCCAACTTCGCGGCCGCGGCCAGCTGGCGCCGGCGTCTATGCGGCCAAAGCCGTAGTAGATGTCGTAGCCGGCCGCGCCTTTGTCCACCGCGGTTTGCTGGATGATGGCGCGCACGTCGGCCGCGGAAAAGCTCGGATGCGCCGAAAGGATCAACGCGGCCAGGCCGCTGACATGCGGCGCTGCCTGTGAGGTGCCGCTGAAGTACTGGTACGCATTGGGATTGCTGGCGGTCCAGTTGGTGCTCCACACCGTGTCGCCCGGCGCGGTCACGTCTACGAACGTGCCGTAGTTGGACAATGTCCACCACACATCGTAGTAGTCGGTGCCGCCCACCGCAATGACTGCGGGATAGCCGGCCGGATAGTACGTCTGATTCAGGCCACTGTTGCCTGAGGCAGCTACCATCACCACATCATGACTTGCGGCATAGGCCACGGCATCGGTCATCAGGTAGGAGGTGCCGGCGCTACCAAGCGACATGTTGATCACATCCGCGCCATGATCGGTGGCATAGATCACGCCATCGGCCACCCACACCCAACTGCCGTAGCCGGTGTAGTCCATGACCTTCAGCGGCATGATCTTGACGCCCGGCGCAATGCCCGTGTTGCCCTGTCCGTTGTTCATGGCCGCGGCCACGATCCCCGATACGTGGGTGCCATGCCCTTCGTCGTCGCTGGGGTCGCTGTCGTTGTGTACGAAGTCGTAGCCGGCCACCGTTTGCCCGCTGAACTCCGGGTGCGTGAAGGAGATGCCGGTGTCGAGCACGGCCACAGTCACGCTGGCGCTGCCGGTGGTGTAGTTCCAGGCCGTTTCAGCGTTGATCATCTGCGGCGCGTAGACCTTGCTGATGTCGCTGTAGTCGGGGTCGGTGGGCACCACGGCGATCTGCGCCAGGGCGTTCGGCTCGGCGTAGCGCACATCCGCGCTGGCGCAGCGCGAATCAGAGCCAACGCCTGTCCTGGCTGGCTGCGCAGCACCAGGGCGTTCAATGGCTTGATTTCACGCACGACCTGCGCCTGTTGTTCCGCCAGGATGGCCGCGACGGCGTCGGCGCTCATTCCTTCGCGGAAACGCACGATCACCTCATCGGCCGCCACGGGCGTCTGTTCGACCTGGGGCGGAATCACGCTGTTGCGCCCCGGCGCCAGGTCCAGCAGTGCGCCAAAGCCGCCGACTTCGCCGCTGAGCAGATCGAGACCGGTCTGCCCCGGCTCGCCAATGCCGCCCGGCGGCTGCACGCACCACGCTGGCCCGGCATGATGCCGCCGATCGCGTAGTTGCCCTGGTTGTCGCTGCCATCGCTGCCCAGCAGCGGTTCGCCGATGTCCACCAGGCCGTTGACGTTCAGGTCGTCGAAGACTTCGATCAGCGCATCAGGGATGCGCATCTCGGTCAGGCCGCGCACGCCGTCGTGATTGGCGTCGTCATAGATCGTGCCCGCCACCGCGCGCGGCAGCACGTCCAGGAAATCTACATTCGTGACGGCTGCCCCGATCACTTCGACCACCTGGGTGTTCGACGTGGTGCTCACGTAGTTTTCCAGGTCGGTTTCGGTGACGGTGTAGGCGCCGTCAGCCACCGCAGGAAAATGATAAAGGCCGTCCGGCGACGTGATCATCGTCGCGTAAACCACCTGGCCGCCCGTGGCCTGATCGCGCAGTTCGATGAGCACCCCGGCGATGCCGCGATCCTGCGGATCACGCACGCTGTTCGCGTTACGGTCGAAGTAGACTGCGCCGCTGATCTCGCCATTGGTAGCCGGCTGCGCGCTGTCTCCGCTGCGGATAATGACTTCCTGCTGGCCGTCGTGCGCCAGCGCAACTGAGAGGATCGGCACGGCCAACAAGGCGCCGATCAACGCAACGATCAAGAGATGTCCTATTCTTACAGTTATTTTCATCGTGGGTCCCCCTGGTCCTTCCCTTATTCCTGGATGAACACTCATTCATGCTGGTTCATCATATCCAATGACTGTGACAATGCTGATAACGAGTCTGCCCGGAGGGCAAGCACAGGCTCTCTGTTCAACGAATCTCGATGGCCGCAACGGCCGGGTTCTTCCTGCCGCCATTCCTGACAAAACTAATGTTGAGCGCTCCGTCGTTGACGGTCACGGCGTAAACGCGATCAAGAGCCGTGGCGCGCCCCACCAGGCCGTAGATGCTCAGCGCCGACTCCACCGTCACCCCTTCGATGGTGATCTGCATCAGGCGGTCGGAGGCTCGCGTCGCCTCGAATTCGGCAAAACGCAGGATCACGTTGTAAGCGCCATTGGGCACGGTAAAACGATACTCCACCGGATTGTCGCGCCACCGCTGGTAGAGCGCGTCGTCCAGGGTGCCGGCCACAGCCAGGGTGGTGGATTTGGCCGCGCCGCTGAAGTAGCCCCAGGCGCCGGCCACATACGGCGCATCGGCCGCCACACGACGCCCTGCCCATCGGTGAAACTGGGGCCGCCGCTGTTGACGCGCTGAACGTAGGGCGGGGCCGTGGTCGTTGGTGTTGGGGTGGGGAAGCGTGCGCCGGCAAAGCTGACCTCGATGGCATTGATGATCGGGTCATAGCTGCCGCCGTTGGCGGCAAACAGGATGTTCAACTCCCCGTCATTGACCACGGCCTGGTACACCTTGTCGAGCGCGGTATAGCGGCCGGCGCTGCCGTAGATGCTCAGCGCCGCCTCCACGGTGGCTCCTTCCATTTCGATGCGCATGACACGCGCGCTGGCATTGGCCACATTGAATTCAGCGAAGCGCAGCACCACAGTATAAGCGCCGTTGGGCAGGCTGGAAGCGATACCGACCGGGCGCTTCACGCCAGGCCTGGTAGAGCGGCTGATCTGCGGTGCCATGAACCTGTTTGGACGAACGCTTGGTTGTGCCGCTGTCATAGCCCCAGGTTCCATTCCAGGCCTGGTCCGCGCGCCACAGGTTGCCCTGGCTGTCCTGGTAGGCCGCGCCGCCGCAGTTGACTCGATAAACCGCAGGGGCAGCGGTGGGCGCGGGCGTTGGCGTGGCGGTGGCTGATGGCGTGGCCGTGGCCGTGGCCGTGGGCGTCATCGTTGGCGTTGGCGTCAGGGTGGCGGTCGTTGGCGTTGGCGTAACCGTGGGTGTCGAGGTTGACGCGGGCGTTGGGGTGTCAGGCAGCGGCGTCCAGTTGACGGCCGCGGTCATGGCCGCGCTGGCATTGATGCGACCGGCGCCGAAAAACGGATCTCGGCCTGGCGCTCCCAGGTCAACGGCTGTTTGTTCGATGATGGCCCTCACAGCAGCCGGCTGCAGATCGGGACGCCGCGCCAGCAGCAGACCAGCCAGCCCACTGACATGCGGCGCGGAGGTGGAAGTGCCGCTGGCAAAACCATAGCCGCCCGGCGTGCCGACGCTCCAGAGCGTGCTCCAGATCTCCACGCCCGGCGCGCCGATGTCCACGAAACCGCCATAATTCGACAGGATGAAGCGCTCATCGGACCGGGTGGTTGCCATCACCGCAATCGTTTCATCGTAGGCGGCCGGGTAGTAGGGCAGTTCGAGGCCCAGGTTGCCCGCGGCGGCCACGAGCGTCACCCCATGACCGGCCGCGTAGCGCACCGCATCGAGCAGAAGTTGGGAGCCGGCGTAGCCGCCGAGCGAGAGATTGATGATGTCGGCGCCCTGATCCGCGGCAAAGACGATGCCGGCGGCCACATCGGCCCAATCGGCCAGGTTCGAGGCGTTGAGAACTTTGACGGGCAGGATGAGGGCGCCGGGCGCCAGGCCAGTCGTGCCCTGGCCGTTGCTCATGGCCGCGGCAATGACGCCGGCCGCGTGGGTGCCGTGACCCGAATCGTCGCTGGGATCGCTGTCCTCGTTGACGAAGTCGTAGCCCGGCAGCAGGCGGCCGCTGAATTCGGGATGAGAGAGCGCGATGCCCGAATCGGCCACGGCAATCACCACCTCTGCGCTGCCGGTGGTGATGTCCCAGGCTGCCTCAGCGCCGATGAGCTGCGGGGCGTAGACGCGATCGGGCAGGCTGTAGTCGGGATCGGTGGGCGTCAGGGCCGCCTGCGCCAGGTAGTTCGGCTCCGCATAGATCACCTCTGTCCGGCCTCCTAACTCGTCCACCAACTGCATCACTGCGCCGGGTTGAGTCCTGAGCACATAGGTATCGAGGCCGGCCAGGTAGCGCATCGTCTGCATCCCGTAGTGCGCCATCAGCGTCGCGCGGGTCTGTTGGTCGGTTGGCGCAAAGCGCACGATGATTTCATCGGCCACGAAGCCAGATGTGACCTCGGGCTGAGCCTGCATCGTGACGGCTCGCGCCGGCCATGCTGCGGCCAGCAGGATGATACTGAGGCGCGAGGAGGAGCGGGTGGCCTCGAACTCAGCAAAGCGCAGCGTGATCTCGTAGGCGCCATTGGGCGCTGTGAAGCGGTACTCGCCTGGTGCGCTGCGCCACTTCTGGTACAGGGCGTCATCCGTGGTGCCGGCGACCGCGGTGGTGGTTGACTTGGCTGTGCCGGCCGTGTAGCCCCACGACCCGCTGGCAAAGGCCTTGTCGGCCGCCCATGCCTGGCCCTGCCCATCGGTGAAGACGGCGCCGCCGTTGTTGGCGCGCTGCGTGTAGGGCGCGCTGGTGGGGGTGGCAGTGGCAAGCGGCGTCGGCGTCGCGGTGGGGCAGGTCACACAGGGGGTGTTGGTGGGCGTCGCGGTAGGCGTGGATGTGGCGGTGGGCGTAGGGGTGGGAGGCACTGTCTGGCTGATCATCACGGCCGAAACCACCGGCGGCTTCGAACCGCCATTTTGGTCGAACTGGATATTCAGTTGACCGTCGTTCACAGTCACCTGGTAACTCTTGGTCAGGGCTGCATAACGCCCGACCTGGCCGAAAATACTCAGACCGCTCTCGACGACGACCCCCTCGATGGTAATGCGCATGACCCGGTCCGTTGACTTGGTTACGTCGAATTCGGCAAAATAGAGACCCACCTGGTAGGCGCCGTTGGGCAGGTTGAAGCGGTAAGCGCCAGGGCTTTCGCGGCGTTTCTGGTAAAGCGCGTCATCCTCCGTGTTACTCACCGCGCGCGTCGATGTCTTGGAAGTGCCGGCGGTGGCGCCCCAGTTCCCATCCCACACCTGGTCGGCTGCCCACATGGCGCCCTGCGAATCAACGAAGAAGGTGCCGCCGCTGTTGGTCCGGCGCACATAGGGCGTCGGGGTAGACGTGACGGTGGCGGTCGGCGTCGCTGTCGGCGTGGGGGTTTGGGTGCGGGTGGGGGTAGGCGTCATGGTGGGGGTCGCGGTGGGAATCGGCGTCGCCGTCGGCGTGGAGGTCGCGGTGGGCGTCGGCGTTACCGTGACCCAACTGCCCGCGGCGCCCAGGGCGCGCCCCGCGTTGATGCGTCCCCATCCGGAGTAAGAATTGGGCTGCGGCATGGCCAGGACATCGGCGCTTTGCTGCAGCAGCAGGCGCACATCGGCAACCGAGAAGTTGGGCCGGTCGGCCAGGATCAGGGCGGCCAGTCCGCTGACGTGCGGCGCTGCCATCGAGGTGCCGCTCAAGTAGTCGTAAGCGCCGGGGTTGGTGGTGGTCCAGAGGGTGCTCCAGATGTCAACGCCGGGCGCGGTCAGGTCCACCGCATCGCCGTAGTTCGACAAGCCCCACACCTCATCGCTGCGCGTGGTGGCGCCCACGGCCACGGTTTGGGGATAGTAGGCCGGGTAGAAGGGCGCATTGGTGCCGGTGTTGCCGCTGCCTGTGACCATCAGAACGCCGTGCGCCGCCGCGTACTCGATGGCGTCTTCCAGGATCGCGGAGCCAATCGGCCCGCCCAGCGAGAGGTTGATGATGTCCGCGCCCTGGTCCACCGCAAAGACGATGCCGGCGGCGATGTCGGCCCAGGTGCCGCTGTTGGAAGCGTTCAGCACTTTGACGGGCATGACAGAGACGCCGGAAGCGATCGGCCATGCCCTGGCCGTTGTTCATGGCTGCGGCCAGAATGCCGGTGACATGCGTGCCATGCCCGTTGTCATCGCTGGGATCGTTGTCGCCGTTGATGAAGTCGTAACCGGGTACGAAGTGGGTTTGTGCAAACTCAGGGTGAGTGAAAGAGACGCCGGTGTCTACCACGGCCACCACGACGCTGAGGACGCCGGTGGTTGCGTCCCAGGCGCTCTCGGCCGAGATCTGCTGCGGTGCGTACACCAGCGCCGGTGTGTTGTAATCTGGGTCGTTCGGATGCAGGGTGCCGCCCACCACGTAGTTGAGGTCGGCCCACAGGACCGCGGGTTCCAGCGTCAGGGTCTCCACCAGAATCTCGACAACCCAGGCGTCGGTTCGATACTGATAGACATTGATGTCCGCCAGGTAACGCGTGAGCTGCAGGTCGTAGCGAGCTTCCACATCGTCAATGACCACAGCCGGGGTTTCCGGCAGATAGCGGATCAACACATCGCGGTCCTTGTACGCATGTTTGGCCAGCCCAAAATTGTTGCTGGTGTCAATCAGTCCAAAGGCGTCGAAACTGGCCTGTTCCTTGTTATCGGTGGTCAGGGCGTGGTGTTTGGGCATGGATGAAATATCAATATCCAGAACGAACTGCCCCATGCCGGCGATGACGAAGGTGTAGGACCCGCCCGAGGAAGATTCTTGCGTGGCCAGAAGGATGTCGCCGTAGTTCGGGAGGCCGTTGTTGTCCACGTCACGGAAGAGACGCACTGTGACATCACGGATGCCCGCTTCTGTGGCCGAATCGAACATGCCGTCCAGGTTGCTGTCTCGAAAGACCATGCCGGTGATCACGTTTGACTGTTCGCCCTGGCACGCCAGCGCCCGGTAGGCTGAGCCGTTGTCCAGCACACGCAGGTTGCTGGCCAGGCCGGTTTCCAGGCTGATGTCGGCCAACAAACCGCCCGCGGTGACCGCCATGAGCGAGCCGGTCGTGGAGAAGCTGATGCCTTCGAGCGCGTCAAGGCCGGTGCTGCCAATGACCGACGTCATGCCGGTCGTCGTTTCGATTTTGATCAGAGAGCTGGCGCCGCTCGTCTCAGCGGCGATGCCGATCATTTGCCCGTCATCGGGGTGGAGGGTGATGTCGGTCACGAGTTGTCCGGCCGGGAGTTGAATGACGATGTAGTCCGCATGCCGGCCGAACGCATCATGGATGAATTCGCCGGACTGGGGTTCGATCTGGAAAAGGAGACTGCCCGCGGGTTCGACGGCCACGGCGTAGAGCGCGCCGGAGAACGGATCGAAACTCAAGCCCTGGATGTTCTCGAATTGCTGCCGCCCGGCGGAGCCGTTGCCTTCGCCCAGGGTTCTTTGGAGCGCAGTATAGACCCCAGAAGCGGCGTCCAGTTTGCCGAGCTTCTGACCGTTGACAGCCCACAGTTGACCGGTCCCGGGCTGGCGGGCCAATGCTGTCGTTTGTGAGACGCCGGCGCCGGCGCCGATGTTGGTTTCGTTGCTGGCCGGATTGCCGTCCGAGGGGAAGACAAGGGTCAACAGGCTGCTGCCATTGCTGCCGCCGGCTGCGGCGAGCGCGTAACAGGTATTCGTGTCCGTAGCAGGCATGCGAGGGTCCGGCGCTGATTGCCCGATGATTGCCAGCGCGCTGACAATCAAGATATTCATCAGGGTGTACAACATATTCATTTCTCCTTCGTAATGCCGCGACCACTCGTGCGCAACAGAAGGGATCGGGAGACTTCAAGTGAGCGGTTATGGTTCCATTATAACATAACCGGCTAACAAGTCACCTTACGAACAGATGACAATGCCAGGTGTCTCATAACGAAACCATAACGAAAAGACAGACGAGAAAGCTGCCTGAGCCTTCTCGTCTGTCTTAGGATTAGCGCACCCTTGCGGTCGCCCACGCGGGCAGGCGCAAGGCCATGCCCGCTCCGTGCGCTGGCTGGCTTTCCAACCAGCGCACGGAGTTGCCAGGCGTCGAACGGTTAGCGGCGCATGAAGGGCACGAAGAGCTGCATACCCCACATCCGCGCCGACACCGGCCCGATCATCTGACCGGAGGGCAGCGCCTCCAGGCGGTAGAAGTAGGCCTTGCCCGCGACGGCCGACTCGTCTATCCATTCGTAGCTGGCTCCGCTCCCGCCAACCGCCTGGCTGGCAACCGGCGCACTGGTCATCCGCTGATAGACGCCATCCGCACTGGTCGCACGCCACACGTCGAAGCCGGTGTTGCCACCTTCCGCCAGCGTCGTCCAGGCCAGGGTCACCTGCCCGCTGCTGTGCTGCGTCGCGGTGAAGTTGGTCACCAGGACGCTCGTCGGCGAGATGAACGGGAAGTCGAGCGTCAGGTCGCTCTGCCCGCTGAGCAATACGACGCTGGTCAGCGTGGTCGGGCCGGAGGGCAGATAGCCGTTCGGCTGCGGGAGCACGGTGGCGGTGTACTGACCGGGCGGCAGTCCACTCACCAGGTAGGTGCCGGGCGGGAAACCACCGGCCGGGCCGGTCGTCACCGTGGCCACCACGACGTTGCTGCTGTTCCTGACCTGCACCACGACGCCGCTCAACGGCTGCTCCTGGCCCGGGTCGTAGACATTGTTGCCGTTGGTGTCCACCCAGGTGAAGTCACCGACCGTCACCGGCTGCCAGTAGCCGAAGTCAGCCGTCAGGTTGGTGTCGCCCACACCCGTCGGGTTGAAGTTCTGGATGCAGTACGGGTTGACCTGGCTGTTGTTGTCCTGACCCGGATTGGGGCCGCTGGACTTGGTGTAGGTGTTCAGCACCTGGTTGGCGTCGGTCACGATCACCACGTAGTTGCCAGCCGGGAACTCACCGCTGAAGCGGTAGTTGCCGCCCAGTGCGATGCTGCTGCTCGTCAGTTTGGTGTCCACCAGGAAGTCGAACTGATCGCGAGTGCAGTTGCCGTTGACGTCGTACCACAGCTCCACGGTGACATTGCCGATGCCCGGCTCACCGCCCTGGTACAGTCCGTCCGCGTTGCGGTCCACCCACACCAGGTTGCCGATCGTGCTGTCCTTCAACACGGTCGGGCCAGGGGCGTAGCCAAAGTCCGCGGTCGGGTTGAACTGGCCCTGCGCCAGATTCACTGCGTAGGGTTGAGCCTGGTTGTTGTTGTCCTGGCCGGGGTTGGGACCCACCACCGTGGGCGCATAGCCGGTGAGCACACCGAAGGCGTCACTGACGCGCACCTCGTAGCTGCCCGCCTGCAGACCGACGAAGACGTAGTCGCCGCTGGCGCCCGTCGTCGTCGTGGCAATCACTACGCCGCCCTGGCGCAGTTGCACCGTCACGCCGTGCTGGCCGTAATCGCCGCTCGCCACCGCGAACAAGCCATTGTTATCCTTTTCGATCCAGACCTGGTTGCCGATGGCGCCCATCGGGCGGTCGGTCAGGTGGTAGCCGAAGTCGGCAGTGAGATTGTCGCCGCCCACCGGCAGGATCACCGCGTAGGGGTCGGCCTGGTTGTTGTTGTTCACCCCGGCCGCGCCCAACGGCGACTTGGTGTAGCCGTAGAGCACCCCGTTGGTGTCACTGACATGCACCAGGTAGCGTCCAGCGGTCAACCCGCTGAACAGGTAGTTGCCGGTGTTGGCATCCAGGCTGCTGGCCGTGGTCACGGTCGCGATGATCGGCTCGCCCGCGTTCCACACGCCGTTGCTGTTACTGTCGCGGATCAGGTCCACGCTGACGCCCGCGAACGGCGTGTCGCTGCCGTTGTACACGCCATCCTGGTTGGCATCCAGGAAGACCAGGTTGCCGATCGTGCCCAGCAGGTTGTTGCCGGTATCGTCGTAGCCGAAGTCGGCCTTCAGATACTGATCGCCGGCCAGCACCACGACCGGGCTGTGCGGCACCGGCGTGGTGGCCGTGTACCCGGCGGGCGGGTTGATCGGCGCCACGCTGTAGGAGCCGGCCGGCACTTCGATCAGGTAATGACCGTTGCTGTCGGTGGTGTCGCAGATCGCGGCGCCGCCGGCCATGGGGGTCGCGCAGACCTGCACATTCGGGATGCCCGGCTCGCCCGGCTGCTGCACGCCGTCGCCATTGTCGTCGTACCAGACGGTGTCGCCGATGATCGCCTTGCCCGTCGTCGGCGTCTGGTAGTAGCCGAAGTCCGCGTCCTTGTAGACATCGCCGGCGCCCAGCACGATCGCGCCTGTCGGGTCAGGCTGGCTCTGGTTGGCGATGACATGGGTCAGCCCGGCCAGCACATTGTTGGCGTCGGTCACATCCACGAAGTAGGTGGCCGGCGGCAGGTTGTTGAACAGGTAGCCGCCATCCGCATCGGTGGTCAGGGTACCCACCAGGGTGTCGCCGCCGCTGAGCGTGCCGTTGCTATCATCGTCGCGGTAGAGCGCGACGGTCACGTTCGGGATACCCGGCTCGCCCACATCCTCGATGCCGTCGTGATCCTTGTCGTACCAGACGAAGTCGCCGATCGCGCCGAGCTTGATGTAGCCAAAGTCGGCCGTCAGGTTGTAGCCGCCCTGCGGCAGCACCACCTGGTAGGCCTGCGCCTGGTTGTTGTTGTCCTGGCCCGGATTCGGCCCGATTAGCGTCACCACGTAGCCGGCCAGCACGCCGAAGCTGTCGCTGACGCGCACCTGGTAGGCGCCGCCGGGCAGACTGACGAAGGCGTAGTCGCCGCTGGCGCCGGTCGTCGTCGTGGCGATGACCGCGCTGTTCTTGAGCAACTGCACCGTCACGCCCGCCTGGCCGACATCGCTGCCGTTGGCGTCGAACAGGCCGTTGTAGTCCTCTTCGGCCCAGACCTGGTTGCCGATGACGCCGATGTTGCTGCGATCGAGCGGATAGTAGCCGAAGTCGGCCGTTGTGTTGCTGCCGCCTGGCGCCAGGTTGATGGCGTAGGGGTCAGCCTGGTTGTTGTTGTTCACTCCGGCCGCGCCCAGCGGCGACTTGGTGTAGTCGAACAGCACCGCATTGGTGTCGCTGACATGCACCAGGTAGCGGCCGCCCGGGACGCCGCTGAACAGGTAGTTGCCCGCGCTGCAGGCCGTGCCGCCCACCGTGGTGACCGTGGCGATGATCGGCTCGCCCGCGTCCCAGGCGTTGTTCGCGTTGCTGTCGCGGATCAGATCCACGCTGACGCCGGAGAGGGCGCTGTCGCCGCTGTTGCAGACGCCGTCCTTGTTGGCGTCCAGGAAGACCAGGTCGCCAATAGTGCCCAGTAGCGGGCCATTCTTGTCGTCATAACCGAAGTCGGCGTCCAGGTACTGCTCGCCAATCTGCACGGTCAGCAGGTGCGGGACCGGCGTGGTCACGGTGTAGTTCGCCGGCGGGTTGATCGGCGCCACACTGTAGGAACCGGCCGGCACTTCGATCAGGTAATGACCGTTGCTGTCGGTGGTGTCGCAGATGGAAGCGCCGCCGCCGTTGGCGTCGCGCAGACCTGGATGTTCGGGATACCCGGCTCGCCCGGCTGCTGGATACCGTCGCTGTTGTCGTCGTACCAGACGGTGTCGCCGATGATGGCCTTGCCGCTGCCCGGCTGCTGCACATAGCCGAAGTCCGCATCCTTGTAAACCTGGCCCATGCCCAGGTTGATCACGTTGGTCGGGTCGGGCTGGCTCTGGTTGGCGACGATGTGCGTCAGCCCGGCCAGCACGTTGTAGGTGTCGGTCACGTCCACGAAGTAGGCGCCGGGCACCAGGTTCTTGAAGATGTAGCCGCCGTCCGCATCGGTGGTGGTGGTTGTCACCAGGGTGTCGCCGCCGCTCAGCACGCCGTTACCATCGGTGTCCCGATAGAGCGCCACGGTGACGTTCGGGATGCCCGGCTCGCCCACATCCTCGATGCCGTCCTTGTCGGTGTCATACCAGACGAAGTCGCCAATCGCACCGTACTTGGTGTAGCCGAAGTCGGCCGTCAGGTTGAAGCCGCCCTGCGCCAGGCTGACCGCATACGGCTGCGCCTGATGGTTGTTGTCCTGGCCCGGATTGGGGCCGAGCACCGTCAGCACGTAATCCTTGAGCACCTTGAAGGTGTCGCTGACCCGCACCTGGTAGTTCCCGGCAGGCAGGCTGACGAAGGCGTAATCGCCGCCGGCGCCGGTCGTCGTGGTGGCAATCACCACATTGTTCTGCAGCAGCTCCACGGTCACGCCGGCCTGGCCGACATCGGTGACCAACGGGTTGAAGATGCCGTTGCTGTCGTATTCGATCCAGACCTGGTTGCCGATGACGCCGATGTTGGTGCGATCGAGCGGGTAGTAGCCGAAGTCCGCGGTCTGATTACTGCCCGCTGTGGGCAGGTTGATCGCGTACGGATCGGCCTGGTTGTTGTTGTCCACACCCGCAGCGCCCAGCGGCGACTTGGTGTAGTCCACCAGGACTGCGTTGGTGTCGCTGACATGCACCAGGTAACGGCCTGCGGGCAAGCCGCCGAACTGGTAGTTGCCTGCGGTGCAGGTAGTCCCCGCGGTCGTCGTGGTCGTGGCGATGATCGGCTCGCCCGGGTTCCAGGTGTTGTTGGCGTTGCTGTCGCGGATCAAGTCCACGCTGACGCCGGCCAGCGGGCTGTCGCCGCTGTTGCAGACGCCATCCTTGTTCACGTCGCGGAAGACCAGGTTGCCGATCGTGCCCAACTGCGGCTGCGTCGGGCTGTCGTTGTAGCCGAAGTCAGCATCGAGGTACTGATCGCCGACCGCGACCGTCACCGGATGCGGCACCAGGGTGGTCACTGTCAGACCGGCAGGCGGGTTGGTCGGCGCCACGCTGTAGGAGCCGGCCGGCACCTGCACCAGGTAATGGCCGTTGCCATCGGTGGTGTCGCAGATGGCCGCGCCGCCGCCAACCGGCGTCGCGCAGACCTGGATGCCCGGGATACCCGGCTCATTCGGCTGCTGGATGCCATCGCCGTTGTCGTCGTACCAAACGGTGTCGCCGATGATGGCCTTGCCGCTGGTAGGCTGCTGCACATAGCCGAAGTCCGCATCCTTGTAGACCTGGCCGGTGCCGAGCACAATGGCCGCGGTCGGATCGGGCTTGCTCTGATTGGCGACGATGTGCGTCAGTCCGGTCAGCACATTGTTCGTATCGGTCACATCCACGAAGTAGGTGGCGGTGGGCAGTCCCTTGAAGATGTAGCCGCCGTCCGCGTCGGTCGTGGTGGTCGTCACCAGGGTATCACCGGCGGTCAGCGTGCCGCTGCCATCGGTGTCCCGATAGAGCGCCACGGTGACGTTCGGGATACCCGGCTCGCCCACATCCTCGATGCCATCCTGATCGCTGTCGTACCAGACGAAGTCGCCGATGGCGCCCAGGGCGGGCAGGATGGCCGCGCAGGCCTTTGCCTGCTGATTGGGCAGGGTGGTGTTGGTGTCATCAATCACGCCGCTGGCGATCGCCAGGTTCGGCGTGGCGTCAGTACACTGCGTGCGATAGCCGAAGTCCGCGTTGTTGTAATCCTGGCTGGTCGCCAGCACCACCGTCAGCGGTTCGTTGGCCGTCGTCAGGTTCCAACCCGCGGGCACGGTGGTCTGATCCACATCCACGCAGTAGGTGCCGGCCAGCAGTTGGGTGAAGTCGTAATCGCCGTTGCCGCTGGTCACCAGGGTCTTCTTCGGCGAACCCGAGGCCGGGCACGCGCCTTGATACAGCTTGACCGTCACGCCGTTGATGCCGGGGTCGCTGTCGTTGTCCGGCAGGCCATCGCCGTTCAGATCGTAGAAGACACGATCGCCAATGCTGGCGGTGCCGGCCTGCCAGTAACCGAAGTCCGCGGTCAGGTAATCCTGGCCGCTTGCCAGAACCACCGTCAGCGGCTCGTTGTTGGTGGTCAAGACGAAACCGGCCGGCAGCGTGGTCTCATCCACGTTGACCGTGTAAGTGCCGGCCGCGAGGTTGTTGAACAGATAGTAGCCGGTAGTGCCCGGTTCGGTGATGGTGGTGCGCACCAGGGTTGCGCCCTGGTACAGATTGACGGTGACGCCAGGCAGGCCCGGTTCGTTGGCATCCTGTACGCCGTCGCCATCCAGATCGTGCCAGACGCGATCGCCAATGGTGGCCAGGTTGCTCGAATCCTTGCTGGGCGAGTTGTGCGCCGAAACCAGGGTGATGGCGCCGCAGGCGCCGTTCATCGCGCTCTTGGGCACCGAGAACTCATAGATCAGGTTCCACTCCCAGTAGTTGCCGGAAGTGGCGTTGTAGTTGAAGGGCGGCGAATGCTTGAGCTGACCGCCCCAGGCGCTGCCGGTCCAGTTGGAGTTTTCAAGGTTCCAGTGCAGCGACGTCATGGCGTCGTGGACTGGCGCAGTGCCGGGGTTGGGGCTGTTGTCATGCCCGGTCTGGCCCGAGGTCCAATTGCCGGTGCTGCCGTAGAGCAAATCGAGGTCCACCGAGCTGTAGCTGCCGCCGGTGTAGGTGATCTTGAACGCGGCCTGATCGCTGCCGAGCAGCTTGCTGAAGTCGTGTCCGGTGCTCCAGCCGTCCTGCAGCATGTAGGCGTTGTCCAGACCACTGTCGGCATAGACGTTGCTGTTGAACTTACGGTCCATGACGAAGGACCAGTAGCACATGGTGGAGCCGGCGTAGGAATACAGGTTTCCGCCGGAGGAGCTGTCGCTCGTCATGATGTGAGACGTGTAGCTGTAGCTGCTGTCGAGCAAACCGTCCACCAGGGGATCCGACTGTGGGCCATTGGCGGCGGTGGTTCCCAGCGCCTCGGGCGCGCTCATCGGCGCGCTCATGCTGGTGGCCTGCATTGCCAGGAAGTGAACCACGATCTGGAACGATTGGCCGGGGCTGAGGTCATGCCCGAAGCTGACCGTGAGGTCGCTCCAGTTCAGGGCGCCATCGTCCACGTTGTTATCCGTGGCCGGCGTGGCGCTCACGAAATCGAGCACACCGGTGTCATACCAGTCGCTCAGCGGCAGCTTGTTGATGATGGTCGTGCCGGTGTTGGTGATCCGAATGGTGAAATCAATCTGCTGGCCCAGGTACGCAGGGTCGGCGCTGGTCAGCGTCTTGCTGATCTGCAGGTCGCCGAAGGGCGTGGTGTAGCCGAAATCGGCTTCCAGGTAACTTTCGCTGTCTCCCAGGCTGATCATCGGCGTGGGGTCGTTGTGCGTGGTGATGACATAGCCGTTGGGCACGGTGGCGTCAATCACATCTACGAAGTAATCGGCCGGCGCCAGGTTCTGGAAGATGTACTTGCCGCCGGAGCGCGTGGTCTGCGTGCCGATGACGGTATCGGTGGCCGGCGTGAACAAGCCGTCGCCGTTGTCGCGGTAGAGCTTGACCTGCACACCGTCAATGCCGGCTTCGCCTGCCTGCTGCACGCCGTCGTGATTGGCGTCGTACCAGACCGTGTCGCCGATCTCGCCGGGGCAGATGCCCGGCTCCGCGTAAATCGTGTTGGTGCCCAGTTTGCTCGGCGAGGCGTGAATGTAAGGCACTTCGATGGCGCCAAAGCCAGCGGCGCCGAAGGCGGTCTTCGAGACCTTGATCTCGTAGATCACATCGTAAATCCAGTCGGGATAGGTGGGATTCGGCGTGTAGAACTCATCGCTGGCTGGCGAGTTGACTTCCAGGTCGGTGCCCAGGATGGCGCAGTTGCCGCCGCTGCAGTAGCCCAGGTTGTTCATCGTATACTCGAACGACGTGCCCCAGGCCTGGATGTTGGCTGCGCTGCCGGTGTTCATACCACCGTCGCCGCCGGCCACGCCGAGCGAGCCGTAGCCCGATGGCGTGCCGCTCTTGGCCGAGATGTAGTCCAGGTCGAAGTCGAGCACCTTGGCGCCGTTGCTGTCATAGCCCCAGAACTGGGCGTGATCGGAACCGGTCAGGTTGCTGAAGGAATGACCGCTAGGCCAGTTGACGGCATTCGTGCCGTAGGTGTTATCCACGAAGTCCTTGTCAATAGCCAGGACCATGTAGACCGAATCGCCGGATGCCTGGTAGAAGGTTGCCAGCTTGCCGAACAGCGTGCCCTCGGGGTTGTTGTAACAGAGCTCGGTGGCATCGGGCGAATTCCTGTAAATATCGTCGTAGCGGCCATCAATGACCGGCGGCGTGTTGTCGAAGACCGTGGTGGTGTCGGCTACGCTGTCCGATTTGCTCGGCTCGTTGCCTGACGTCGCGGTGATGATCGTTTGATCCACGGTGTTCTCTGTCGCGCCGGCCGGGACACGGATCTCAGCCACCAGGTAGTAGGTTGCGCCCGCGGCAATACAGACCGGGTTGGTCAGCGCCGGCTCATTGGGGTTGTTGGTCTCATGGACGCCGTTCTGATTGGTGTCTTCCCACAGCAGCACGGTCCATCCCTGGGAGGAGGACTTGGTCACATTGACGCAGTCCTGCGAGCCGCCGTTGTTCGTGATGGTGTGGCCATAGAAATTGACCGAACCAGCCACCGCGTAGCGGGTGAAGTCCGGCTGTACAACCAGCAGTTGGCCGACGCGGGTGCTGTCGGTGGCGGTCGCAGTGGCGCCGGTGGCCTGCGCGGTCGCGGTGATGGTGGTCACATCGGTGATGCCCAACGCGACGACGTTCGGCACATCTACCTGCACCAGGATGGGATAATCCACATTGGGGCCGATGGAAGGCGTCTGGCTGATGATGGTATCCTCAGGATCCTTGACGCCGTTGCCGTTGACATCTTTGTAGATGCGCGTGACCCAGCCCTGCGCTGAAGAGGCGCCCAGGTTGACCACGGTGGTCAGGTTGCCCACGCGCACGATATGCGCATAGGTCTTGGTTTGTCCGGCCACGCCCTCGCCGCTGTTGTTCGGAGAGACCGTAACCCCTGCGGTGAAGCAAACGACCAGCTTGGGACGCTGGGTGGCGGTGCCGTCATCGCTGCTCTTGAAGATCTTCTCGGTCTTGGGGTTGGTCACCGGCGACTCCAGGATCACGCCCAGGTTGGTCGCGGGCGACGCCAACCATCCGCTCGCCAGGCTGGTGATGTTCCAGGAACGCCAGACGCTCTTCGTGTCATCCACCGCGGTGGAGGCCGCGACCGCAGCATCGTAATCGCCGCCCAGGGTTGTCCACAGACTGTTGGCCGCCTTGTCACGCGCTTTCCAGGTCACTTCGGATTCAGTCCACGAGGCCGTGACCCGGTGTGCATTGATCGTCACGCTGCCACCGCTGGCGCCCTTGACGTACAACGACAAGGTTGCGCTGTTGATGATGGCCGTGGGTGTGATGCTGGACAGATCGAAGCGCAGGAGCGCCCGCGTCAGCTTGCCGTTTTCGGTCTTGATTCGCATTTCCGAATCGCCGCCGCGGCGCTCGTCCTGCTTCTCTTGCTTGATATACGCGTCTACCCCAGTGACAGAACTGGGCTGCAGCGTTGTGCATGTCTCACCGGCCGAAGGCGATTCGGCCGACTGAGCGACTGGGACTGCGGGCGCGGCCTGGACTGCACTAGGGTTAAGCCCTGCCAGCGACGCCGACATGAGTAATGTAATTGTCATTACAACGCTCAACCAAGTCATCTTGCTTCTATTCTTCTTCATTTCGAACTCCTTTGACGTCCTGCATAATCTAGTGCGCTACCGAGGCTCCGTGGGAACAGTGAGGGTGATAGAAGCTATGGGGAGCCGAGGCCGTAAAATCCAGCCAATAGGCGGTTTGCTTACAGTTTTCGATGCGCCAGGCATCCTGGTCGAACCGGCATTTTCGTGAAAAGGCTGTGTTCGCAAGGGACGGACGCCGTCTCATCCCCTTGTACAACCCTCCACATGACCGGGGTACTATTCATTATAGTCATAATGACCGCGCACGTACAGGGTCTAACCTTTCAATTGCCTTACGGTTTCGAGGAAGATGCGACGGTGGAGTAATGACCTGGGCAAATCGAACTAATTTGTGATTATAACATGGTTTACAGATTAGTCCAATGGAGAATTGGCGGTGCGACGCCTGATGACCGAGAAAAGTAATTGGGCCTACTTTAGCAGCACGGCAAACGAAACCGGCCCGATCAAGAGATCAGGCCGGTTTCGCCGTTGCCGAAAGCCCCACCGAAAGCCCACCGAATGAATTCGGTGTCTGATATGTCAAACCCGCTCAAGCGGGTTGCGTTGGTGGGAACCCGTTTTGCCAGGTTCTGGTGGTTGAGGCCGTGAATTCGCCCTCCGCAAATTTTACGGATTCAGCCACCACACCCCACACCAACCTGCTTCAGCAGGTTTCGGTGTATCAGACCGTGAATTCATTCACGGGTGTGTATCAGACCGTGAATTCATTCACGGGTGTGTATCAGACCGTGAATTCATTCACGGGTGTGTATCAGACCGTGAATTCATTCACGGGGGTGTATCAGACCGTGAATTCATTCACGGGTATCAGCCGGCTGCCGCGGCCATGCCCAACACCACCGAATGAATTCGGTGTCTGATATGTCAAACCCGCTCAAGCGGGTTGCGTTGGTGGCCCCACCGAATGAATTCGGTGTCTGATATGTCAAACCCGCTCAAGCGGGTTGCGTTGGTGGCAACCTGCCTCAGCGGGTTTGATTATGTCAGCCCGTGAATTCGTTCATGGGCGGATCAGTTCATTTCTTGCCTGTTCACCAACCACTCATGCGCACGACGGGCACGAAGAGCTGCATACCCCACAGCCGCGCAGACACCGGCCCGATCATCTGACCGGAGGGCAGCGCCTCCAGGCGATAGAAGTAGGCCTTGCCCGCGACGGCCGACTCGTCTATCCATTCGTAGCTGGCGCCGCTCCCGCCAACCGCCTGGCTGGCAACCGGCGCACTGGTCATCTGCTGATAGACGCCATCCGCACTGGTCGCACGCCACACGTCGAAGCCGGTGTTGCCACCTTCTGCCAGCGTGGTCCAGGCCAGCGTCACCGGCCCGCCGCTGCGCTGCGTCGCGGTGAAGTTAGTCACCAGGACGCTCGTCGGCGAGACGAACGGGAAGTCGAGGGTCAGGTCACTCTGCCCGCTGAGCAATACAACGCTGGTCAGCGTGGTCGGCCCGGAAGGCAGATAGCCGTTCGGCTGCGGGAGCACGGTGGCGGTGTACTGACCGGGCGGCAGTCCACTCACCAGGTAGGTGCCGGGCGGGAAACCACCGGCCGGCCCGGTCGTCACCGTGGCCACCACGACGTTGCTGCTGTTCCTGACCTGCACCACGACGCCGCTCAACGGCTGCTCCTGGCCCGGGTCGTAGACGTTGTTGCCGTTGGTGTCCACCCACGTGAAGTCGCCCACCGTTACCGGCTGCCAGTAGCCAAAGTCAGCCGTCAGGTTCGTGTCGCCCACGCCCGTCGGGTTGAAGTTCTGAATGCAGTACGGGTTGACCTGGCTGTTGTTGTTCTGACCCGGGTTGGGGCCGGTAGACTTGGTGTAGCTGGTCAGCACCTGGTTGGCATCGGTCACGATCACCACGTAGTTGCCGGCCGGGAACTCGCCGCTGAAGCGATAGTTGCCGCCCAGCGCGATGCTGCTGCTCGTCAGCTTGGTGTCCACCAGGAAGTCGAACTGATCGAGAGTGCAGTTGCCGTTGACGTCGTACCACAGTTCTACGGTGACATTGCCGATGGCCGGCTCACCGCCCTGGTAGAGGCCGTCTGCGTTGCGGTCCACCCACACCAGGTTGCCGATCGTGCTATCCTTCAACACGGTCGGGCCGGGAGCATAGCCGAAGTCCGCGGTCGGGTTGAACTGACCCTGCGCCAGGTTCACCGCGTAGGGCTGCGCCTGGTTGTTGTTATCCTGGCCGGGGTTGGGACCCACCACCGTCGGCGCATAGCCGGTGAGCACACCGAAGGCATCGCTGACTCGCACCTCATAGCTGCCGGCCTGCAATCCGACGAAGACATAGTCGCCGCTGGCGCCTGTCGTCGTCGTGGCAATCACCACGCTGTTCTGTAACAGCTCCACCGTTACGCCCGCCTGCCCCACATCCGCGCCATTGGCGTCGAATAGACCGTTGTTGTCTTTCTCGATCCAGACCTGGTTGCCGATGGCGCCCATGGGGTGGTCGGTCAGGTGGTAGCCGAAGTCGGCGGTCAGATTGTCGCCGCCCACCGGCAGGATCACCGCGTAGGGGTCGGCCTGGTTGTTGTTGTTCACCCCGGCCGCGCCCAACGGCGACTTGGTGTAGCCGTAGAGCACCCCGTTGGTGTCGCTGACATGCACCAGGTAGCGTCCAGCGGTCAACCCGCTGAACAGGTAGTTGCCGGTGTCGGCATCCAGGCTGCTGGCCGTGGTCACGGTCGCGATGATCGGCTCGCCCGCGTTCCACACGCCGTTGCTGTTACTGTCGCGGATCAGGTCCACGCTGACGCCCGCGAACGGCGTGTCGCTGCCGTTGTAAACCCCATCCTGGTTGGCATCCAGGAAGACCAGGTTGCCGATCGTGCCCAGCAGGTTGTTGCCGGTATCGTCGTAGCCAAAGTCGGCCTTCAGATACTGATCCCCGGCCAGCACCACCACCGGGCTGTGCGGCACCGGCGTGGTGGCCGTGTACCCGGCGGGCGGGTTGATCGGCGCCACGCTGTAGGAACCGGCCGGCACTTCGATCAGGTAATGACCGTTGCTGTCGGTGGTGTCACAGATCGCCGCGCCGCCGGCCATGGGGGTCGCGCAGACCTGCACATTGGGGATGCCCGGCTCGCCCGGCTGCTGCACGCCGTCGCCGTTGTCGTCGTACCAGACGGTGTCGCCGATGATGGCCTTGCCCGTCGTCGGCGTCTGGTAGTAGCCGAAGTCCGCGTCCTTGTAGACATCGCCGGCGCCCAGTACGATCGCGGCCGTCGGGTCAGGCTGGCTCTGGTTGGCGATGACATGGGTCAGCCCGGCCAGCACGTTGTTGGCGTCGGTCACATCCACGAAGTAGGTGGCCGGCGGCAAGTTGTTGAACAGGTAGCCGCCATCCGCGTCGGTGGTCAGGGTACCCACCAGGGTGTCGCCGCCGCTCAGCGTGCCGTTGCTGTCATCGTCGCGGTAGAGCGCGACGGTCACGTTCGGGATGCCCGGCTCGCCCACATCCTCGATGCCGTCGTGATCCTTGTCGTACCAGACGAAGTCACCAATCGCGCCGAGCTTGATGTAGCCAAAGTCGGCCGTCAGGTTGTAGCCGCCCTGCGGCAGCACCACCTGGTAGGCCTGCGCCTGATTGTTGTTGTCCTGGCCCGGATTCGGTCCGAGCAGCGTCACCACGTAGCCCGCCAGCACGCCGAAGCTGTCGCTGACGCGCACCTGGTACGTGCCGCCGGGCAGACTGACGAAGGCGTAGTCGCCGCTGGCGCCGGTCGTCGTCGTGGCGATGACCGCGCTGTTCTTGAGCAACTGCACTGTCACGCCCGCCTGACCGACATCGCTGCCGTTGGCGTCGAACAGGCCGTTGTAGTCCTCTTCGGTCCAGACCTGGTTGCCGATGACGCCGATGTTGGTGCGATCGAGCGGATAGTAGCCGAAGTCGGCCGTTGTGTTGCTGCCGCCTGGCGCCAGGTTGATGGCGTAGGGGTCAGCCTGGTTGTTGTTATCCACCCCGGCCGCGCCCAGCGGCGACTTGGTGTAGTCGAACAGCACCGCATTGGTGTCGCTGACATGCACGAGGTAGCGGCCGCCCGGGACGCCGCTGAACAGGTAGTTGCCCGCGCTGCAGGCCGTGCCGCCCACGGTAGTGACCGTGGCGATGATCGGCTCGCCCGCGTCCCAGGCGTTGTTGGCGTTGCTGTCGCGGATCAGATCCACGCTGACGCCGGAGAGGGCGCTGTCACCACTGTTGCAGACGCCGTCCTTATTGGCGTCCAGGAAGACCAGGTCGCCAATCGTGCCCAGTAGCGGGCCATTCTTGTCGTCATAACCGAAGTCCGCGTCCAGGTACTGCTCGCCAATCTGCACGGTCAGCAGGTGCGGGACCGGCGTGGTCGCGGTGTAGTTCGCCGGCGGGTTGATCGGCGCCACGCTGTAGGAGCCAGCCGGCACTTCGATCAGGTAATGACCGTTGCTGTCGGTGGTGTCGCAGATGGAAGCGCCGCCGCCTGTGGGCGTCGCGCAGACCTGGATGTTCGGGATGCCCGGCTCGCCCGGCTGCTGGATGCCGTCGCCGTTGTCGTCGTACCACACCGTATCGCCGATGATGGCCTTGCCGGAGCCTGGCTGCTGGACATAGCCGAAGTCAGCATCCTTGTAGACCTGGCCGAGGCCGAGGGTGATTGGATTCGTTGGGTCAGGCTGGCTCTGGTTGGCGACGATGTGCGTCAGCCCGGCCAGCACGTTGTAGGTGTCGGTCACGTCCACGAAGTAGGCGCCGGGCACCAGGTTCTTGAAGATGTAGCCGCCGTCCGCGTCCGTCGTCGTGGTCGTCACCAGGGTGTCACCGGCAGTCAGCGTGCCGCTGCCATCGGTGTCCCGATAGAGCGCCACGGTGACGTTCGGGATGCCCGGCTCGCCCACATCCTCGATGCCGTCCTTGTCGGTGTCATACCAGACGAAGTCGCCAATCGCACCGTACTTGGGTGTAGCCGAAGTCGGCCGTCAGGTTGAAGCCGCCCTGCGCCAGGCTGACCGCATACGGCTGCGCCTGATGGTTGTTGTCCTGGCCCGGATTGGGGCCGAGCACCGTCAGCACGTAATCCTTGAGCACCTTGAAGGTGTCGCTGACCCGCACCTGGTAGTTCCCAGCGGGCAGGCTGACGAAGGCGTAATCGCCGCCGGCGCCGGTCGTCGTGGTGGCAATCACCACACTGTTCTGCAGCAGTTCCACGGTCACGCCGGCCTGGCCGACATCGGTGACCAACGGGTTGAAGATGCCGTTGCTGTCGTACTCGATCCAGACCTGGTTGCCGATGACGCCGATGTTGGTGTGGTCATCGGGGTAGTAGCCGAAATCGGCGGTCAAGTTACTGCCGGCGGTCGGCAGGTTGACGGCGTAGGGGTCGGCCTGGTTGTTGTTGTCCACACCGGCGGCGCCGAGCGGCGACTTGGTGTAGTCCGTCAGGACCGCGTTGGTGTCGCTGACATGCACCAGGTAGGGGCCGGCCGGCAGACCGGTGAACTGGTAGTTGCCCGCCGTGCAGGCCGTCCCGGCGCTGGAGGTGACGGTGGCGATGATCGGCTCGCCCGCATCCCAGATGCCGTCGGCGTTGCTGTCGCGGATCAGATCCACGCTGACGCCTGCCAACGGGCTATCGCCCGCATTGCAGATGCCATCCTTGTTGGCGTCCAGGAAGACCAGGTTGCCGATCGTTCCCAGTTGCGGCTGCGTCGGCGGGTCGTTGTAGCCGAAGTCGGCGTCGAGATACTGCTGGCCGATCTGCACCGTGACCGGATGAGGAACGATGGTGGTGGCGGTGTAGCCAGCCGGTGGGTTGGTCGGGGCGACGTTGTAGGAGCCGGCAGGCACACTGATCAGATAATGACCGTTGCTGTCGGTCGTGTCACAGATCGCAGCGCCGCCGCCCGTTGGCGTGGCGCAGACCTGGATATTCGGGATACCCGGCTCGCCCGGCTGCTGGATACCGTCGCCGTTGTCGTCGTACCAGACGGTGTCACCGATGATCGCGTTGCCAGAGGTCGGCGCCTGGTAGTAGCCGAAGTCCGCATCCTTGTAGACCTGGCCGGAGCTGAGCGCGATCGCGGCGGTGGGGTCGGGTTTGCTCTGATTCGCCACGATATCGGTCAGGCCCGCCAGCACGTTGTTCGTATCAGTCACATCAACAAAGTAGGTCCCTGATGGAAGGTCGGTAAAGAAATAACCCCCATCGGCGTCGGTCACGGTATCAGCGAAATACTCGTCACCTGGATCGAGGATATTATTGCCATTGCTGTCTCGCCGTAGCTGGATCGTCACATTCGGAATGCCCGGCTCGCCCACATACTCGATGCCATCCTGATCCCTGTCGTACCAGACGAAGTCGCCAATTGCACCCACCGGCGTTCCATAGTAATGGGCTTTGTCCGTATCGCTGTATGTCGCGCCGCCGTAACTGCCTTGCACCGTTGCCGTGTTCTCGTGTTGCCCAACCACCGCTGTCACCGGGCCATACACACAGGAGTAGCTCTGGCCAGCATTCAACGTCGCCGGGACGGTACAGCCGGTCAGCGGGCTGAAGTCGCTGTCGCTCAGTGTGACATTCGTCAGCGTCACATCACCCGTGTTGGTCACCTCGAAGCGAAAATAGACGCTGCTGCTCTCGATAGCAGTTGGTCCTGGGGCACTCTCCGCATCATCCCAGGTTGCCTGGTTATCTACCGACACGTACTTCTTGACCGCAATCGCGGGCGCAGCCGGCGGAGATACATAGACCCCGCTCGTACCGGAAGTCATACTGAATTTCGTGTTGATGCTGTACCAACCACCGACAAAGATGCCGTTGCTCAGCGAAGAGCTATCGCCATAGGGCACCGAGTGCGTTGCATCGGCAGGGTTGGTGGGTGACCCTGTGGTCAGCCAATAGCCCGTGAAGAAACCGCCGCCGCTGAAATCTGCACAACCCGTGCAAAGAGCGCTCTGTCCATCGTTCAGGCGAGGACCCTGCGGGTATGGCGCTGAAGGCGTGCTGCCACCGCCGGACGCATTGATGTCCCCGGCAACGTGGATGAAGTTAGTCGGTTTCAGCCCGCCATGCGGCACGATTGCACCGCCGCTCTGAAACTTTACCTGGCCATCATAGCCGTTGCTGAAGTTGGCGTCCGTATCCCAACGAAGGATGAAGGCATCATTGGCATCGCCAGTTATGTCAATTTGGCTGGAAATCCCGAACCCGGAAGTCACGTTGATCACAAGGGTCTGTGCGACACCATTGGTCGTGTCAATGCCATCCAATGAGGTGGATGAAACGCTGGCGTATCCCAGAGTCGCCGGAAGTGCATTGATCTGGAGAAAGGCGTTGTTCAGATCGCCCTCCAGTTGCGAAATCAGCGCAATATTCCCGGTGCTGCCAAACGCTTGCCCCGCGTTCTGATTGACAATGCCCTGCCAGGCGCTGAGAGTCGTGTCATTGGTGAAAATCGTCCCGGCATAGGGCACACCGCCAGAAGTGCGCTCGCTGGCCTCGACGCCATCCACAGCTACATCTCCAACGAAACCTTTTGTTGCTCCTTGCCAGTTGGCATCGGTGTGGGCATCAGCAAAGAAGAACAGATAGTCCGGTAGGTTGCCCAGGTTGACACCGCCGATCTGGACTGTAGGCTCAGTCGGTATCATTGAGGGAAATCCCAATCGTTGCCGTTCTGTCGCAGCCTGCACCGATGTGAATGGCCGAAACGACAGCATCGCAATAACTGCTACAAGCGCAAATCCTAGCAATCGCCTACTTGTGTGGTGTCTACGCATAACATCCTCCCCTTCCATATCGTCCGATGTCATTCTGCCAGGCCGCCAGTTGACCTGGCGCTTTCTTTGCTGGTCAACTGAAAACTATTGAATGACCGCGAACGGTGCGATCTTCTGCCCGGTTATTGTCGTGCGCTCTGTCAAGCAGCTAACTGCCCTGACTTAGTAGGTGTTTCTGCGTTACCTTGCGCAGAATCTTCAACACGACCCGGGTATTTTTCATTATAGCCACTAATGATGGCGCACGCATAGGCTTTAACCTTTCGATTGCCTTACAATTTCGAGAAAGGTGCGGCGGTGGAGCAATGACCTGGGGCAAACTGAACTGAACGGTGATTATGATACGGTTTACAGATTAGTCCGATGGCAAATTGGCGGTGGGGCGCCTGATGAGCGAGAAAAGTAATTTGGCCTACTTTAGCAGCATGGCAAACGAAACCGGCCCGATCAAGAGATCAGGCCGGTTTCACCGTTGCCGTAGGTCACGCCTCCGGCGTGACGACGTCCTCCGCCGCGTGACAGGCCCCAAGCCGTAGGTCACGCCTCCGGCGTGACGACGCCCTCCGCCGCAGAGCTTGCTTCCCTCGTCCAACGTCGTCCGGCCAGGAGGCCGGACCTACGCCTCTCGCGCCGTTGCGGCGGAGCGATGGCCGACCTCGGCCCCCCCAGCCTTCGCAAGGGGGGCCGAGGCCCGCGTTACCGATTCATTTCACCAACCACTCGTGCGCACGACGGGCACGAAGATCTGCATGCCCCACAGCCGCGCGGACACCGGCCCGATCATCTGACCGGAGGGCAGCGCCTCCAGGCGGTAGAAGTAGGCCTTGCCCGCGACGGCCGACTCGTCTATCCACTCGTAGCTGGCGCCGCTCCCGCCAACCGCCTGGCTGGCAACCGGCGCACTGGTCATCTGCTGGTAGACGCCGTCCGCACTGGTCGCGCGCCAGGCGTGGAAGCCGCTGTTGCTCCCCTCGGCCAGCGTAGTCCACGCCAGCGTCACCGGCCCGCCGCTGCGCTGCGTCGCGGTGAACTGCGTTACCCACACACTGGTCGGGGCAATGAACGGGAAGTCGAGCGTCAGGTCGCTCTGCCCGCTGAGCAATACGACGCTGGTCAGCGTGGTTGGCCCGGAGGGCAGATAGCCGTTCGGCTGCGGGAGCACGGTGGCGGTGTACTGACCGGGCGGCAGTCCACTCACCAGGTAGGTGCCGGGCGGGAAACCACCGGCTGGCCCGGTCGTCAGCGTGGCGATGACCGTATTGCTGCTGTCCTTGACCTGTACCACGATGCCGCTCAACGGTAGTTCCTGAGCCGGGTCGTAGACGTTATTGCCGTTGGTGTCCACCCACGTGAAGTCGCCCACCGTCACCGGCTGCCAGTAGCCGAAGTCAGCCGTCAGGTTGGTGTCGCCCACGCCCGTCGGGTTGAAGTTCTGAATGCAGTACGGGTTGACCTGGCTGTTGTTGTCCTGACCCGCATTGGGGCCGCTGGACTTGGTGTAGGTGGTCAACACTTGGTTGGCGTCGGTCACGATCACCACGTAGTTGCCGGCCGGGAACTCGTCGCTGAAGCGGTAGTTGCCGCCCAACATGATGCTGCTGCTCGTCAGTTTGGTGTCCACCAGGAAATCGAACTGATCGAGGGCGCAGTTGCCGTTGACGTCGTACCACAGCTCCACGGTGACATTGCCGATGCCCGGCTCGCCGCCCTGGTAGAGGCCGTCTGCGTTGCGGTCCACCCACACCAGGTTGCCGATCGTGCTGTCCTTCAACACGGTCGGGCCGGGAGCATAGCCGAAGTCCGCGGTCGGGTTGAACTGGCCCTGCGCCAGATTCACTGCGTAGGGTTGAGCCTGGTTGTTGTTGTCTTGCCCGGGGTTGGGACCTAACACCGTGGGCGCATAGCCGGTCAGCACTCCGAAGGCATCGCTCACGCGCACGTCGTAGCTGCCGGCCTGCAGACCGACGAAGACGTAGTCCCCGCTGGCGCCCGTCGTCGTCGTGGCAATCACCACGCTGTTCTGGCGCAGTTGCACTGTCACGCCGTGCTGGCCGTAATCGCCGCTCGCCACCGCGAACAAGCCATTGTTATCTTTCTCGATCCACACCTGGTTGCCGATGGCGCCCATGGGGCGGTCGGTCAGGTGGTAGCCGAAGTCAGCGGTCAGATTGTCGCCGCCCACCGGCAGGATCACCGCGTAGGGGTCGGCCTGGTTGTTGTTGTTCACCCCGGCCGCGCCCAACGGCGACTTGGTGTAGCCGTAGAGCACCCCGTTGGTGTCGCTGACATGCACCAGGTAGCGTCCAGCGGTCAACCCGCTGAACAGGTAGTTGCCGGTGTCGGCATCCAGGCTGCTGGCCGTGGTCACGGTCGCGATGATCGGCTCGCCCGCATCCCAAACCGTGTTTGCATTGCTGTCGCGAATCAGGTCTACGCTGACGCCCGGGAACGGCATGTCGCTGCCGTTGTAAACCCCGTCCTTGTTGGCATCCAGGAAGCCCAGGTTGCCGATCGTGCCCAGCAGGTTGTTGCTGGTATCGTCATAGCCGAAGTCGGCCTTCAGGTACTGATCCCCGGCCAGCACGATCACCGGGCTGTGCGGCACCGGCGTGGTGGGGCTGTAGCCGGCGGGCGGGTTGATCGGCGCCACGCTGTAGGAACCGGCCGGCACTTCGATCAGGTAATGACCGTTGCTGTCGGTGGTGTCGCAGATCGCAGCCCCACCGGCCATGGGCGTCGCACAGACCTGCACATTGGGGATGCCCGGCTCGCCCGGCTGCTGCACGCCGTCGCCATTGTCATCGTACCAGACGGTGTCGCCGATGATCGCCTTGCCCGTCGTCGGCGTCTGGTAGTAGCCGAAGTCCGCGTCCTTGTAGACATCGCCGGCGCCCAGCACGATCGCGCCTGTCGGGTCAGGCTGGCTCTGGTTGGCGATGACATGGGTCAGACCGGCCAGCACGTTGTTGGTATCGGTCACATCCACGAAGTAGGTGGCCGGCGGCAGGTTGTTGAACAGGTAGCCGCCATCCGCATCGGTGGTCAGGGTACCCACCAGGGTGTCTCCGCCGCTCAGCGTGCCGTTGCTATCATCGTCGCGGTAGAGCGCGACGGTCACGTTCGGGATACCCGGCTCGCCCACATCCTCGATGCCGTCGTGATCCTTGTCGTACCAGACGAAGTCGCCGATGGCGCCGAGCTTGATGTAGCCAAAGTCGGCCGTCAGGTTGTAGCCGCCCTGCGGCAGCACCACCTGGTAGGCCTGCGCCTGGTTGTTGTTGTCCTGACCCGGATTCGGCCCGAGCAGCGTCACCACGTAGCCGGCCAGCACGCCGAAGCTGTCGCTGACGCGCACCTGGTACGTGCCGCCGGGCAGACTGACGAAGGCGTAGTCGCCGCTGGCGCCGGTCGTCGTCGTGGCGATGACCGCGCTGTTCTTGAGCAACTGCACCGTCACGCCCGCCTGACCGACATCGCTGCCGTTGGCGTCGAACAGACCGTCGTAGTCCTCTTCCGCCCAGACCTGGTTGCCGATGACGCCGATGTTGGTGCGATCGAGCGGATAGTAGCCGAAGTCGGCCGTTGTGTTGCTGCCGCCTGGCGCCAGGTTGATGGCGTAGGGGTCAGCCTGGTTGTTGTTGTCCACCCCGGCCGCGCCCAGTGGCGACTTGGTGTAGTCGAACAGCACCGCGTTGGTGTCGCTGACATGCACCAGGTAGCGACCACCCGGGACGCCGCTGAACAGGTAGTTGCCCGCGCTGCAGGCCGTGCCGCCCACGGTGGTCACCGTGGCGATGATCGGCTCGCCCGCGTCCCAGGCGTTGTTCGCGTTGCTGTCGCGGATCAAATCCACACTGACGCCGGACAGGGCGCTGTCACCGCTGTTGCAGACGCCGTCCTTGTTGGCGTCCAGGAAGACCAGGTCGCCAATCGTGCCCAGTAGCGGGCCATTCTTGTCGTCGTAACCGAAGTCCGCGTCCAGGTACTGCTCGCCAATCTGCACGGTCAGCAGGTGCGGAACCGGCGTGGTCGCCAGGTAGCTCGCCGGCGGGTTGATCGGCGCGACGCTGTAGGAACCGGCCGGTACTTCGATCAGGTAATGACCGTTGCTGTCGGTGGTGTCGCAGATGGAAGCGCCGCCGCCCGTGGGCGTCGCGCAAACCTGAATGTTCGGGATACCCGGCTCGCCCGGCTGCTGGATACCGTCGCTGTTGTCATCGTACCAGACCGTGTCGCCGATGATGGCGTAGCCGGAGGTGGGCGTCTGGTAGTAGCCGAAGTCGGCGTCCTTGTAGACCTCGCTGGCGCCCAGCACGATGGCGCCCGTCGGGTCAGGTTGGCTCTGGTTGGCAACGACGTGTGTCAGCCCGACCAGCACGTTGTTGGCGTCGGTCACATCCACGAAGTAGGTGGCCGGCGGCAGGTTGTTGAACAGATAGCCGCCATCCGCATCGGTGGTGCGGGTGCCCACCAGGGTGTCACCGGCGGTCAGTGTGCCGCTGCCATCGGTGTCGCGGTAGAGCGCCATCGTCACGTTCGGGATGCCCGGCTCGCCCACATCCTCGATGCCATCGTGATCGCTGTCGTACCAGACGAAGTCACCGATGGCGCCAGGCAACGGCGTTGGGGTATTGGTGGGCGTCGCCGTCGGGGTGTTGGTGGGCGTAGCCGTCGGCGTGGCTGTCGGGGTTTTGGTCGGCGTAGCCGTCGGCGTGTTGGTGCGCGTAGCCGTGGGCGTGGCCGTCGGCGTAGCTGTTGGAGTGTTAGTGCGCGTCGCCGTGGGCGTGGCTGTTGGGGTCTTGGTGGGCGTAGCCGTCGGCGTCGAAGTTCGGGTCGGCGTGGCGGTGGGCGCTGATTGGGTAAGACACATGGCGTCGGCCTTGGTGTAGGCGTTGCCGGAGCTGTCGGTATCGCGCAAGATGACCTTCAAGTGGGCGACGTTGGCCGGCGCGGTGGCGCTGAGCGTGTAGGGGCCGCCGAGACTGGGGTTCGCCCCGCTGCTCTCCATGTCCCAAATAACGGTATGGACGGCAGCCGTGCCGATTTCTGTGCCTCCCGCGTTGTAGAAGCGGATCGCGATGGTGGTCTTCCAACTGGGTTCATGCGAGCCGACGTAGAAGGTCATGTTGTACGTAACGCCGACCGCGGCCGCGGCCTGTTGAGAGAGCACGCCGGACTGCCCGCCGCTGTAGCGCGACCAACCGATGCGCGCGCCATCTGGCTCATTGGGCAGATAGTTCGTGGTCGAGGCCTCGCCGCTTTCCAGTGTCCAGCCGGTAGGAAAACCGGACCCGTTCACGGTCTCGAAGCTCGGATTGGTCAACAGACCGGACGGACAGAAGCCCACCGGTGTTGCTGTTGGCGTTGCCGTGTTCGGCGAAGTCGGTGTTGCGGTGGGGGTTCTGGTTTTGGTTGGTGTTGAGGTAGGGGTTCTGGTTTTGGTTGGTGTTGCGGTGGGGGTTCTGGTAGCCGTGGCCGTACAAGGGCCAAAGCCGTCGCTTTCGTCGCGCCCCAACCAGTTGCCGTTTTCGTAGATTTCCACACGAAAACTGTGATGGACAGACAGATCAATCGAGCCGGACCACGTCCCTTGCACCGTTTCGTTGCCATGGGTCGTGCCGGTGGCAATAATTGTGCCATCCACCTTGACGCGCCACGATTCGGCCGTGGAATTCCAGCCCACGAAGTTTACCGACCAGCCGCTGCAGTCGGCCGAGGGCCATGCCTCGATGATCCACTGCACGCCGCTTGCTGCCGGGGCAGCTTGCACGATCCTGGCACTCCCCAGGCCCAATCCCGCCCAAATCAGCAGGATCAGACCCGCGCTGAATTCCAACCAGTGATGGTTGTTCCTCATGTTGTACACAAATGACTCCTTTGATTTCCCGGTATTCGCTTCGATACCAGGTTACACCGATTACCAAAGCTCCGTCACTTGTGTTTGGATTGATGAAAAGGGTGTCAAATGAGGCAGCTTCAGCCTTGACGATTATTTTCCTGGCTCCATTCTGTGACAGTGAACTCCCACTGCCACAGAAAATCGCCAACCTTGAAAATTAGCGGAGGGCAAGGCAGAAGCGCAGAGAGGCGCGACTACTGATGTTCATTATAAATCCAGTCCCTACGAAATGTGTAGGTATAAACCTTACAATTTCCTTACAGGGCTTCTCATTTCTTGTGTGTTCATCAACCGCCGATGCGCATCAGGGGTAAGAAGAGCTGCATACCCCACAGTCGCGCGGACACCGGCCCGATCATTTGACCGGAGGGCAGCGCCTCCAGCCGGTAGAAATAGGCCTTGCCCGCGACGGCCGTCTCATCCACCCATTCGTAGCTGGCGCCGCCAATCTCCTGACCCGCGATGGGCGCGCTGGTCAGCCGCTGGTAGATGCCGTCCGCACTGGTCGCGCGCCAGACGTGGAATTCCAACCCGGCCGCGCCGGCCGCGGTCTGCCAGGCCACCCTCACGCGGCCATCGGCCAACTGCCAGGCAGCAAAGTCAACGACCTGCACCGCCGTGGGGTTGATGAACGGAAAATTGAGGTTCAGATCGCTCTGCCCAAGCGCCAGGTACGCGGTGGTCAGGCTGGCCGGCCCAATCAGGGTGTAGCCCGGCGGCCCGGCCAGGAAGGCGGCGGTGTACTGCCCCGCGGCCAGGTTGCCCAGGCTGTACAGGCCGCTGGCAAAGCCGCCCGCCGGCCCGGTGATCACATCGCCCATCGTGGCGCCGCCGCTGTTGGTGATGCGCAGATTGACGTTGTTCATCATCTGCTCGCCCGTGTTGTAGATACCGTTGCCGTTGCTGTCCAGCCAGGCAATACCGCCAACGGTCACGCCGGCGCGGCGATAGCCAAAATCGGCGCTGACCACCGCGCCGCCGTCGGTCAGGGTGACGCTGAATGGCTGCGCCTGGTTGTTGGCATCCGCGCCGGGCTGCGGGCCGAGGGCTGTCACCATGTAGCCGTTCAGAACCCCAAAGGGATCGGCCACGCGCACCTGGTAGGCGCCGGCCGCTAAACCGGTGAACGCGTACGCGCCGCCAGCGCCGCTGGTCACCGTGCGCGTCACCACGTCGTTCTGCAGCAGCTCAAGCGTCACGCCGGCCAGTTCATCATCGCTGCCGCCGGCGCTGTACAGGCCATCGCCATCGTTGTCCATCCACACTTGATTGCCGATCAGCCCAACGCTGGGCTGAATGCGGACATAGTAGCCAAAATCGGCCAGCACGCTGCTGTCCCCGCTCGCCACGACAACGACATACGGGTCGCTCTGGCTGTGATTATCGGTGTCCGGTTGCCCCAACGAACCCTGGTTGTAATCGAGCAGGGCGCCGTTGGTGTCGCTGACATGAATCAGGAAGCGTCCGGCCGGAACGCCCAGAAAAATGTAATTCCCGTTGTTGGCGTCCAGGGCGGCATTGGTCGTCACCGTCGCCAGGATCGGCTCGCCCGCATCCCAGGCATCATTTTCGTTGCTGTCCTGGATCATGTCCACCGTGACGCCGGCCAATGGGCTATCGCCCGCGTCGAAAACGCCATCGTAATTGGCGTCGTTGAAAACCAGGTTGCCGATGCTGCCCAGCGGGGCTTCCGTGGGGTTGCCGTAGCCCAGGTCAACGCCAAGCGCCTGCTCGCCCGCGACCACGGAGAACGGCGTCCCCACCGCTACGGTAGCCTGTAAACCGGCCGGCGGAGTGGGTGGCGCCACGCTGTAGGCGCCGGGCGCAAGGGCCAGCAGAAAATGACCGTTGGCGTCGGTCTGGCCGCAGATGGCCGCGCCGCCGGCGGTGGGCGTGGCGCAAATCTGCAGATTCGCGATGCCCGGCTCTCCCCGCTGCTGGCGCCCGTCGCTGTTGCCGTCGAACCAGACGCTGTCGCCTACGATGGCCTGGTTGGGGCCGGGCTGCAGGACGAAGCCAAAATCAGCATCGCGCCAGACCTGACCGTCAGTCAGCGTCAAGGGGCCGCCAGGATCCGGCAGGCTCTGCGGCCCGCTGACTGAAGCGGCGCCGCTGGTCGCGCCGGGCAGTGTCCCGACATCTACGAAGTAGACGGCGGGCGCCAGCGCGTTGAACAGAAAACTGCCATCCGCGCTCGTGACGCGCGTGGCGATCATCTCATCCAGGCCGGGTTGCAGCGTGCCATTGCCATTGCTGTCACCGTAGAGGGTCAGCGGCACGTTGGGCAGGCCCGGCTCGCCGATGTTCTGGATACCGTTCTGATTGGCATCGTACCAGACCCGGTCGCCCAACGCGCCCAGTCGCACCAGCCCGGCATCCCAGCTGGAATCGGCGCCGCCGGCCGTCAGCGTGATGGTCGCGGTCTCGCCGCTATCAGGATCGGCGTCGCTGTCGAGATCGGCGTTACCGCCCATGGCCGGCGCGGTGAAGCCGTAGCCATCCACCAACTCGAACTGAATGATGTAATCGCCGGCGTGCAGCCCGTCGAAGGCGTAGTAGCCATTTTCGTCGGTCAATTGCACATCTACCAAGGATTGCCATTCGTCGTACAGGAACACGCCGACATCGGGCGCGCCTGGTTCACTGCCATCCTGCACGCCGTTGTGATTGCGGTCGTACCACACGCGGTCGCCCAGCGACGCGGCCAGGTGAAGCCCCGCGTCCCAGGTCAGGTCGGCCGCAGCGCCCAGGGTAAAGACCGGCGTCTGCCCGGACAGAGGGTCGGCGTCGCTGTCGAGCGCCGGATTGGCGCCCTGGTTGGGCTGCGTGAACACGTAACTGGCCGGCGCCACAAACTCCAGGTAGTAATCGCCCGGCGCCGCCAACAGCGCGAAAGCGCCGCTGGCCTGGGTCATGGTGGAGTCGAGCAGCACGCCGACAGCGCTGAAGAGATTGACCTGGACGCTGCCGAGACCGCTCTCGCCGGCCGTCTGCACGCCATCGCCGTTGGCGTCGTTCCAGACAAGATCGCCGATCTGGTACAGCCGGCAGGGCGTCACCGTGCGATTGCCGGTCCAGGAGCCGGTGTAGTTGGAACCGCCGTTGCCGGTGGCGCCGGCTGTGACGGCGCCTTTGTAATTTTCGGGTGTGCCGGCCTGATCGTTGTTGTCATAGGGATTTTGGGTGTTCCCGTCCACCGGTTTGACGCCGACCGCGTTGTAGTTCGTGCTGAAACTGGTGTAGACCGCGGCCGCCCAATTCCAGGTAAGGGTGATGCCCGGTTGATCCACGGTAAAGGTGGCGGTCCAGGTCACGGGGCCGGTGCTGCCCGGAAAGCCGCCGGCCGGGACCGTCAAGGCCAATCCACCGGCAAAGACATTGCGGCTAAAATTCCCCGGCGAGACACGCGTCACCCACTGCTGCGTGGCGCTGTCGAAACTGGTCGTTGTGGTGCTGGCGGCTGGGTCGAAGATGATGCGGGCGTCGGGCGCCGGCAGGGTGTAGGGCGTACCGTTGGCGGTAAATGAAATTGTGGCCTGCCGGGCGTAGATCGTGGTGACGTTGGCACCCATGCCGCTGATCTTCAGACGGTTGACAAACCAGAGCGTGTTGCCGGCCGCGATGGCGGTGCTGTTGAAGGTGGCGCTGACGGCCGTTGCCGTATCGCACAGAGGAACGAGCGGCTGAGCAACCGCGCGTGGGGTATGGTGGAGGGGCATCCCTGGCTGTAAAACGAACACCATGACGAACGTCACGGTTACTGCGCGCATCCATTGTTTCATGGGGACACCTCCGTGTCACGCACCAGGCGCGCAGCACTGCCGGCAGTGCGGAGCACGTCTGGTCGAATCTGCGGGGGAACATAACTGCCCAGGCTGCGCCCCGCCGCAGGCGAACGATTGAAACCGCGCCTGATGGGCGTACCGCCGGGCAACAGGATTAGTACACGGATCAACACGGATTCACACTGATCGTTTTCATATCCGTGTCCATCGGTGTTAATCCGTGTACCAGTAATCTGCGTTGACGTCACGCCGGTCGGCGCAGGCCGACCTTGCGGCGGAACGCCCCTTCGCCCCGAATTCATTCGGCGGCCGCAGCCGCCAGCGCTGGTCTTGTTTGGCTGGACGGGTCTGCTGGCGTATAATGACATGGCGCCGGAGGCGCGCAAGGCGAGGGACTCTCGAACGTTGGGGGATGTTGGGGGAGTATATCTTACCATGACCGCCCAACTCGATCAACTCGACCGCGGCCGATATACTATCAGAGACGCCATGTGCGCCTCACCTGGAAAGAAACGAGATATGGCATTCGATACACCAAAAAACTACCGTAACCTGGTCATCTACGAAGTCTACGTGCGCAATCACGGGCCGCACGGCGCCTTTGCCGATGTGGAGGCTGACCTGCCGCGGCTGGCAAGCATGGGCGTGGACATTGTCTGGTTCATGCCCATCCATCCCATCGGCCAGCTCAACAAGAAAGGCAGCCTCGGCTGTCCATACTCTATCCTGGATTATCGTGCAGTCAATCCCGAATATGGTACCAAAGCAGACTTTGCGCGCCTGATCGCCGCGGCGCATCGCTTGGGCTTGAAGGTGATGATTGATGTCGTTTACAATCACACCGCGCACGATTCTGTGCTGGTGCGCCAGCATCCCGACTGGTATCATCAGGACGCCAGCGGCAAACCAATGACGACCGTGCCGGATTGGAGCGATGTGATTGACCTGAAGCATCCCAATGAGGAACTGGCGCTGTACCTGATCACCACGCTGCAAATGTGGGCCGAGTTTGGGGTGGATGGTTTTCGCTGCGACGTGGCTTCACTGCTGCCGGTTGATTTCTGGCGCCGGGCGCGCGCGGCCGTCGCGCAGGTCAAACCAGGCGTGATCTGGCTGGCGGAGTCGGTGCATGCCGCCTGGGTGGCCCACCGCCGCTCCGTGAATCTGAGCGGACTCTCCGACGGTGAGCTGTACCAGGCCTTCGACCTGACCTATAACTACGACATCTGGCCGGTCTGGCAGGCAGTCGTCTTGGGGCAGGCGTCCGTGGCGCGCTATCTGGAGATGCTGCGCTTTCAGGACGCCATCTATCCAGACAATTTCATCAAGCTGCGCTGTGTGGAGAATCATGACCAGATGCGCATCATGCGTCTGGCGCCATCGCTCGACCAGGCGCTGGCCTGGACTGCGTTCGAAGCGTTCAACCGCGGCGCGTTCCTGATCTACGCGGGGCAGGAGGCCGGCGCCACGCACACGCCTTCGCTGTTCGACGTGGATAAGGTGGTTTGGGGCGACTACGCCTGGCAGCCGTTCCTGACCACGCTGGCGCGGCTCAAGAAACATCCGGCGCTGACCACGGGCCAGTTCGTGCTGACGGCCGCCGAGCCGCTGATCCAGGCGGCCTGGCAGGGTGAGGGCGGCAACCTGTACGGTCTCTTCAACGTGGGGGCGGAAGCGGGCCTGGTGCAGGCGCCGCTGCCCGCCGGCGACTACGTGGATCTGCTGAGTGGCGCGACCGTGAGCGTGCGCGACGGCCAGATGGACATGCCGGCCAGCGCCGTCGTGCTTGCCTACGCCGAGGCTTTGTTCCTGCAGCCCTTCCACTCACCCCTGCTCGATTTTCATCTGCCCGCGTGAGCCGCAATTCGGACACTTATTAAATTCTCGTTCCTAAGCGCCCAAAATACGCCAGGGCGCGGCGCAGGCTGGTCTCGAAATCAGGCGGGTAGCGATGTCTCATACCGGGATGCAGTTCCAATTCACAGGGGAGGTTGTGGCCCCGCAGCGCGGCGATAAGCGCTTGGGCGTGAGGCAGGCACGATTGATCGGCGTCGCCGATGATGACGTACGTGCGCGTGCCGGTCTCCGCGAGGCGCGGCAGCAGTGGCGCCCAGGCCGATAATTCGGGCAACCAGGGGCCGAGCAGGATCAGCCCGCGCGCCGGGAAAATCCCTTCCAGCACCGACCACAACGCCTGCCGTGCGCCCATCGAAAAACCAGCCACGGCACACCGGCTGAAATCAACGCGGGGATGCTGACGCAAGGTCTCGGCATGAGTGCGCATCTCGGCCGTGGCAAGCGCAAGGTCGTTCCACACAAAGGCATTGGGGCCGGCCATCTGCGATGATTGCGGGAGCGCAACGCACCAGCCCGCCGCGGTCAGCGGTTCCCAGGCCGGGGCCGTGTCGGCCACGTTGTGCTGGTTGCCGTGTAAGGCCACCAGCAAGGGCGCGGGCGTGGTGACGGGCCACATCAGGCGCAATTCGGGTTGCGCCGTGCGCTGGGCCGCCGCCTGCTGGCCGCGACAGATGTCGAGGAGGCGCAGGAATTCGACATGATCCCGCAGCGTGAGCAGATCCTCATCTGCCAACATCTGGTCCGGGTTGCTCCAGTAGCCCTGGGCCAGGGCTTCGGCAAACAGGCGCAGGGCCAGGTCTGACTGTCCGCTGAGATTGGCCAGGCAGATGCGAAAATTGTAGATCTGTCCCGATTCCAGGCCCTGCTGTTGTACCTCGGCCGTCACGAAAGCATACGCTTCCGCATAGGCTTCCTGCTCATAGAGCTCCAGGGCCGTTTCCAGGACATCATCTTGCGTCAAGGCGGTCATCGAGTCATCTCCTGGGAGTTGAATGTCACGCTCGACATCGTCTGCGGTCACGCTTCACCCCGTAAGCTGGCCAACTGGCGTTCGACCGTGTGGATGCCGTCAACAGCCAAGTCCCAATCTTGATGGTCATTCTCGACTTCGAAGGAATACCCGAGCGTCTTGACAACCTCGGCCGCCTCGAACTCGTCCAGGGTTATGCCGTATTTTTGCCGAAAGAGACGATCCGTCAATTGGTAGCGCGCCAGACGGCGGCGCAACTCTTGTTCGGCGAGACGCACCACCTGCTGCTTTGGCGCGGCGCCCGGCTCGAGTGAGTTCAGAACGCTGAGCAATCGGTTGGGTAGTTCAACTTGTAGCATGGGGTCACCTCCGTATGGCTGACCAGACATAGCCAGAAAACGCATAGACCAGGCGATCAATCTCCGCTTCCACACCATGACCTTCGTGGTGATCACCAGTATAGCCTGGCTTCAATTAGCCGCTGGCGCTCTGCCAGGCGATCGGGATCGTTGAGCCGAAGAACCAAAACGGTGACGCGTCCTTCCGGAGTGAGCGGCCTGATCTCAGCACCGACGACGTGGAAATGCTGGTCCCAGCTCTGTAAACGAGGGTGAAAAAGGGGAACTAACAGACCCGTCAGTGGATCAAAGGAGCCAACATTTGGTCCCTTGTAGCGATTGCAGCGCAAACAAGCGAGGGCAAGGTTGATGGCTTCCGTGACGCCGCCATGCTGAAGGGGGACAATGTGATCGGGTTCATGTCGGTGCAATGCCATGGTTTGGGGCAGTAAACAGTACTCACACCGATACCTTGCTCGTTCTGCAACTAATCGGCGTAGATCAGACGGGATAGGAGTGGCCATCAGTTGCCGAGCCGCACCTGGTCAGCGAGTTGCGCCTTGAGCATGATGAGAATGTGCTCGAGCCGCTCCATCTCAGCCAGCTCTTCCTGCTCTGTCTCGCTCAGTAGGCCTGCCTCGTTGAGCGCCAGCAGCCTTTGTAGCCGGCGCTGCGCCCGATCTGATGCGTGGTAGGCGAGAACATTTTCCAGGCTTGGGTTGAGCAAGAAGAAGTCCATGATCTCGGAAGACGTCTCGGCAGCCGGCGTCTTCAGTCGCGCCAGGCTCAACTCAAGCACGACAGGCAGCCAGCGGCGTGCTGGTAGAATTTGGCCCGCCAACTGGTCAGGAAGTTTCATCGTGATCTGTACCATGTTCATACCTCTGACAGTTCCATCAAATGGCCGCTGGACTGGAATGCCGAAACGATCAGGCATCTCCTGGGTTGATTTTAGCACACTCCACCTGACCTGCCAAGCGTTGCGGACCGCACTTACCCACCCTCCACGATCCTGATCTCCGCCGGCGTCAACCCGTAGAGCGCATAGACCAGGCGGTCAATCTCCGCTTCCAGCGCGCTGACGTCGGCCGCGGGGTTCGTGGCCCTGGCGGCGAGGATGGCATTCACGGGTCTTCATCCCACGGTTGCGGTGGCGGGGGCGTGGGCGGGGGGGGCGGTGTTGTCCGGTAAACGCGCCAGGTACCCACCTCGCACCCGTGGCGTGGGGGGGGCGGGGGGCCGGGGGGCAGGTGGCCGCGCCCCGGGCGCGGCCGCGCGCCCCCCCCCCGCCCCCCCCCGCCGCCCCCCCCCCCCACCCCCCCCCCCCCCCCGGCGGGCCCCCCCCGGCCGCCCGGCCGGGCCCCCCCCCCCCCCCCCCCCCCCCCCCGCCCAACCGCGCCCCCCCCCCCCCCCCCCCCCCCCCCCGGCCCCCCCCCCCGGGGGGGGAAAAGGGGCAAAAGAGGGAAAAGAAAAGAGGGAGGGGGGGCCCCCCCCGCCCCCCCCCCCCGCCCCCCCCCGCCCCCGCCCCCCCCCCCCCCCCCCCCCGCCCCCCCCCCCCCCCCCCCCCCCCCCCCCCCCCCCCCCCCCCCCCCCCCCCCCGCCCCCCCCCGCCCCCCCCCCCGCCCCCCCCCCCGGCGCCCGGGGGGGGGCGGCCCCGGCGCCCGCCGCCCGCCCCGCCCCCCCCGCCCCGGGGGCCCCCCCCGGGCCCGACACGGGGGGCCCCCCCGCGGGCCCCCCCCCCCCCCCCGCGGGGCGACGGCGGTCACGGTCATTCAACGCAGGGCGGTAATTTCCCAATTTGGCTGCGCTGTGGCATAATGCGCCCTCTTGTCCGCCGGAGTGCGGCAAGAGGTAATCGAATTCTGTTTTGATCATTCCAACGGGTTGCCTGACTTATCATGGTCAGGCGCTTTTCTTGTCCGTGGCAGGCTCACGCGCGACAGCGGGTGGGCCGAAGATGGCGGTAGGGGCACGTGCGGCGCAGCGGAGTCATCGAAACAGTGAGTAAATCGGCTGAAGAACAGCCAAGATAGAAACGAGAATTGAATAAGCGTCCGAACATCGCCCCCGCGGGCCGTCGAACCAGGCGATTAGAAAATTCTCGTTTCATCAAAGTAGAGTGAAAAAACGATGACATCCGAATTCTCGCAGTTAGACCTGCATCCGCAGTTGGTGCAGGCCGTAGAAGCGCTTGGCTTCACCACGCCCACCCCCATTCAGGCCGCCTTGATCCCCCTCTTGCTGGCCGGTCACGACATCATTGGCCAGGCCCATACCGGCACAGGCAAGACCGCCGCCTTTGGCCTTCCCATGCTCCATCATCTGCAGGCTGACTATCACGCCGTCCAGGGCCTGGTGGTGGTGCCCACGCGTGAGCTGGCGATCCAGGTGGCCCAGGCGCTGCACGACTACGGTCAGCAGCGCGGCGTGCGCGTCCTGCCCATCTATGGCGGTGAAGCGTACGCCCGCCAGATCAACCGCCTGCAAAAGGGCGTTGACCTTGTGGTCGGCACCCCTGGTCGCTTGCTCGACCTGATGGAGCGCAAGGTGCTCGATCTGAGCCGGGTGCGTGTGGTAGTCCTGGATGAGGCCGATGAAATGCTGAGCATGGGTTTCATCGAGGACATCGAGACCATCCTGGCCGCCACGCCGACCGACCGCCAGACCGCGCTGCTGTCCGCGACGCTGTCGCCGGAGATCCGACGCCTGGCCGACCGCTACCTGCGCGATCCCCGCGCCATCACCACCGAGCGCGAACAGGTGACGGTGGCGGCCATCGAGCAGCGCACCTACCTGGTCAACAACGCCGAAAAGCTGGCCGCCCTGACCCGCCTGTTCGAGATGGAACCGATCACCAGCGCGCTGATTTTTGTGCGCACCCGCGCCGGCGCGGGTGAGTTGGCGGCTGAGCTTTCCACACGCGGCTTCCCGGCCGAAGGCTTGAGCGGTGAACTGGAGCAGGATGAGCGCGAGCGCGTGCTCAACCGCTTCCGCCGCGGCCAGACCAAGGTGCTGGTGGCAACCGATGTGGCGGCTCGTGGCCTGGACATCGAGAACATCTCGCACGTCTTCAACTTCGATCTTCCCGAAGACCCGGAAATCTATGTCCACCGCATCGGCCGCACCGGCCGCGCGGGCAAGACCGGCATCGCCATCTCCCTGGTGACGCCGGCCGAACGCTGGCGCCTGGGCCGCATCGAAGGCTTCACCAAACAGCGCATTTCAGCCGCAACACTGCCCACGGTCGAGCAGATCGAACAGCACCGCGAAGAGCAACTGCTGGAGCAGGTGACGGTCTGGCTGAAGCGGGGACGCACGGGCGGCGAACGTCGCCTGGCCGCGACCCTGGTGGACGCCGGCTACGATCCGCTGGAAATTGCCGCGGCCGCGCTACGCCATGTGCGCACCGTCGAAGGCCAGCGCTCGATTCTGCCGATCACCGAGGTGCAGGAACGACGCCCGCGCCACGCGCTGCGCGAGGTAGAGATGCGATCGCGGCGCGAGATCAGGCCGGGCGAGCAGAGCAGTCGCCCACGACGAACGCAAGGCGCGCCCGAAGTTGGCATGGTCAGCCTGAACTTGAGCAAAGGACGGCTGCACGGGGTGCGGCCGAGCGATGTGGTGAGCACCATCGCCTATCATGCCGACATTCCCGGTCACGTCATCGGCAAAATTTTCATCCAGGATCACCACACGGTGGTTGACGTGCCGGAGCGCTTTGTCATCCAGGTGCTGTCCAAAGCGCACAACTTCCGCATCAACCGCCAAACCATCACCGTCGAACGCGCTTGAGGGGCATGATCTGCACTGGTCAGATACCTGTGTAAAGAAAGAGATGACCCTCTGCCCTAACCCGCCGCTTCCGATTTCAGCCCGCGCCCCACGCCGAGCAGATAGAGGAGGACACCCCCCCCCAGGCGCAGTGCGCTGGCGATCAGCAGGCCCCAACCGAGACTGAAATGATCGGCGAGCCAGGTGCCGGTGAGCGGCGCCAGAAACATGGCGGTAAAGACGGTCGTTTGGTAAAGACCGATGTAGCGCGCCTGGTTCTGCGGCGGGCAGGTGTCGAGCATGATGTCGAAAAAGACCAGGTCCACGCCGGCCTGAAAAAAGCCGTTGATGCCGGCGTAGATCGCCAGCGGCCCTGTGCTGTGCGTCAGCGCGGTCAGGAAGGGGTAGAAACTGGCGCCGAACGCGCAGATGAGCAATACCCGGCGTTCGCCAGTGCGCTTTGCCAGGCGCGTCCACAACAGATAGGCGACCAGCAGCACAACGGTCTGCGCGGTGTTGATGAAACTGATGGTCATGTCCGACGCTTTCAGTTCGCGCACCCAGTAGAGTGGCAACAGCGGCATGGCCATGCTCAGGCCGGCGCGGAAGATGAACTGGCTGGCCGTGAAGCGCAGGAAGTCGGGGTATTGGCGCAGCACGCCAAGCTCCTGGCGCCAGGGTGAGCCGCGGCCGCTGGGCGCGGGCGGCGCTTCCTGGTCCGGCAGGCTGATGCGGATGGAGAAGCTGTAGCTGACCAGCCCGCCGATGGCCGAGATCAGGAAGATGATCTGGTAATTGAGGGGGAAATCCCAGTGTTGCAGGAGTTGACCGGCCAGCAGCACGGCCAGGGCATTGGCCAGGCCCAGGGTTGACCAGCGTTGACTCATCAGGGCGACGCGGCCGCGTGGCCCGGCCACCTGACCCATCACCACGGAAAAAGCGACCGACACCACCGTTTGCGGCAGCGTAGCCAACGCCCAAATGCCGACGATAATCTCAGGCACATGCTGATCGAACAGGTAGGGGACCAGGCCGGTCAGCACATAGCAGGAGAGGACGAACAGACGGGCGCGCGAAAACCAGGGCACCACCTGGCGCTGGCGCGAGAGAAAGGCGCCGACCTGGAATGCCAACAGGATGCCGGTCAACGCGGGCATGGCGGTGAGCAGGCCCACCATGAAGTTGGATGCACCCAGGCGCACCAGGAAGACCGAGAGAAAGGTGCCGATGCCCGCAGCAAAGCCAACCCCGATGCCGTCAATCAAGACATTCTGGCGATTGCGCGCGGCCAGGTCATCAGGCCCGCGCAGCCAATGGCGGGAGCGTTCGAGCAGCGATGGATTGCGGGGCTGATAGCCGTCGGGGGCCTGATTTTCGTCCCAGTGCCCCGGTGGGATGCCATCCGGGTGGCGTGGCGGCCGTGTGGATGATGTAGCACGACGTGACATGAGCTGTCTCTATGCGATCGAATGTGATGGCGCCCCGGGGAGAGCAGCCTGCGGGGAGTGCGCCAGCACGGTAGTCCAATCTGTCGTCCCGCCGGCGGACAGCAATGCGGTGCGCGCGGCGGCGCCGAGCCTTTCACCTATTGCGATCAGCATGGCATCCTCCTCGCGGCGTTCGCTGGGCGAAAGCGCACGGTTGGCGCCGGCCCGCAGGGGCTGTGCAGCTCCCCATAACGCCGCGGCTCGCTCGGCGCCGAGCGGGTGCGGCGTCTCCGCCAGCGCCAGCCAGGCTGCGAATTGCAGCGCCAGGGAGATGCCATGCCGATCGTTGAGCGCCTGATAGCAGCAGGTCAGTGGCAGGCAGGGTGTTTGGGCGTTGGCTTGGCATACCCCCATCATACCACAAATGGTCGTCTTCGCTGTGGTGCAACATCCGTTGCGCTGACGGCAAGTCACAATCAGCGCCGGACATGTGTCACAAAATGTCACCTCTTGACCAGGGCGTGCGTGCATAATCCAGCCATGTCCTGTTGTTTTGTAGTTAGATGGGCGTAGGCCCGCATTTTGTAAGTTTCTGCAAGGAGATCCATACTGATGAAACGCTTGCTAATTTCGTTGTTCCTGTTGTCCCTGCTGCTGACCGCTTGCGGCGGCAGCTCTGCCTCGCCAACCGCGGCGCCCCCCGCCGCCACGACCGCGCCGGCTGCCACAAGCGCAGCAGTTGCCACGACCGCGCCGGCTGCCACGCCGGTTCCTGCGGCCACCGCTGCGCCCGCGCTGCCCGGCGACCCCAAGTCCGCCATCATCGCGGCCATCCAAAACCAGATGAAGGCCGGCCCCTATCGCACCACGACCAATATCGTGTCCGACAGCGGGACCATCGAGATGACGGGCGAGATTGTGCCGCCCGACAAGATCCATACCGTGATGAAGATGGCCGATTTCGAAAACGAGAACATTTTTATCGGCGAACAGGGATGGACGAAGAAGGAAGGTGTATGGGAAGTGTCGCCCGTGTCCGGCAGCATGATCCTGGAACAGGTCGGCCTGCTGGCGACGGAGGACTCGCTCAGCAAAACGATCAGCAATGTCCAGGCCGTCGGTACCGATGAGGTGAATGGCGAACGGGCACGCGTCTACACCTACACCTCTACCTATATCTTTGGCGAAGCCGGCGCCGATCAAATCATCAGCCAGGTCAAGCTGTGGGTGAGCGAGAAACGGGGTCTGCCGGTCAAGCAAGAGATCGAAGGCGAGGCTGGCGGGATCAAATCCAAGACCGTACAGATAATCGAGTACGATGCGACGATCACCATCAAGCCACCGATGTAACTGACCCCGAATGAATTCGGGCGAAGCCGCCGAATGAATTCGGGGCGAAGGGGCGTTCCGCCGCCAGGTCGGCCTGCGCCGACCCGGATTGCGTCCACGCAGGCGAAAGGGCCGCCGAATGAATTCGGGGCGGCCGCCACCAGGGGGGGGGGGGGGGGGGGGGGGGGGGGGGGGGGGGGGGGGGCCCCAGAATGGGCGAAGGGGCGTTCCGCCACCAGGTCGGCCTGCGCCGACCCGGATTGCGTCCACGCAGGTGGACGCCCGGCGGAACGCCCGTGAGGTGCGATTTCAATCGCCAACCGGCGGAACGCCCGTGAGGTGCGATTTCAAGCCAACCGGCGGAACGCCTGTGAGGCGCGATTTCAATCGCCGCCCGGCGGAACGCCCGTGAGGTGCGATTTCAATCGCTCTCTGCTGCGCTCTACTACGCATCGAAAAAAGGAGACATCCATGTCGCACCTGCTGCTCAGTATCATGATGGCAGTTTTCCTGTTGACGGCCTGCGCCGATCGCCAGGCAACGCCAACCGCGATCGAGGCGCCCGAGACGCCATCGTCGGCCGAGACCTCTGTCGCGCCGGGCACGCCGCTGCCCACCGCGCCCGCCTCCGCAGCGGCCGGCAAACAGGCCACGGGCGAGCATCCGCGCCTGTGGCTGACCACGGCCGATCTGCCGAGGCTGCGCGCCTGGGCCAGTGACAGCAACCCGCTCTATCGTGATGGGTTGGCCGTGGTGCTGGCAAATGCCACGGATGCCATGGACCGCGGCGATGTGCCCGACCAGGATTGTGGCAGCCGTGAGTACGAGGAGTATGCCACGGAGATGTACGCCGAACTGTTCGCGTTCGCGTCACTGGTGCATCCTGACGCCGCGGCGCGGGCGGACTATGCGGCGCGGCGCGCACCCTGCTGATGACGGCCATTACCGAAGCGGCCAAAGGCCCGGCCACGCAGGAGAACTACAACTGCAACGGCAGCAGGGGCTACCCGCCCTTTCGCCATCCGGAGTTCTTCACCACCGACTCCAACCGCGCGCGCTGGCACGGCGAGGCCTTCCCGTTGGTGGTAGATTGGATCTATCCCAGTCTGAGCGCCGCGGACAAGGCCAAGATTCGCACCGTCTTCCTGCGCTGGTCCGAGGAGATCAAGCAAAGCGGCTACCATCACCCGGAGCCGGTCGGTTTGGTGAACGATCCGGCGCTGCTCGCAGACCGGCTGCAGGTGCGTTGGGCTGGCAACAACTACTTCACCGCGCACATGCGCAACCTGGGCCTGATGGCGCTGGCGCTCGATCCGGCCGATGATCCGGGCCAGACCCTGCACGCCTATCTCGATCAGGCCACGGGCGCCTGGCTCTACATCTTCCATCACCTCAGCGGCACCGATAGCCAGGGCGGTTTACTGCCGGAGGGGCTGGAGTACAGCCCGCAGACCGCCAGCTACGCCATTCAGTTCCTGCTGGCGCTGCACACCGCCGGCGAAGATGACCCCAACCGCCGCGGACCGCAGGTGGTTCTGAGCGCCAATCCGTTCTGGGACGACCTGGTGACCTCTTACCTGCACGGTCTCAGCCCGGCGACGACCATCCTGGACAGCGCGCCGGAGCTGGGGCCGGTCTATCAACCCGCCTGGTACGGCGATGCCCAGCACTACCGCCTGCCTGATTTCATTGATGCCTTCGGCGCGCTCGGTCTGTACGATCAGGCCGTGAGCAACGCGCCGCGCCTGGCGTCCTTGCGCTGGATCGAAACCCAAACCCCCGCGGGCGGCGCCGACCGTCTGCTGGAACGCGTCGCCAACCCGGACGACTTCCGCCAGGCGATCCTCTACTTCCTGCTCTTCGATCCGGCTGCGGCATCAGCGCCTGATCCGCGCCCCGCCCTGCCGACCGCTTTCCTGGCGCCCGGCATGAACAAGCTGTTCAGCCGCACCGGCTGGGGCGCGGACGCAACCTGGTTCATCTACAGCCTGAGTTGGAATCAGATTGATCATCAACAGGCGGATGGCAATCATTTCGAGTTCTATCGCGATGGAGAATGGCTGACGAAGGCACGGCTGGGCTATGCGGACATCGCCGAGGGCATCGCCAGCACCGAATTCCGCAACGCAGTGGCGTTGGCGAACAACCGCCCGCCCGATCGTGACGATGACGATTGGCGCATTGATCTGTGGCGCCGCGGCTCCCAGTGGAACTACGTCGCCAGCGGCGACCCTACCCTGCTGGCACACAGTACGGCCGCGGGCTACACCTATGCGCTGGGCGACGCCACTAACTTGTACAACTCGGAAAATGAAAGCGCCGTTGACATCACCCATGCCAGTCGGTCCATCGTGTGGCTCAAACCCGATCATATCGTGGTTTACGACCGCGCCCAATCGCAGACGGCCGGGCGCTTCAAACGCTGGTGGCTGCAATTACCGCAGCCGGCCACGGTCAGCGGTGCGCGCGCCACCATGCAGACGACCGCGGGCCAGCAGCTCTTTGTCACCTCGCTGCTGCCCGCCAACGCGGTCCTGAGCGCGGTGAACACGGTGGAGCAGCACATCCTGGATACGGCCGCCGACGATGACCCGATGCAGACACGGCTGAAGGTGGAAGCGCCGGGCGATCCGACATCGGTGCGCTTCTTGCAGGTGCTGCAAGGCGCGGACGCGGGCGCCGGCGCGGACACTGCCGTGTTGATCGGCAGCGACGATGGGACGTTTGCAGGGGCGGCTGTGCGCGGGGCCGCGGTGTTGTTCCCGGTCAATCTCGGCGCACCGCTGAGTTCGCTGGTCTTCACCGCGCCGGCCAGCGTCACGCGCTTCCTCGTCACCGGGCTGACGCCCGACGCCGGCTACACGGTGCAAACCGCGCCGGTCGCAGGCGGGACGCGGGTGACGATCGGGGCTGGCGGCGCGCAACATGCGGATGCTGGCGGCGTGCTGGCGATTGGGTTCAGCGCCAGTCAGGCGGGCGCAGTGGCCTACCTGCCGATGGTGCGTTGAGGTTCGAATATCCTGTGAATCCTGTGAATCCTGTCTGAATTCCAGGCAGGCTGAGTCCTAATTCTGCTGCCGTGGCCGATACTGGATCGCTTCCGCCAGATGCACCGTTTCGATGCGCGGGCTGGCGGCCAGGTCGGCCACGGTGCGCGCCAGCTTGAGGATGCGATGATAGGCGCGGGCGCTGAGTTGTAGTTGGCGCATGGCCGCCTTGAGCAGGGCGCGACCGCTGCTGTCCACGCCGCAGAATTCACGCACCTCCGCCACGCCCATGTCGGCATTACAGGTGACGTGGGCGTGCGCCTGAAAGCGTTTGGTCTGGCGCTGCCGCGCGGCTTCCACGCGTGCCCGAATCGTCTTCGACGGCTCACCCTGGCGCTCATCGGTCAGCTTATCGAAATCTACCGGCGGCACCTGCACATGGATATCAATGCGATCGAGCAGCGGGCCGGAGATGCGATGCTGGTAGCGCGCAATCAGCGCCGAGGAGCAGGTGCATTCGATGGTCGGATGGCCGTAATAGCCGCAGGGGCAGGGATTGAGCGCGGCCACCAGCATGAAGTTGGCCGGAAAGGTCAGGCTGCCCTGCGCACGAGAAATCGTCACCACATGATCCTCCAGCGGTTGACGCAGCACTTCCAACGTGCGCGGGTCGAACTCAGGCAGTTCATCCAGGAAGAGCAGGCCCCGGTGCGCCAGGCTGATCTCGCCTGGCCGCGGCCAACGCCCGCCGCCCACGAGGCCGGCATGGCTGATGGTGTGATGCGGTGCGCGGAAGGGGCGCTGGCGAATCAGGGGCAACCCGCTGCCGCTGGTGTGCAGCAAATCGCCCACGGAGTAGATGCGCGTGATGTCCAGCGCCTCGCTCAAGGTCAGCCGCGGTAGGATGGACGGCATCGCGCGCGCCAGCAGCGTCTTGCCTGCGCCGGGCGGCCCGCTCATCAGCACGTTATGGCCGCCGGCGGCCGCGACCTCCAGGGCGCGCTTGACGTGCTCCTGGCCGCGAATCTCGGCAAAGTCAGTGGTGGACGGCGCCTCCACCGTTTCGTCATCGAAGCCGATGGTGGATTCGAAGCGGCGGATGGGCAGCAGGCCGCTGAGATGAGCGACGATGGCGTTGAGCGATTCCACGGGCAGGACATTGATTTTTTCGACGAGGGCCGCTTCGGGCGCATCACTTTGCGGCACATACAGCGTTTCGATGCCACGCGCCGCGGCCAGCGCGGCCATGGGTAAAACCCCGTTGATGTGACGCACACTGCCATCGAGGCCCAGTTCACCAACCACCAGGCACTTGTTCAGGCTGTCGGATGGAATCTGGCGCGTGGCAGCCAGGATAGCCAGGGCAATGGGCAGGTCATAGGCCGGGCCTTCCTTGCGCAGATCGGCCGGAGCCAGGCTGATGGTCAGGCGGGTGCCGGGGAAATGATAGCCGGAGTTGACGATGGCGCTGCGCACCCGTTCGCCCGCCTCGCGAATGGCGGCATCGGGGAGACCGACAATCGTCACCTTGGGCAGCCCAGGGGCGATGTCTACTTCGACTTCGATGGTGGCCCCTTCCAGGCCAATCAAGGCACAACTGGTGACACAAGCGAGCATAGGGTACCTCCGTTGGGTGAGAGGTCGGTTGATCTTCGGTAGAGCGGGTCAGCAACATCAGGCGCCGCGGGCCGCACTTCACGCTGAACGCAGCGAAATCATACATGAAGTGGAATAGTCTGTCAAGGATACGCAAGCTGACAAAATGGTCGTTCTGGATTATACTAATCGCAGACTACCATTGGGAGTGGGAACACTTCTGACCTTTCCTGTGAGAGTAGATGACATGTTGAAATCGTCGGGCGGCTGGCTGCTGCTCGTTTTCCTGATGATCGTACCGGCCTGGGCGCCGCTGACCGCGCCCGGCTGGTTCGAACTGCACAGCGGTTTCAGCCCGCTCTATCATCTCAACGAGCTGGCGGGCGGGTTGCCCATCCTGACCGCGCCGGCCGACCCCTGGCGCGGCGAAGGGCCGCTGCCCTACGCGCTGGCGCTGCCCTGGCAGGCGCTCGGCGCCGCGACTGCCCTCAAGCTCACCCTGGCCCTGGCGGTGATCGCGGGGCCTCTCGGTCTTTTCCTGGCTGTGCGCCGTCTGCTGGACAAGCCGGCTGCGCTGGTTGCCTCCGTCCTTTTTGCCTACCTGCCTTTCACCCTGACTGCGCTTTATCGCCGCGGCGCGGTGGCCGAAGTGCTGCTCCTGGCCCTCCTCCCGTGGCTGGGGTGGGCCATGCTGCGTGTCTGCGGCCGCCCGTCTGTGCGCAGCGGGTTGGTTGTGGCTCTGTTGGCGGCCGCGCTCATCTGGACGCAAACCGGGCTGGCGCTGCTCAGCCTGTTGACCTTCAGTCTGCTGCCGCTGTTGATTGCGGCGCCCTGGCGACTGCGCCGCGCCGGCTGGCTCAGCCTGGCGCTGGGCGCGGCGGCCGGCCTGCTCAGCCGTTTCACCTGGCCGGGCGCGTTCGCCGCGGCGCCCGTCACCTTCGCCGATCATGCCGTCTATCTCTTTCAGCTCATCACCGGCAGCAGCGGCTTCGGCCTCAGCCAACCTGGCTGGCAGGACGATCTCAGCTTTGCCCCCGGCCTGGCCGCGCTGGGGCTGGCCCTGCTCGCCTGGTGGCCGGCTGACCATGCGGACGTGGCCGCGTCCACGCTCAACGCCTGGCGCCGGGTGTGGACCGCGGTTGCCGTGGTCGGCCTGGCCGCGGCGGTCGTTCCCCTGCCGTTGGGCGGCCTGTTGACCTACCCCTGGCAGAGCCTGGGCCTGGTCGGACTGGCGCTTTGCGGCCTGGCGGCCGTGGGCATGGCGCGCCACCCTGTGCTGCATGCCTGGCCGCTGCTCGGCGCCTGCCTGGCCCTGATCGTGCTCAGCGCCTATCCCAGCCTGACCCCGCGTGGCGTCCCTGCGCCGCTGCGGCCCGCGCCCGTCGCCATCTACGGCGGGGCTGACCAGCAGATCATCCTGGTGGACATGGCAACCACGGGCGATCTGCAGCCGGGCGGAATGGTGAGCGCCACACTGACCTGGCAGGCTTGGCAGCCGCCCGATTTCGATTATAATTTTTACCTGCATGTCCTCGACGCTAACGACCAGCGCTGGGGACAGACCGATACCCAACCGGTGTCAGGTCAACCCATGACGCAATGGCGAGTGGGTCAGGTCATCACCGGCACGGTGGCAGTGGCGGTCAGCCCTGACGCACCCTCGCCGCTGCACTTGGCCTTCGGTCTCTACGACTGGCGGACCGGCGCACGTTTGCCAGCCCTGCTGAGGTGAACTTTCGTGGATCGCTTCATTTCAACCGAAACCCTGATCATCGAGCTGCTCCTGGTCGCCTCCCTGGTGGCGATCCTGGTGCGACGCCTGCGCGTTCCCTACACGGTAGCCCTGGTTCTGGTCGGCCTGGTGCTCACCCTACAGCAGCCGTTGGAACTGAGCTTGACGCCGGAGTTGATCCTGGCGCTGCTGGTGCCCCCGCTGGTGTTCGAAGCCGCGTTTCATATCAACTTCACCGAGCTGCGCCGCAACCTGCCGGGTATCCTGCTGCTGGCCGTGGTTGGCGTGATCCTTTCCACCCTCATCGTGGGCGGCGCGGTCAGCCTGGTGACGCCGCTTTCCCTGCCGATTGCACTCGTCTTCGGCGCGCTCATCTCGGCGACCGATCCCGTGGCGGTGGTGGCCCTCTTTCGCGCCCTGGGCGCGCCGCGGCGGTTGGCGCTGCTGGTCGAAGGCGAAAGTCTGTTGAACGACGGCACCGCCATCGTCCTCTTCAACCTGGTTTTGGCCGCGGCCCTGACCGGCCACTTCGACCTACTGAACGGCGTGGCCGACTTCTTGCGAGTCTCCGCGGGCGGCGTCGTCGTGGGGCTGGCGCTGGGCTGGATCGCCGCACAGATCATTGCCCGCGTCGACGATTACTTGATCGAAACCACCCTGACCACAGTGCTGGCCTTTGGCGCGTACCTGGTGGCGGAACGGCTGCACTTCAGCGGCGTGCTGGCCGTCGTCGTTGCCGGCCTGGTCAACGGCAACATAGGCCCCCAGGGCATGAGCCCGACGACGCGCATCGTCCTGTTCAACTTCTGGGAATATGTCGCCTTTCTTGCCAACTCGTTCATCTTCTTGCTGATCGGCCTGCAAGTCAACGTGCCGACGCTGCTTGCCAACTGGCAGCCTATTGCCTGGGCCATCGTGGCCGTCCTGGCGGCCCGTTCTATCGTCACGTACAGCCTCGGCTGGGTGGTCAATCGCTTCTCTGACCCACTGCCCCTGCGTTGGCTGCACGTGTTGAACTGGGGCGGTCTGCGCGGGGCCATTGCCCTGGCTCTGGCCCTCAGCCTGCCGGCCGACCTCGGCCCGCAGCGCGAACTGGTGCGCATCATGGCCTTTGGCGTGGTGCTGTTTACCCTGCTCGGGCAAAGCACTACCATGCGACCCTTGCTGCGCGTGTTGGCCATTGTGACCCGCAATCCGATTCAGATGCAGTACGAGTTGCGCCATGCTCGCCTGATGACCTTCCGCGCGGCCGCCACGCATCTCGACAGTCTCTATCGAGACGGCTTCATTTCGGAGCAGGCTTGGGAGACCCTGCGGCCAGAACTGCTCAGACAGGTGGAAACGATTGCGCACAGCGTGCGCGACTTGCAGCGCATGTATCCCGAACTCACCACCGAGGAACTGGAGAGCGCCCGCCGCGAACTGCTGCGCGCCCAGCGCAGCGCGCTGATGAGCATGCGCCGTGATGCGATCATCTCCGAGGAAGCGTTCGAACTGCTGGCCTCCGAAGTGGACACTCTGCTGATGAGCGAAGATTTCATGCCGCCAGAACCGCCGGTTGGCCACGCGGGCGCAAGCGCACCGACCAACGACAGCGCCCGGCCGAAGAATTCTTCCTGATGGCCTAAGCTGGGCGTCAGGCGCGCCGTTCTCTGTGACCCTGATTTGCGCCGGCCGCGATTGACGCCGGGCGTGCTTTGTGCTATAAGATGGGCAACGGAGGCCTGGCGCCTCCGTCATGTCAGCCATTCCAGCGGAGCAGATCAATGCCGATAGTCAGCCAACGTCGTGGGGAGCGACGCGCCCGTATCATCGCCCCACCCTGGTTGGCCCTGGGCCTTGTGCTTCTATTTTCCCTGCCTGCCCTGGCCCCCTTTGCCCAGCCCGGCTACTTCTGGGGCGCGCATGATGCCCGCCACAACGTCTATTTCCTCTTCGAATTCAACCGCGCCTGGCAGGATGGCATCTTCTTTCCACGCTGGGCGCCCGATTTTGCCTTTGGCTACGGCTACCCCTTCTGGATCGTCTACGCGCCGCTGGCCACCTACCTGAGCCAGGCCTTTCATCTGCTTGGCTTCGGCTGGGAAGCTGCGGTCGAACTGGTCTTCGGCCTGAGCATCATCGCCTCCGGCCTGGCTATGGCCGGTTTCGTGACCAGTTGGGCCGGACGCCGCAGCGGCCTGGTGGCTGGGCTGGCCTACATCTACATTCCCTACCACCTGGTTGACCTCTACGTGCGCGGCGCCCTGGCCGAATCGGTCGCCCTGGTTTTCCTGCCGCTCTGCCTGTGGGCCTTTCGGGAGACGGTCCGCCGCCCGCGCCTCTCCGCCTTCGGCGGCGCGGCCCTGGCCTTTGGCGGCCTGATGCTCACCAGCAACCTGGTGGCGCTCGTCTTTGCCTCTGTCCTGGCCGCGTACCTGCTGCTGCATGTGCTGCGCCGCCTCGCTGCCACGCAACCCTGGCGCGACTGGTCGTCGGAGTCTATTCTGCCGCTGTTGGGCAACCTGCTGCATCTGTCGCTGCCGTCACTCCTGGCCCTCGCCCTCGGCTTTGGCCTCAGCGCCGCCTTCAGCCTGCCGGCCCTGACCGAGTTTCGCTTTGTCAACCGCGAGCAGTGGTACGGTCAGTATTACAACCCGTTCAATCACTTTGTCACCTGGTCCCAGTTGTTCGACCCCACCTGGGGCTTCGGCATCAGCCAACCCGGGCCAAACGATCCGATCAGCTTTCAACTGGGCATCGTCCCGTTCGTTCTCAGCCTGCTCGGCATGGCGGCCCTGCTCAGCCGCCGTCCGCCGACCGCTGCCGCTGCCCGTGCCGCGTCTGCCGACCTGCGCGCCGAAGCCTGGTTCTTCGCCATCTTGACCCTGGTCGCCGTCTATCTGATGCTGCCGGCCTCGGCCTGGGCCTGGCAGTGGCTGCCCAATGTCAAGTTCGCCCAATTCCCCTGGCGCTATCTGATGCTAACCGCGGTCAGCCTGTCTGTCCTGCCCGCGCTGCTGGTGGCCGAGAGTCCGCGACCGCCGGCCGCCGAACAAACAGCCGCAGTCAAGACGCCATCCCCAATGGCCGGTCTGGCCGCCTTGGGCCTGTGTGGACTGCTCCTGCTGGGCAGCGCCGCGTATCTCCAGGTCCAGGTCCGGGAGCCAACGCCGCAGCAAGGCCCGGTGTCCTATGCGGCGCTCATGCGCTTCGAACAGTCCGCCAACGAGATGACCGGCGTCCCGGTGTTCAATCGTGAGATCCCAACCTGGTCGGCCATGGCCGAAGCGCATGTCCGCGGGCAACCGGTGACCACCCATGTGGATTACAGCCGCGTGCCGCAAGACCTGACCCTGGCCGTGGATGTGCGCGAGCACGGCAGCGCGCACGAACTGGTCTGGGTACACAGTGGCCTGCCCGATCAACGCCTGGCCTTCAACATCGCCTACTTTCCCGGTTGGACGGCCTATCTCTATGCGGATGACAACAACCGGCCGGGGCCTCTGCTGCGCACCGTGCCCCTCAGCGAGCACGACATCGTCGGCCCCTACGGGCAGATCGGCGTGCCCATTCCAGAGGGCGAGTATTTTCTTCTGCTGCGCTTCGAGGATACACCGGTGCGCATGCTGGGCAGAATGGTCAGCGCCCTGTCCGCGGCCGCTCTGCTGCTGGCCTGGGTCGTGCGCGGCCGCTGGCGGCGTTGATTCACCGACGCGACGCGGCGCATGACCATGATGATGAACGAAGGCGAAATGGTATCTTCTCAATTTGTAGGGGCGCACCCTTGCGGTCGCCCACGCGGGCAGGCGCAAGGCCATGCCCCTACCCCGGATGATTGAGATACACGAAATGCAGGGACGAGACCAATGAACCAACATCCAATAACTGCTGCTTGCAGAGACGTTACCGATGACTGGGGGCCGTACGTGGGGTCTTTAGTCGCCGCAACCGAAGTGGACACCCTGGCCGCGGCCTACGGCGCGCCGCTGCGCCGGCTCTACCTGCTGCCCGCGAACGACTATCTCTTTTATACGCGGCAAGAGAAGATGCTGGATCGCCGCGGCGAAGTCGGTATTTGCCTGCGTCGCCCCAACGGCAATTTTCTGCTGCACACCAAGAACCTCTATCCAGGCCTTTATCGCCTGCCGACCGGCGGTATCCACTGGCATGAGGGTGTCGAAGAGGCTGTGCATCGTGAAATGCACGAGGAAACCGGCCTGGCCCTGCACAACCTGCGCTTTCTGGCCGTCATCGGCTACGAGATGCACCTGCATGACTATGTGCTGCCCTTTGTGACCTACCTCTGGTATGCCGAAGAGGCCGGCGGCACGCTGCGTGCGGATGGCGTCGAGGTCGCTGGTTTTAGCGAGCTGCCGCTTAGCAGCTTTGCCTGGATTGCCCGCCAGTTGCGCGCCACGCCCGCGCCACGCCTGGCCTGGGGCGCCTGGCGCGCCATCGCCCATGACATCGCATACGAGTTGCTCACCAGCCCATGACTCGCATCTCCTCCACGCGCAACGTCCTGACCTGGTTGGGGCTGCTGCTGGCTCTAACGATACCGGCCTGGGCGGCGCTGCTGGCTCCCGGCTACTTCTTCGGCGCGCACGACGCCCATCACAGCGTTTTTTACCTGGTGGAGTTCGATGCGGCCATTCGCGATGGGGCCTGGTGGCCGCGCTGGGGGCCTGATCACGCCATGGGCTACGGCTACCCCTTCTGGGTGGTCTATGCGCCGTTCGCCTACTACGTGGCTGAAGCCTTCCACCTGCTGGGGCTGGGCTTCACCGCGGCGGTCAAAGACACCTTCTTGCTGGCCTTCTTGCTGAGCGCAGCCGGCATGTTCCTGCTCGTGCGGCGCTGGTGGGGTGACGCGGCTGGGTTGATTGCGGGGCTGCTCTACACCTACGCGCCCTATCATCTCGTCAACATCTACGTGCGCGCCGCCCTGGCCGAGTTCTGGGCCATGGTCTGGTTTCCCTGGATTTTGCTGGCCTGGGAGCGCTTGCTCGAAAAACCAGGCGATCGCCGCCGCCTGGCGCTGGCCGCGCTCAGCCTGGCCGCGCTTTTCATCAGTCACACGGTCGCCATGCTCTTTTTCACGCCGTGGCTGGTCGCCTATCTGCTCTTTCGCCTGCTTCTGCCCCTGGCGCAGGGCAGACGCCCCCGGCGTCATGCTGCCGCAGGCGAGCGATTGAAATCGCGCCTGGTGGGCGTACCGCCGGGCGTCCACCTGCGTGGACGCGATGCCGGTAGTACCAGGCGGGTCAACCCCGCTGCACGCAGGGATGCCTGGCGCTCGGACCTCCGCGCCGTCGTGCGCGCGGCGCAGTCCCTGCTGGCCGCGGGCCTGCTGGCGGTGGGGCTGGCGGCCATCTTCTTATTCCCCCTGCTGGCTGAACAACGTTACATCGGCCAGGCCGTCTGGGTGCGCAACTCCTATCAGGTGGAGACCAACCTGATCTATTTCCACCAGCTCTTCTCCACGTCCTGGGGCTTCGGCTACAGCGTGGCCGGGCCAGATGATGGCATGAGCTTTCAGCTTGGCCTGGCCCCCTTGCTGCTCGCCGTGGGTGGCGTGGGGTACAGCGTGCGTCGCCGGGGCCAGCACCGCGGCTTACTGGCCTTTTTCCTGCTGACCACGGTAATCATCGCCGGCATGATGCTTGTGCCGGCCGCCGCTGTGTGGCAATGGCTGCCCCTGGGCGACCTCATTCAGTTTCCCTGGCGGCTGCTGACGCTGACCGCCCTCGCGCTGGCTATCATGGGCGGCGCCAGTGTGCAGATCCTGGCTGTCGCCATCGGCGACGAGCGCAGAGACGTTGACCATGCATCCGCAGCCGAGACGAATCGGCGCCCGGCCGTTTTTGTGCTGGCGCTATTCATCATCATCGCCAGCGCCGCTTTCTTGCAGCCACAGTGGACTCCCATCACCGCGCGCGACGAAAGTCCCCTGGCGATCATGGACTTCGAAATGGAGCATCCCGACATGATTGGCGTCATGCAAGGGACGCAACAGCCCTTCGAGGAGACGCCGCTGCTGGCGCAGTACCTGGCCGGTGAGCCGCTGCAGAAGGCGGCCATCGTGCAGGGCGCGGGCACGGTCACCATGCTGGCGCATGGCGCTCGTTCAGGCCGCCTACGCGTGGACGCCGCGACGCCGGTGCAACTGGTCTACTACACTTACAACTTCCCTGGCTGGACGCTCACCGCGAACGGGCGGCCGCTCGAAATCATCACGCGGCCGCCCTATGGCCTGATCGGGTTCGAGCTGCCGGCCGGTACGCACCTCGTCACCCTGCGCATGGGCACGACCCCTGCGCGCCGCGCCGGCGACATCGTCTCCGGGCTGAGCCTGCTGATCGTTGTGCTGCTCCTGTGGCGCCGGCGCAAATGACTGCGATGCCTACGCCAGCCCGTGCGTTCGCTTGAAACCAGTGACCGTATTTTGCAGCAGCATGGCGATCGTCATCGGCCCGACGCCGCCCGGCACCGGAGTGATGGCGCTGGCGACTTCCTTTGCCTCGTCGAAAGCCACGTCGCCCACCAGGCGCGACCCGCTCTTCTTACTCGCATCCTCGATACGGTTGATGCCCACATCAATCACCACCGCGCCCGGCTTCAGCCAATCGCCGCGGATCATCTGCGGCCGGCCAATGGCAGCCACCACAATGTCTGCCTGGCGCACCCTGGCCGGCAAGTCACGCGTGCGGCTGTGGCACACCGTCACCGTGGCGTCGTGATTGCGCAGCAGCGCGGCCATGGGAATGCCCACGATGTTGCTGCGACCGACGACCACCGCGTCGGCGCCGCTGATGGGCACACCGACGCTTTCCAGCAGCGTCAGGCAGCCCAGCGGTGTGCAGGGCACAAAGAGCGGCGGCCGCCCCTTCATGTTCAACCGCCCAATGTTGATCGGATGAAAGCCATCCACATCCTTCTCCAGGCTGATGGTGCTCAGCACCGCCTCTTCATCCAGACCCGCGGGCAGCGGCAGCTGCACCAGAATGCCATCAATGGCCGGGTTGGCACTCAGGTCGCGCACCAGCGCCTCCAGGTCCGCCTGGCTGATAGACGCGGGCAGTTCATGTCCAAACGACTCGACGCCGATCTCGGCGCATGCCTTGCGTTTAGAGCTGACATAAGCCTGCGATGCCGGATTCTCGCCCACAAGCACGGTGGCCAGCCCGGGCACGCGACCGGTCTTTTCGCGTAGCGCGGCCACTTCCAGGGTCAGATCCGCGCGAATGCGCGCGGCCACAGCTTTGCCGTCAATGATAGTTGCCGTCATGATGATTCTCGCTTCTCGGTTTGATGCGGTGACGCGCGCCATGCCGGCGACGTTCACCATCCTGGATCAGGGATTAGGGCTGAAATACCACATCCAGCGCGACCCGCGCATCTCGCGCACGATGTCGGTCGTCGAAAGGACGCCCACCGGGACGTGTATCCCGTTCGGCCCGGCCTCGGTCACCACCACGCGATGGATGTGCTTCTCGACCATCAGCTTCATGGCCTCGGTCACTGTGCTGTCCAGGCTGGCCGTGACGACACTGCGGGTCATGATGTCGGCCGCTGTCTTGCCTTCCAAAGGCTGCCCATAGTGCGGAATGACGTCCATGTGCGAGATGATGCCCGTCAAATCACCGTCGGGACTGGTGACGACAATCGCGTGAACTTCCGTGTCTGCCAGCACGCGCACAACCTCCGTCACGGCCGTGTTGGGATGGCAGGCAATGACACCCTTGTGCATGATGTCTTTGACAATTTTGACCGACATGAAGTCCCCCTTTCTATTGCTGTGGAATCAGGTTGGGGCGCACCCCTGTGGTCGCCCCGGTGGGTGGGCACACAGCCGCGCCCCGCCTATGGCTCACAGTGTAGCAGGTTGTCATCAGGACGCAATGACGCAGGTCAGGTCAATCATGAGAAACCCGTTTGCAGAAATGCAGAAACCCGTTTGCTGCGAGAAAACGGGTTTCTAGACCTGGTGAACGTCCGTGCGATCCAGATAGGTCAACAGATAGGCCGTGCGACCGGCCGGCACCGATTCATAAAACACGGTAAAACCGGCCTCTACCTCCAGGGCGAACGCGGCCTGTGCCTCGACCACCACGCTGATGCCACCGCCGTGGTCGGCCAGCGCATCCAGCCGAATGCGGTTGTCGCCCAGGCGCGCATCCACCCGCGACGGCACCGCTTCGATGCGCCAGACGACGCGATTCTCAGCCGCCACGATCTCGACTACAGCCTGCGCAGCGCTGATTTGTAAACCAGTCATAATTTATCGTTTCGTTTCGCGCCTGTGGGCGGCTTGTGCGTCCTTTTGGCGAGCGCTTCGCCCTTCAACGCGCCCTTCAACGCGCCCTGTGCTATAATTGGGTAACGCGGCCATGCGCGGGCCGCCAGACAACCTGGGACAGGCAAATATGCTCGCTCAACAATCACCGGCGGCACGACGCCCCCTCATCCTGATCTTGACCGCGTTCCTGCTCCTGGGCCTTGTGACCAGCAGTATCAACCCGTTGTTCGAGTCACCGGATGAAGACCTGCACTTTCAATACGTGCGCTGGCTGCGCCAGGGTTATGGTTTGCCGCCGGCCCAGGCCGCCGCGGACCTGCCCATGCGCCAGATCGCGGCCCAACCGCCGCTCTACTACCTCCTGGCTCACTGGTTGACCCTGCCCATTGACATCAGCGACGCCGATCAGGTCATTCGCCCAAATCCATATGCCAGCAGCGATCAGGTAGGCAGCACCGCCAACCTCAATCACGTCATTCACGGGGCCGATGCGACGTGGCCTGGCCGCGGCGCCGTGCTTGCCATGCGCGTGCTGCGCTTGTTCTCCTTGCTGCTCGGTGCGGTCACAGTGGCTGGCACGTTTGCCCTGGCCTGGCAGGTTTTTCCCAATCAGCCTTCGATCGCGCACCTGGCCGCACTCTTCGTGGCTGGCAATCCGCAGTTCATCTTCATCAGCACGTCGGTCAATAACGATAACCTGGTCATCGCCGCCACCACGCTGACCTTGCTGCTCCTGGCGCGCACGCTCAATCGTCCGCCCACCACCCGACGCCTGGTCATGCTTGGCCTCGCGTTGGGCCTGGCAACCCTGACCAAGCAAAACGCCTTGCCGCTGCTCCCCCTCACCTTCATCATCCTGACCGCCTTTGCCCTGGTGGAGCGTTCCTGGGGATACTTTTGGCGTTGGCACGGCATCACCTTTGGCCTGGCCTTTCTCGTCGCAGGGTGGTGGTATGTCCGCAACCTGCTGCTCAGCGGCAACGTTTTTGGTCTGCGCAGTCTCTTTGATCTTCTCCCCCCGCGGCCTGACTGGCCGTCCTGGAGCGAATTCGCCATGCACGGCGCCCGCGCCTGGCGTTCGTTTTGGGCGCTGTTCGGCTGGCTCAATGTGCCCCCGCCGGCCTGGGTCTATGTCGTCTACAATATCCTGGCCATCATCGGGGCCATTGGCTGCCTGGGTGCATTGATCGTCTGGTGGCGTTTCAATCGCGGTCGTCTCAACGAGCATACGGCCGGCGAACACCTGGCGCGCGCCGCACGCGGCAGTTCACTTCAGTTATGGCTGCTCATCATCTGGTGCGCCATCGTTTTCGTATCGGTGTGGGGCTGGACCACCCTCTACCCGCCCCAGGGTCGCTATCTGTTCCCGGCCCTGGCAGCCTTTGCTGTGCTCTGGGCCGCCGGGGTCAACACGTTGACGCCCTTTGTTTGGCGCCACCGCGTGGGCCTGTGGCTCGGCGCTGGCCTGGTGACCCTGGCCCTCATCATCCCCTGGCTCAGTATCGTGCCGGCCTATGCCGTACCAGCCGCGCCCACGCCGGCGGCTGTCGCCGCGGCCAGCGCCGTGGAGACCACTTTCGATCAAACCCTGCGCCTGCGCGCGGTTACGGTAACGCCCAACGACCTGACACCCGGCCAAACCGTGGCGGTCACGCTCTTCTGGCAGGCTCTGACCGCACCTGGCGCCGATTACAGCATCAGCCTGACCATCGTGGACGATGCCGGCCTGGTCATCTTGCGCCAGGACAGCTTCCCCGCCCGTGGCAACTACGTCACCAGCCGCTGGCGGGCCGGCGAGCAGGTACGCGATGAGCATCTGCTCACGCTGCCGCTCAGCGCACCCGCGCCCTGCGTGTGTCGCCTGGTGGTCAGCGTAACCCGCGCCGCTGACGGGACGCCTGTCAGCGCCAGTCCGGCCACCCTCTTTCAGGTGTCCCTGGGCGATCTGCGCATCCACCCGCGGCTCGGCCTGGCCGGCATACCCAATCCGGTGGCCTGGAATTTCGATGACCAGATCGAACTGGTGGGCTACGATGTCAATCGTCGCAGCCTTGCGCCCGGCCAGACCCTCGACCTGGCCCTGTTCTGGCGGCCGCTGCAACGGCTGCGCACCAATTACGTTGTGGTCACAAGTTTGCGCCCGCCGGCCAATGGCGCGGCGGCAGTTGACGCCGAGCCGATCAGTACCACCAATGTCACCCCGGCGCAAGACTGGCAGGTTGGACGATTGCGCGAGGAACACTATCGCCTGACCATACCGGCCAACGCAGCCATCGGCGAGTACGACATCCTGGTCAGCATTTTCGACTCATCCACGCAGTTTCAGTTACCCGTCAACCTGACGGCAAAGGCTGCCATGCTGGGTCGCGTGCAGATACGGTAAAAACCGCGCCCTGGCGGCTAGAAATCCTTCGCCTCCGGCGCCACCAGCACAATGCCGGTCCAGCGCATTTGTCCCTGCTGTGCGCCCAGATAGAGGAATGCTGACCACGTACCGTCTTCGCCCCACCCGGTGCTGTAGGCAACATGCTCGACCCCCGGCGGTACTCCACCGCTGTCTTGCAGTAACGGGCGCGCGTCCACCGAAAAATCTACAAATACGGTGGAGTTGTTCAGGCCGTACGACGCCAGCAGATCCATGACCTGCGCCGGGTCTTCACTGAGCAATGCCTCGCTGCGATAAAGTCCAAACAGGAAAGGGCGGCCCAGCAGTTGGCGCAACGCCTCCGCGTCGGCCTTCTCCAGCGCGGTCTTGAGCTGCTCCAGGGTAGCATCCAGCCCGGAGCCAGGCAATTGCACTGAAACCGAGTTCAGGTGCTCGAACGCGCCATCGCGTGGGCTGGCGGCAAACACCTGGATGCGGCCAGGCTGCGCATTGGCCGGCATGGTAAACGTGATCACGCCGGTGTAGGGGCCGCGCTGCCCCAATTCGCCGCTAATCATGGCATTGCCGCTGCCGATCTCGAAACCGCTGGCGTCCAGGATGCGCACGCCCAAGTTCTGCTCGAAGCCGCGCCCCACACCCATCACCGTCACCGGGCTGGTAATCGTCATCCCCATGGAGGGTTGGATGATCGTAATTTCCTCCACCGGCTCGCCGGGTACCGTGGTGGGACCGGGCGTTGGTGTGGGCGTCGGCCCGGCGGTCGGGATCAGCAGGCGCTGACCGATGTAGATACGATTGGGATTGCTGATATGGTTGACCCGCATCAACGTGGCGACAGATACGCTGAAGCGCCGGCCAATGGCTGACAGCGTATCGCCCCGACGCACGACGTAGACGATGGCGCCAGCTTGCGCGGCCTTGCCTGCGCTGATCACCTGCGGTGCATGGCTCACCGGTGCGGCCAGGGCCACACCCTGCCCGGCCGCCAGCAGCAGCAGCGCGCCCAGCAAGATGCCACCCACAGCCAGCGCCAGCCACAATCTGTTGATCGCTTTCATCCTATTTTCTCCTCTCTGGTTGCTCTGATTACCTGTCATTACCTGTCATGACAAACACTGCAGAACCTTGCCCGTCCGCCCTTCGATCGTCGCATCCTGCTGCAAACGGCCATCTGCGTGGAGGCGCGTCACAATCTGATCCAACCGCCAGGCCTCCCAGTCGAACAACCGGCAGACCGCGCCTGCTGGCGCCGTCACCACCGTGTTCAGGTAAGCGAGCAAGATACGACTCATGGCTTCCGTGCTGTTGATATGACGAGCAACCGTGATGATGGACGCGAAGCGGCGCGGCAGCAGGTCATAGATGTAGCAGTATTTCCAGGCGTTGGTGTCCGCGATGCCCACTTTGACAATTTGCCACTTCATTTGCAGTTCGGCCAGGGCACGATCGAAGCGACCCATGTTATCTTCACCGGCCAGGCGGGCCGCGCGGCGCAGTTCGCTGGTGGGCAGTGCGCCCTGCAAGAGCAACGCTTCCGCCACCTGGCGCGCCTCGGCCGTGAGTTTGGCATCGTGATACAGCTCACGGAAATCGTCCGGCTCCCCAAAGCTGCCGCTGAGGGCATAGAAACTTGGGGCGAGGCTCAGGCTGATGAAAACCGGCTTGCGTTTGAGAAACTTGCCGTACAGCACATCGCCGGCAATCGGCAGATCGTCCTTCCACTGCCAGGCCAGGCCCAGCTCGCGCTCGTTATGATGGGCCGGCGGCGCCTTTTCCATACCGCACAGCGCCCCATACAGCGTCGGCAGTTCCATGCCCTTCGCCGAAAAGAGCAGGCACATCCCCACCTGGTTGATGAACGCCAACGCTTCCGCCGGCGTGTTGACACGCAGGTCTGCTCGCTGGCGATAGCGGCGCGCCCGCTCCGTCGCCAGGGTCACCTCGTTCCACACGTGCGATTTTCCTCCATGTCCTCGCGGCTGCAGGCAGCATCAGCGCCTGTTCGATCGGTAAACAAAAAGACCGGCGCGCCCAAAGGGCAGACCGGTCTCGGCGCTGCCGCGGGCGCCATGCACCGTCAGAGTGAAAAACGCGGCGCTCAGCTCTGGCGGAAGCTGTATCACCCAGTCTGCTCGATAGTCGAGCAACTTGACAACAGGAAACTTGATGCCGACTTCGCAGCCCCACAGGTTGTACGGATGACGAACAACCAAATTGTAGCACAGGTTGTGGCAAAGCGGCAACATGGATGCACCGAAAAAAGCGAGGCGTCCTTGTTCCCCTCTACGCCGTTTCGCCTACCTCGCCTGCGCCACTTACCGGTTGACCATTCACCACGAACCGGGTATACTGTACAACCAGAATCCAGTCAGGCATAGGCCATACCGGAATTCAGGATGACATGACGATTCTATTCGAACCTTTGCGACATCACCGCTGCCCCTGGCGGATCATTACGTTGATCGTGATTGCCACCGTCGTGCTGAGCGGCTGTTCTGCGGCAACCAAACCGCGCGATTTACGCAGTGTGCCGCTGGAAAGCAGCGTGCTGTATCTGCAGAACGGGGCCTTGCGCACCCAGACCCTCAATGACGGCGCCGCGCGCGTGCTGGCGACCAGCGTGCGCGTCGGCTGCGCGCCCTATGCCATCGCGCCAGACGGCAGTCGCGTCGCGTACCAGGATCAAAACGGCGTCTGGTGGGCCATCTCCACCGCCGGCGGTGCAGCCGTGCAGATCAGCGACAAGCCGGTGCAGATGGTGGCGTGGTTGCCCAGCAGCCAGGGCGTTTACTTCAGTGACGGCGCTGACATTCGCGCCCTGCTCTTCGATCAGACGCGCAGCAGCGCGGTGCTGCCCGGCGGCGGTCAGCGTTTCGTCTCGCCCACCTGGGCGCCCAACGGGGAGCATATCGCGCTCATTGAAAACCCGCGTGCCAACGTAGCTGAAGTCAAGCTGGCCAAAGCTGACGGCTCTGGCATGCGCAGCCTGGGTCGCGTCTTGCTTTCCCCCACCGAAGCAACGGAGCTGTGTCCGCCGCAGATCATCTGGTCGCCAGACAGCACCCGCTTTCTGTTCAATCCTGGACGCAGCGCTACCATCTTCTACCTGACCGGCGGAACCCCTTTGCCTCTGCCCGCGCATGGCGCCGACGCAGTCTACGCCTGGGCGCCGGATGGCAGCCAGGTGGCGTTCACCGATGGTCAGGGCACGCTGTGGCTGGTCAGCAGCGGCGGCACGGGCGTGCGCAACGTGGCAGACGCCGTCGCCGGCCCGGCCTGGTCGCCAGATGGTAAGCAAGTGGCTTACATCAGCCAGGATAAAGGCGGCTACGCATTGCGCACCTATGATCTGAGCCGCAGCAGTACACGCCTGCTGGTGCAGGTACCGAATGATGCGTTGCTCAACCCGCAGTGGTTCCCCGCTGCTGAGGCGCTCCTGTTCACTCGCCAGGCGCGTGATGGCAGCAGTACCATCTGGACGGTGCCGGCCAGCGGGAGCGGCAGCGCGCAGCAGATCGCATCTGGCGCGGCGGCCACGTTGTTCCAGAAACCCAAATGACCGGTGGTAAGCTCACGATGTCACCCATTCGCTTGATCCTCGCGGACGATCATGTGATGCTGCGGCAAGGCACTCTGGCCCTGCTGGCGCGCGAACCGGACCTGATAGTGGTCGGTGAGGCCAATGACGGCGCCGAGGCTGTGCGCCTGGCCGAAATGCTGCGCCCAGATGTGGTGGTGATGGATGTGCGCATGCCCAACATGAACGGCATCGAGGCTACGCGTCAGATCTGCAGCCGCACGCTGGGCGTGCAGATCCTGGTGCTCACCGCGCACGAAGATGATGAGTATGTCTTTGCGTTGCTCGAAGCCGGCGCCAGCGGCTATCTGCTCAAAACGGCTCCGGTATCCGAGCTGGTCCGCGCCATTCGCGGCGTGATGGCCGGCGAATCTGTCATGGCGCCCAGCATCGTGCGCAAGCTGGTCAACCGCGTCAGCGGGCGCAAAACCCATCCAGCCGAAGACGAGATCGAAGCCCTGACCGGCCGCGAGATGGAAGTGCTCAGGCTGCTGGCGCAAGGGATGACCAACAAACAGATAGCTGATACCCTGGTCATCAGCGACCGCACGGTGCAGACTCACCTCAGCAATATCTTCGCCAAATTGGCAGTCAGCTCACGCACCGAAGCCGTTCTGGTCGCCATGAAGCGAAACCTGCTGCAAGCACCGTGAAACCTGCTGCTGATCGTGCCCATTCGCCGCACTCCCTGTCTGATCGCCTGAACAGCCTGCGTGTTCAGGCCGTCCTGTGGCTTTTACTTCCTTTTGCCCTCCTGCTCTTGATCATCCTGGCTGTCACCACCCTGGCCTATCAGCAGGTCGTCAACTCATTGATTATCGCACGCGACCGCGAGATCGCCGTAGTGGCGGCCGAACGGATCTCTGAGAAACTGCAGAATTACGCCGACATCCTGACCGTTCTAGGCAACGACCCAGGCTTGCGCGCCGATGACGAGGCGCGACGCCTGGCGGTGCTGCGCGGCGCGTCCGAACAGCTCGCGCCCTTCGATGGCGGCGTCTTCATCCTGGACGCCTCCGGACAGCTCGTCGCCAGCCTGGCGCCGGCCGGCGTCAAGCAAGCGCCGGTGAACCTTGAACCCTATTTTCGCAGCGTGCGCACGCTGCAAGTTCCGGCTTTTTCTGACATCCTCGACCAGCCCGATCAGGCTGATAGCGTACTGGCGGTGCTGGCGCCGATCGGTGGGTCAACAGGCGATGTGGTTGGCGCGCTGGTGGGCGTCTTCCAACTCAAGAACCAGCAGTTGGGAGGCGACATCCAGCGCCTGCGCATCGGTGAGCGGGGCCTGGCCTACCTGGTAGATCGTCAGGGCCGCGCCATTTACCACCCCGATGCCTCGTTGTTGGGGCAGGACCTGCGCCGCGAGGCGGTGGTGCAGCGCGTGCTGCAAGGGGACCACAACGCGCTGGTCGCCACGGCCGGCGACGAGCAGGTGGTCTACGGCTATGCCAGCGTAGCGGCGAGCGGTTGGGGTCTCATCACGCGCGAGTCGTTTGCCACCCTGACCGCCCCTGTGCGCCCCTACCTGGGCACCGCGCTATTGGTGCTTGGCCTGGGTTTGCTCCTGGGCCTGTTCTGGCTTGCTCTGGGCGCGCAGCGCATCACCGAGCCGATCAATCGCCTGGCGGCCCAGGCGGTGCGCCTGGCAGCCGGCGCCGAGGTGACGCACGTGGACGGCGGCGCCATCCGCGAACTGCAAACCCTGGCGCAGGCTTTCGATGACATGGCGCAGCAGGTGGCCGGTTCGCGGGCCGCGCAGCGCAGCTATGTGGCCGCGCTGACCCGCACACAGGAAGACGAGCGCCGCCGCATCGCCCGTGAATTGCACGACGGCACCGTGCAGGCGTTAGTCGCCATTGGGCGCCGGTTGGAGTACCTGGAAGGCAGCGCGCAAAACCCGGAGCTGGTTGGCCAGTTGGCCGCGCTGCGTCAGGAGGTGGGGGCGGCCGCAGCCGAGGTGCGGCGATTCAGTCATGAATTGCGGCCGCTGGTGCTGGAAGACCTGGGGCTGACGCCGGCCCTGCGCTACCTGGCGAATCAACTGCACGAGCAGCACGGCATCCAGGTCACGCTGACGGTGCGCGGCGCCCTGCGCGGGTTGACCGGCGATCAGGAGCTGGCGCTGTTTCGCATCTTCCAGGAAACGCTGACCAACGTGGCCAAACACGCCCAGGCCACGGGGGCCAGCGCGCTGCTCGAAAGCGATGCTGAGGGTGTTCTCTTGCAGGTGAGCGACAATGGCCGCGGTTTCACGCAGGCGCTTTCAACCGACGATTTTGCGCGTCGCGGCCATTTTGGTCTGATCGGCATCCAGGAGCGCGCCCAGCGGCTGGGTGGCCGCCTGGAAATTGAGTCGCAGCCCGGTCAAGGAGCTACCGTCCGCGTCTGGCTGCCCGTTTGATTGCCATCTACCGGCTACGGCCGCCCTCAGCTCACTGCTTTCTGCACGAGCGCGGCGATTGCTGCCTCTTGCGTGGCGGTCAACTCCTTCAGCGCGAAGGAGGCCGGCCACATGGCGCCTTCGTCGAGCCGCGCCTCGTCGGTGAAGCCGAGCGTTGCGTACCTCGTCTGGAACTTCTGCGCGCTTTGGAAGAAGCAAACGATCTTGCCGGCCCTGGCATACGCGGGCATCCCATACCAGGTTTTCGGCGAGAGGGCTGGCGCGCTGGCCTTGATAATCTCATGAAGCCGCATCGCCATGGTGCGCTCTGGTTCCGGCATCTCCGCGATCTTTGCCAGCACGTCGCTTTCGCCGGCCGCCTTGTCCTTGTTCGCGCGCGCTTCCGCCTTCAGCTCTTGGGCACGCTCCCTCATCGCCGCTCGTTCCTCAGCCGTGAATCCCTTCGACTCTTTGCTGGTCGCGGCAGCGTCCCGGACGGACTTCTGCGTGTCTTGTTTTGCAGGTTGGGTCATAAAAACTCCTCATCCTTTCGGCTCAGTCAGGTGGCGCAGTTTCTTTGCAACTCGTGTTGGGCTGCCCCCGGCTCTGGCCCACCCCGCAACCAAACGACACCCGCCGCCCATGACGGCGAACCGTGCGGCCTGCCCATCGCCAGCCCACGAACCTGGCGGGCTACTCAAACAGGTCAGAATGCCTGCCCGTGCGCTCGAAAATGATTTCGTTGCCCTGCAGCTTGTAGATCAGCAGCCAGTCTGGCTCCAGATGGCATTCGCGCCGGTCGCGGTAATTGCCCTTCAGTGGGTGGTCATAGTAGCGCTCCGCCAGCGACTCCTCGTTGATCAGCGCCGCCACGACCTGCTTGAGCTTCTCGATGTCTTTCCCGCGCCGCTGTGCCAGCCGGAGGTCGCGCTCGAACTGGCGCGTATAGTTCGGCGTGCGCATCAGATGCCCAGCCGAGTGAACATGTCTTGCGCACTGTCACACCGGACGATATTCTCACCGGCATCTGTCTCGGCAAAGGTGCGCTGCGTGACCGCGTTGGGGATGCGTACATCGAAGGGCAAGCCGCGGTTGAGCTTGACCTGCTGATAGAAAAGGGTAATCGCTTGGGTCGCCGAAAGCCCCAGTTGCGCGAAGACGTTCTCGACCTCGTCCTTGAGATTGGGATCAACTCGTGCCCGAATCATGGCTGACTTGTTCATGGACACCTCCGTTCCAAGCGGTAGTGTACCACGAATGGGATACAAAGACAAGTCCGGAAAAACGAATTCGGGTAGAAAAGAACGCGTTTCTCTGCCCGCTGTCAGGCTTCAACGGCGAATCGTCGGCCTTTCTGGTGGTTAACCGGCCGTGTTGGTTTTGGATGCCTAACGGTTTCGAGCTAAGCCTGTTTTCGACACCCCAATGGGTAGTAGGTCATCAGGCACTTGCCACAAGCCGTCGCGTAGAACATTTGAGCGAAAACAGGACTGTTCCTACAGGTTGTGTGCGATTTGCCAATGACCACAAGCTGTTGTATGGAAACATCTGTTCTATGTCGAAAACAGGCTAAGCTGCCCGGCGGAAGCGGACAGGCCGGCGGGCCAGGCGCCCCACCCTATCCGCCAGCCCGAGGTCAGCTTCAGCGAGTTGTCAGGCCGCATCTTCGCTTGGAGGTCGCGCAGTGAATGGGCCTCCCCTGACCGTTGCCCCGATGACAAGTCCGGCCGTCACCAAGACCAGGTTCTTGATAATGTATTGACCCTCGAGAGTGGGCGCAATCGGCACTACAGTGAAGCATTGCTCAGGAAAGAGGAACAAGGGAGTAATCGTGCCGAGCATCTGGAGCCATAAGAGGAGGAGCGTTGCCCGGAGGAGGTAGCCGACAATCAACCCGATCCCAATTAGGCACTCCCAGACTGCGAGAATGAACACAGCCAGCTCGGGGGTGAGAAGACCGAAGGACAGGATTGAGATAGTGTTGCCGGCGAGCGTCTGGGCAGGGCTCAGCCCGGGGAAGAACTTGAGGACGCCAAACCACAAAAAGACAACGCCAAGGCTGATGCGCAAGAAACGGATACCGTTCCGAGCCATCCACGTTGTCAACGCCGTATCTATCCGGTCGTAGCTGCGCAAGAGAGTGCTCATCTGGATTCCTCAACCGAGTGAGAGGCGGTTATTGAAAGACCCCCAAGACGGAGCTGGCGCCGCCTAACGGTTTGCGTTACCTGCGCTGGGGCGGGGACGGCAAGGCCGTCCAACTGGGAAAATGCTCAGGCGTAGAAAACTGCTTGAGATTGCCGCAGAATCCCCAGCGTCAGGTGCATGCTTTGTTAGGCGGCGTGTGCTTTAGACCGGGGCCAGCGTGCCAGTCCAAATCAGCCAGCACAGAACGCTCTTGGCTAACAGGCTCAGAATGATGTAGACGCGTTCTCCGTATAGATAATCCTTCCACGGCCCCACTTTTTTGTACTGCAACACCATGTTGATAGCGAAAATGTTGAAGAAGACAAACAGTGTGGGAACGATTGCGTATACAAAGGCTGGCGGCTTGGCGTCGCCAGAGTTGACCGCGCCCACGAAATACAGCGCGATGACCACCCACGGGACGAACCCGGCAACGCAACCGTAAATGAATGCAGTCCAGTCCGTTTTGGAAGTATGTTGGTTATGCAACTCCATCATAATGCCAAACAGGTTCATTGTGGCATTGAGTGTGAAGATCAAGATGAGCGCGCCCAGATCCCAAAGCCCAATCAACATGCCGATCAGCACGATCATTAGCGAAGAGCTCAAGGCATATTCATAGAAGCGGACTGGATTCATGCCTTTCTTCAGATTCTCCACATAACGTCCATAGCCAATCGTCGCCAGGTAGAAGTGCGCCACGGCTGAGATAAGTAGGAAGCAGGCAACAGCCGGTCCAAAGGGGAGTTCATAGAAGAGTTGGGTGTTCGGTTTCAGCGAGCGGGTTGCAACATCAAAACTCAGGTAATTGGTAAAGATAGGATAAGTAGTGGCCCTGCTGACCACGATCATGAAGATACCTTGAATGAGATGCAGGAATCCCATGATGGCGTTGAAACGCCGCAACCCTGTGAACTTGCGATCCATTACGCTGGTTGAACTGACTGTTTCGATACTCTTGGATGTCATTTTATTGTCTCCTTGTCTCCTTTTGTGCAACTGATCTGGTCAATCGCAGCATTAGCCTGAACGTTCGTATCCGCTTGCAGGATGTAACCTGCTACTCAATATCTTACCATTGGAACAACTTGCTCGCAAAAAAGCTGATAGCACTTACGAATGTCAAGCATAGAATTAGCTCCTGCCTGAAGCAGCCCAACTTCTGGCATCAGCGGCGAGCGTAGCGAGTCCGTTGCATGCCGGGGCTGGGCGGATTATTTAGGGTGCCTATTCTGCTCAATAATTGTCACAGCCCGTGCAATTCCATTCTCGGCGCGAATATGCTCCCCCAGACTGGATGCGTTCTTCCGCATCGTCATGTCGTACACAGCACACTGAATTGCGTCCGCCAGGTTCTTGAGTGTTAGGCGCTGGCGCGAAATGGGCTTAGGGCCAACCCCCAACTCATACACCCGGTGTCCCCAAAACGGTTGGTCACCAAAAAATGGTGTGATAATGGATGGGATTCCAGCTTGCAGTCCTGCGCCGGTGGTCCCCGCACCCCCATGATGCACAACCGCAGCCATCTTTGGAAATAGCCAGCTATGGGGAATTGAGCCAACGATAAATACGGTCGTCGGAAAATTCTCTTTTTTTAGCCCGCCCCAGCCCGACGATAACACCGCACGCTGACCGGTGCGCGCCAACGCTTGCAAAACCAAATCGGCGGTTTCTTCTGGTTTTCGGCTGAGCATACTGCCAAAGCCAACATAGACTGGCGGTGGGCCAGCCTGTAGGAAATTTACCAAGTCACTCGGTGGTTCCCATCCGGCGGGCGGCTCCAAAAACCAGTACCCGGTGACATGAATGTAATCCGCCCAATCGGCAGGAGGTGGTATCACTTGCGGGCTGTACCCATAGATAATCGGTTGTGATTCCCGTTGCAGGGATGCAAATGGTCCCCAGAATGGGGCGGGCGCCATCTGCAAGATCTGGGTACGAGCTTTGTTATCGGCTGAACGTAACATCTGCCACATCATCTGTTGTGCCAAGCGATGCGACCAGCCATTTGCCCATGGGGTCAACCGTGTTTGTGGTAACTGCGGCGTCAGGACACCGGGGAATTCGCTTGTCGGCGTAAACGGCATTAAGTAAGCCTGAAGAAATGGGATACCCAGCTTTTCCGCAAGAGCTAATCCGTTGGAAAGCCCGGTGAAGCCGGCAAGGATCATGTCAGAACCCTGACAAGCCACCAGCCCATTTATGGCTGATTGAAGGGCAAGTTGTTGCGCACCTTGTCCTGTAACCGCCAGAATTTTCAGGATATTGCCTTGCTCGACGATATCCTGCATCTGGCTTTGCGTCATTGTTTTCACCCCGCCGCCCATGTCAAAGAATTCCAAGCCATAGGCTGTTATCAGGTCTTGGTAATCCTGAGGAGCCAGGACCCGAACCGTATGCCCCGCTTCCTTCAATCCCTTTCCTAACGCCACATAGGGCTGAACATCGCCGCGGCTTCCTCCTGCGATTATAGTTATTTGCATAACAGGTGACTCTTCCTGACTATAGAACCAGGGGTGGATGTGCGCGCCAAGAACAGCGCCGCCTAGCCCCATTTCCAGTCAGCATAGAACAGACCGGCGATCAACAGAATGGGAAAGACGAAAATCAGCAGGTTGGGCAGGGACTCGGCATCACGCACGAAGAAGAGGGCGAACAGGACGCCGGCGACCAGGAAGGCCACGAACCCCACCGCGGGGCGTTTCCAGGCCACGATCAGCAGCGCCAGCATGCCGATGGACGGGATGTTGTGGATCAGGAAGCCGCCCAGCAACTCCAGCGGGGGCGCATCCATGCTGAACACGTCGAGGGAGAAGAGGCTGATGAAAAAGATGATCAGGATGGCCGCGATGCGGGGCGCCCAGTGGATGATCCTGGTCAGGCGGGGGCTGACCTGACCGAGGGCCTTGCGCTCGCGCCAGGCGACCACCAGCACATAGATCGCCCCATACAACAGCACCAGTGGGATAGACAGCAGCACGCTGTTGACCAGCGTCATCCACCATTGCATGAACTCCGGGTCCGCAGCCCAGTTGGCATAATTGAACGCGGCAAGGGTGAGCACGTACAGGACGATCAGGACGGTCAACAGAATCCGGTTGAACTGAGATTTCTGAGTGTCCACAGCAAAGACCTCCTTCATCATTCATCCTTCATCATCATCGGCATCCACACCATACCCGGTGCGCTCGCTGCGGCCGTGACGGTGCGCGCCTGCCCGCTCTGATCGCTAATGGTCGCGGTCGTCAGGGCCTGGGCGCCGTGCGGCCGCACCGTGAACCAGGCCTGCCCACTGGCCCGCGGGCGCAAGTTACCCAGGCTCCAGGTCAGCACACCGCCCTGCGGCTGCACCCCACCCGACGCGGCCACGAAAGTGCTGCTCGCCGGCACCGTGGCGGTCAACACGGCCGACGCCGCGCCGCCAAAACCGACCTCGTTCCAGTGCAGGTGATAGGTCACCGTGTTGGCCGCAACCACCGGCGCCGCGGTCAGCGTGTACGCGTGATCGCAGCCCCAGGAGACCCCATTGCCGCTGGCGGGCGTAAAGCGCACGGCCCGGCCCCCTTGCAGCGCCGCCGAGTTGGCATACGAGTAGAGCTGACCCACGCTGCCGGCCGCATCTTCCAGCCCCACCGTGGTGTAATCCGGCCAGCTCAACGTCTGATACTGATAGGTGACGGCGCCGGTCGGCAAATCCAGAATGATCTCGAATGTCTCCGGGTCGCCGCTGGCCCAATGCTCCACGGCCTGCCACTGCGCAATGAACGCGTTGGCCGTGGACTTGACATGTACCAGCCCCTGCGTGCCCTGCGCCGGGTTCAGGTCTTCGCCCAGCGCGGTGAGCGCGGCGTTGGGCGGGCCTTCGAAGGGAAGCATCATCTGCACGCGCGACCACCACGCGTTCGTGAAATAGATGTAACCGTTGGAGTTGACGGTGACGGTGGTGTAGGGCGTGCCGAAGTAGGTGAACGGCTGCGCCAGGGGCAAGAATGCAGTGCTGGCGTCATCGCCCAGGTGGTAGGTGACGCCGTCGCTGGCGTCCTGCCAGTTGAAAACCGGGCCGCCGGGCTGGCGGTCGTCCAGGCAAGTGTAGTTGGGCCGCGCGCTCAGGCTGAAATCCAGGGCAACCGTCCCGCTGACCGCCGCCGATTGGGTGAGCGGGTGGAAGCCGGGGTGCTGCGCGGTGATGTCAACGGTCGCGACCGGGCCGCGGGTGGTCGCCGGCACGGGCAGCGAATACATCCCGCTGGCGTCGGCAAAGACCGGCGCCGCGCTGGCTTCGTTCGCCAGCATGACCAGCGCCGGCGCCCCCTCGCCGGTGACGCTGTCGGTGACGCGGCCATGCACGACGGCCGCAGGCAAAGCGGCAAGGTCAGCGTCCACGGCCGTGGTTTGATCCTGGCTCACGGTCACATGGGCATGGAGCGCCGGCGCGTAGCCGAACGCCTTCACCTCCACGGTCCATACGCCGGCGCCGGCCACCACGCGGAAATCGCCCCCCGCGTGGGTCATCGTGGTCAGGCTCTTGCCCATGCGACTGAAAGTGACGGTAGCGCCGGCCATGGGCAGGCCGCTGCTCGTCACCCGGCCGGCCAGGTAGCCCGCCTGCCAGACAAGGTCGGCCGCGGCTTTGACATCCAGGCGGCCCCAGCCAAAGGCGTTGTTGGGTACTGCGCTGCCGGCCAGGCCGCCGCAGGACTGCGTGCTGGTGCGGGGCACGGCCGTCTTGCGCAGCAGCTCTTCGATTTGCTCCACCTGTCCGGCCAGCCTCGGCTCCAGCGAAATCAGGAGCGCCACCGCGCCGGCCACATGCGGCGCGGCCATCGAAGTACCGCTGTAGTTCTGATAGCCGCCGCCGGCAATGCTCGAACGCACCATCACCCCGGGCGCGGACACCTCCGGCCCGGTCCGCCCGCTGAAGGGATTGGGGCCGCGCGAGGATGAACCGGCGATGGCGTCGCTGCTGTCGGTGGAACCAACGCTGAACACCAGCGGATTGTCGCCCGGCGAGCCGAGCGTGCCGCACGCGCTGCCCATGTTGCCGGCCGAAATGCTGGAAAAGATGCCGCTGGCGCGTAAGGCGGCGAGCGCTGGCTGGAAAATCTCACTGCCGCCAGGCCCGCCCCACGACTGATTGAGCACATGCGGTCGCAGGTCAGGGTTGGCGTTGGCCCCGGCCAGGTCCGTGGGCGCCAGCATGAACTGCTGCGCCAGCAGCAGGGTCAGGTTGTCGGGGCAGCACCCGTACGCGGCGATCCAGGTCGCGCCGGGCGCAACGCCGATCTGATTGGCGCCGCCGTCCCAGCCCACCTCCGTGCCCATGACGTGCGTGCCATGACTACCCTCCACGGCCACAGGCGCGGGGTGTACGCCGGTCGGGTCATACCAGTTGAAATTGTGATCGAACACACCGTTGCTTACTGCGTTTTCTCCGAAAACGCTCAGGTTGCCGCGGTATTGGTTGACCAGCGCCGGATGGGTGAAATCCACGCCCGTATCCACATTGGCCGCCACCGCGCCCGCGCCATTGACCCGATAAGTCGTCCAGACCTCCGGCGCGCGAATTTTGCTCACGCCCCACTCCACCCCCGCGGGCGCCTGCGCCTGGCCCGCGGCCATTTCCACGCCCGGCGGCTCCAGCTTGCGATTGGGCACGATGCGCGCCACCTCCGGCCACGCGGCCAGCGTTTTCAGCGTCTCCGCGTCCGCGCGCACAGCAATTGCATTCACAATCCACAGCGGCTGCACCGCCTGCACATGGCCGGCCGCCTTCAGCCGCGCCAGCCGGTTCAACACACGCGGCTGCGTGCGCCCGGCCACCTCGCTCAGCGCCGCGTAAACCGCCCGCCCCCGCGCCGTCCAATCTTCGATCGTGGCCGCGCTCGTCAAATCTGCCTGCTCCCCCAACAACAAGAACACCGAGGAAAATTCCGCCCCGGCATCCCCAATCTCCGCATCGGGCGCCCCCGCACGCCCGGCCTCCAACCCGACGCCCCTTGCAGAAACCACCGCCCCCGCCATCAGCACCGCCACCACACCGATTCCAGCCAGTAGCCATTTCCCACACACTTCCTACCTCCTCACCGCCAGCTCATACAAATACTTCTGCCGCTCTTCCGCGGTCAGCTCGCGAGTCACATGGCTGGGCGCCAGGGCCAGCAGGTCGTCCAGGCTGCCGCAGACGTTGCAGTCGTAGACCTGCGCGGCGCCATCCGCGCCCGCGCTGGCGAAGTGACGACCGTCCGCGCTGAAGCTCAACCCGCGCACGCCCGCGGCATGTCCCCAAAAGGTCATCAGGGTCTGGCCGGTGCGCAGGTCCCACAGGCGCACCGTCGGGTCGCCGGTGTCACCGCCGGTGATGGCAAAGCGGCCATCCGGGCTGAACGCGGCCGCGGTGACCGGCGCCTGCTGGCCGGCCAGCCTGAACAGGCGACGACCGCTTGCCGCGTCCCACAGCGCCGCGGTCTGATCCTGGCTGGTGGTGAGCACGAAGCGGCCATCCGGGCTGAACAGGGCGTGCGTGACCGCGCCTTCGTGCGCCAGCGGAGCGCCCTGCGGCTGCCCGCTGCTCGCATCCCACAGGCGGGCCGTGCCATCGGCGCTGGTCGTGGCGACCAGGCGGCCGTCCGGGCTGAAAACCGCGTCATAGACCAACGCGCTGTGCCCGCTGAGGGTGCTTTGCGCCTCGCCGCGGCCCACATTCCAGATGATGGCGCTGCCGTCGGCGCCGGCCGTGACCGCACGCGTCCCGTCTGGGCTGAACGCGCCGGCCAGCACCGCGCCGCTGTGACCGCGTAGCGTTGCCATGACCTGGCCGCTGGCGACGTCCCAGAGCAGGGCGGTCTGATCGTTGCTGGTGGTGAGCGCCCGCTTGCCGTCCGCGCTGAAAACCGCGTGGTTGACCGGGCCGCTGTGCCCGCGCCAGATGACCGGTTCACCAGCGGGGTTGACCGGCCACAGACGCACGCTGCCATCTTGACCGGCGCTGAGGATCTGCTGTCCATCCGGGCTGAAGGCCGCCTGGTAGACTGCGCCCTCATGGCCGGCCAGCGTTGCCAGGCGGGCGCCGCTGAGCGCGTCCCACAGGCCGACTGTGCCGTTGGCGTTGGCGGTCACGACGCGACTGCCGTCCGGGCTGAAGATCGCGCTCCAGACCGGGTTGCACGAACCGTCGCAGCCGGGCGCGGTAGAGGGCATCTCCGCCAACACCTGCAAGGGCTGCCCGGCGTTGGCGGTCCACACGCGCACCGTGTTGTCCTGACCCGCGGTGATGACCAGGTGGCCGCTGGCGTCGAACTGGCTGCAGTTGACCGCATCGGTGTGGCCGCGCAAGGTGGTCAGGCGCTGCCAGGTGCGCGTGCTCCACAGGGCGGCCGTGCGATCGGCGCTGCTGGTCAACAACAGGCGCTCATCAGGGCTGAGTTCCAGGGCGGTGATTCGATCCTGATGGCGCAGCTCGGCCTGCGGCTGCCCGCTGGCCACATCCCAGACGATGGCACGACCGTCGGCTGAAGCGGTGAAAAGACGGCGGCCATCTGCGCTGAGCCTGACCACCAACACGCGGTCGGTGTGACCGCGAAATTCGCGATGGAACTCGCCGGCGGGCAGCTTCCACACGCGAGCCGTGTCATCCCCGCTTGCGGTTGCCAGCCATTGCCCGTTGGCGCTAAACGAGACATCTACGATCTCGGCATCATGGCCGGCCAGCACGGCCAGTGGCCGGCCGGAGGCTGTCTCCCACAGGCGCGCCGTGTTGTCCTGGCTGGTCGTGGCAATGACCGAGCCGTCGGGTGAAAAGACTGCACTGATGAGGCCGTTGCGGTGCCCTTCGAGAAAGAGGGTCATCTCCCCGGCCTGCACGTCCCACACGTATCCGGTGTGACTGCCGCTGCCAATCGCCAACAGGGCGCCGTCGGGGCTGAAATTGACATGATAGACCTCACCGCCGAGATTGGCGATCTCCGCGTGCAGGGCGCCGCTGGGCACGTCCCACAGACGCACGACCGCGCCGGTGCCGCCGCTGGCGAGCAGACGGCTGTCCGGGCTGAAGGCCAGATCGAAGATGCGCGGCGTGTGACCGCGCAGCCAGGCCACATGGCGAAACGTGGCGGCATCCCAGATTCCGATCAACCCGTTGTAGTCCGCGGCCGCGAGATAGCTGCCGTCAGGCGAGAAAATGGCCTTGACCACGCCACGTTCATAACCCGAAAGAATCGCACGAATGGGAGAGGCGATCAGCGCCTGGCGCAGGGCATCTTCGGCCTGCAGATTGGGGTACAACTGCGCGGCAGACTGCGCCAGCAGCACGCTCAACTCGGGGTCCGTCTGCATCTGCAGGTTGGCGCTGACGGCAATGTTGCGCGACGCGGCGTCCCTGGCCGCAACAGTGGCCTGCGTCGCGATCAGGTACTGGTTGCGCGCATAGGCCGCCAGGCCCACCATGAGCAGGAGCAGGGCGAGAAGGCCCAGCGCGGTCAGGCGCAGGCTCCGGACTCGGCGGCGTTCCTGGGCCAGGCGGGCCGCGGCTTCGGCCTGCTGCTGGCGCAGGCGCTGCTCGGCCGCGGCGCGTTCGGCCAGCAGGCGGGCCGCGGCCGCGGCCTGTTCCACCGCATGGACGTAGCGCGTCCGCCAGTCCAGGATGGGCGCGGCCAGGACATCGTGAAAAATCTCGAAGCGCGAGACAGCCGCCTGATCGGGCGGCGGCGCCACCGGGCGCAAGATGCGCATACTCGAACTGGACAGTTTTTCCAGCACCGGCTCCAACTGGGCAGGCGTCAGTCCGCTGTACTCGGCCAGGTCGGGCACGCTGTGCGCGATCTTGGTGCCGGACGGCGTGACCAGATGATGAAAGATACGCGCGGCGTGATCCTGCTCGGCGGGCGTCAGTGTGCTGATGACGGTGTCGAGATGGGTCCGTACGATGCGCTCCGCGCCGCCCAGACGCTGCAAGGTCGCCAGGCGCAGGACCGATTCGCCGGCCTGCACTTCTTCGGCCCACAGACGGCTCATCACCAACTGCAGATAGGGCGTCTCCACACGCGCCGGACCGCCGGCGCCGCTCACGGCGCCGCGGCCCGATTCTCCCACAAACACCTGGTTGGTCTGCACCTGCGCCAGCACCTCATCCACCAGGGCCGGTTCGATGGTGACGGGCTGGACTGGCGCCATGAGGCGGTTATAGGTCAGCAGCGGCTGCTCGATGGCGTCGCGGGCGGCCGCCACATCCAGGTGTTGGATGCGCAGGTAGTTCTCGAACAGGCGGGGAATGCGGCCCTTGAAGCGATCAAGCCGGGCCAGGGCATCCTCACGAATGGCAATGAGGAAGTTGACGCGCAGATCGGGGTGATTGACCGCGCGCGGAAACTCCATCGCCAGGGTGCCCAGACCATCTTCCGTGGCATGGTAGAAGAGGTATTCCTCGAATTGATCGAGGATCAGCAGGAGGTCGCAGTCGAGCGCGGTGGTCCAGGCCTGCAGGGTGGGCACGAACGCGGCGGCAGAGGGCGGAGCCAGGGAGGCGACGGCCGGATGCAGAGGTCCCAAGTCGGCCTGCAGGGCGGTGTAGACGCTGTTCAGCAGGCTGGTCAGGGGGTCATCGCGCCAGGCGTTGACGATGACGACGGCGAACTCCGGGTTGCCGTGGTTGGCCAGGTCCTCGGCGGCCAGGTGACGCAGGTGATGGACGACTCCGGCGCGCAGCACGGAGCTTTTGCCCACGCCGCTGGCGCCATAGAGCAGCGTCAGGCGTGTGGCAATCAGGTTGGCCTCGATCATGTCGCGCTCACGCTGGCGGCCAAAGAAGAAGTTGGCGTCATTCTCGCTGTAGGGAATCAAGCCTTTGTAGGGCGAGAATGGCAAGGCATGATCGTTCATGAACGGCTCCCGGTTCCCCGTCCCCCGTCGTTAAAGAGGTTTTGCAGACGTTCACTCAAGCCGGCCACGAACTGCTCCAGGCTCAGGTCGAGGATGTCCACGTTGTGACGGCTCCAGAATTTTTGGCTGATGATGGCCGGTTCCGGCTCCACGGCCCAGGCATAGCCACGCTTGGGGGAGAAAACACGGTGCAAGACCGTGCGCGAGTTCCAGGCGCTCAGATCGAAGCCGAGGAAGAGAAAGTAGCTGCGTTTGAGAAAGGCGAGAAGCGGCGCCGGCGCAATGGCAGCGATGTCCATGCGCGGGATGAAGTTGATGAAATGATCCTCGGTGATGACATAGCTGTCAGCGTCGTCGTGCTGGCGGTCAATGGCGCCATGAAGCTTGAGAATGAGCATGCGCCGGGCCGCGGTCTGATCAATCGGTAGATCCAGGTACTCATTGGGCCGCTCGATCAGGATATTCTCTGTCTCGCCGCTGGGGTCGTGCAGGAAAGATCCCCGCTGATCGCCTTCCGCCACATAGGTTACGACATCGCACGGTTCGCCCGCGGCCTGCAAGGTGCGCTCCAGAACATCATCGTAGTTAAGAGTAATAATTAGTTGATGCGGATAAGCGCAGCCCTGCTTGCGCAGCGCGGCGGGCAGAGCGGCCAGCAATTGGTGTACCGGCGTTGGCGGATAGTTGGCATCGAAGATAGGGTGCAGTTCTTCATAGAGCGGGCCCACATCGCGCATGACCGCGATGACTTGCGCGACTTTGGCCAGATTTGAGCGCTCGGTCAGGGGATACCCAAAGGTGTCAGCCAGGTGCGTGGACAGTTCATCGGCCGTAGGCAGGTATTGGCCGGTCTGCCAACCGACGCCGGGCGGCCGGCTGCACAGGTTGACGCCTGGCCCCAACACCGGCACCAGGCGTCCGGCCATCAGCGCCTTGATGATCGGACCATACACCAATTGCGTTTTCTCCGAAAACGCATGATCGGTAGCAGCGGGCTGGCGGGCGATTGGCTCGGGTTGTTCGCTCTGCGCGATCTTCATCTTGACGGTGGCCAACAGGCCAAAGACCCCCCTGAAGTTGCCGCCCAGGTCTTGCACGCGCAGGAAATAATCGAGCGCCTGCCGCCAGCGGCCGGCGTTATAGTGCTCCTGCCCGCTGGCAAAGGCTGCGACCATTTCCTGCTGTTTTTGCACATCACGCAAGCAACGAGCCGCTTCGGTCTGGTTTGGATCGAGTTGCAGAATCGTCTGTAGTTTCTGAACGGCGGTGGGCCAGTCCTCGCCGGCCTGTGCGCCCGCGGCCTGACGCAGCAGCGTGGCGATCTGATTCTGCTGCCGTTCAGCCTGGCTCAACGGCTGCACATCGAACAGGCGGCCATCCGGAGCGCGCATGAACAGCACCGGCACGCCCCATTCCAGCGGGTTGCCGGTGGCAAACACGGCTTTACGCGCTTCCACCAGCGCGCTGTCCACGGCATAGCCATCAGCCAGCGCGCCGTAGAATTCCTGGCTCAGGGCCACGGCGGCCGCATCGCTGATGGCGGTCTGCATGGCGATGACGGCAGGGATGCCCTGCTGTACCAGGCTCTGCGCCACCCCGGCAAAGGCATTACCGCTGCTGCTGGCCGCGCCTTCGCACGCGTTGAGAAACACCAGCGCGGGCGGGCGGCCGCCCAACAGGGTGCCCACGGTTTGTCCGCTGACCAGCCGACTCTGGCGCGCCTCATCCTCGAAGATCAGCAGCCCCTCCTGGGTGGTTGGATCGAAAGCGCCGTGGCCAATGAAGTGCAGCAAATGCACATCCTGCTGGCGTAAACGGCGCTGCAGAGCGGGCAGGGTCGCCTGCTCCAACCGCTCCACCTGCAACAGGCCGCGCGCCTCCAGGGGTTCCACCGCGGCGGCCAGGTGCGCCCATTCTTGCGCGGCGTTGAGCGCGGGCGTATCGCTCGGGTTAGCGATGACCACCAGGAGGCGCAGCGGCGGTTTGACGATCGCGCGGTGTTCCGGGATAGGCAGTTCCAGGAAGCGCACCAGCGGCGTGTCTGGCGTCAGGCACAGAAATCGAGCTTGCTGTGGGTCGAAAAGATATTCCCAGGGCCAGGCGCTCAGTTCGGGCGCGTCGGCCAGACGCAGGCGCAGGCGCAGCCCCGCGCCCTGACGCCGCGCTTCGTCCAGGCTGCGGCGGTAGCAGGCGCCCACATCGCCGGCCAGTACCGCTTCGAACAGGCGCTGCCCCTGCACGCGGGCCGCTGCCGGCGCGGACCAATCCGCGGACGCGGCGAAATCCGGCGGCAGGGTCAACGCGCCGCTGGCCTGACCGGCCGGCGAGTTCAGCACACGCACCCGATAGCCCGTGGCGCCGCGGTCAATCAATAAATCGAATTGCAGATACGTCGTGTCGGACATAGTATGGAATGATGAACGCTCAGAGCTGAATAGGTGGGAGAAGTGTGTGGATTATACAACGTGCAATGCGTTTTCGGAGAAAACGCAGAAAGTCCAATCTCCAATCTTGGAGAAAACACAGAGAGTGCAAAGTGCAAAGTGCAGAGGGCAGAGCGGTCTCCGATCTCCACTATAACCTTGCACTTTTGTTACTTTCGGGGTATCATCTTCTTGTTTGCAGTCGTCGGCGGCTGGCCCGCGGTGGCGCAACAAAAAGTAATACAAGAAGTCCACAAAGGAGTCTGAACATGACTATCATCGAAGATATTACGGCCCGTGAGATCCTGGATTCGCGCGGCAACCCCACGGTTGAGGTTGAGGTGGTATTGACCGATGGCTACAGCGGCATGGCGGCGGTGCCGTCCGGCGCTTCCACCGGTGTGCATGAGGCGCTGGAGTTGCGCGATGGCGATAAGTCGCGCTATGGCGGCAAAGGTGTGCTGAAGGCGGTGGAGAACATCAACGACAAGATCGCCGAGCAACTACTGGGCTGGGACGCGCTCGACCAGGTGGGGATTGACAACTTCCTCATCGGCCTGGACGGCACGCCCACCAAGCGCAACCTGGGCGCCAATGCCATCCTGGGTGTTTCACTGGCCGTGGCCAAGGCGGCCGCGGCGGCCGTCGGCCTGCCGCTCTACCGCTACCTGGGCGGCGTCAGTGCGCGCACCCTGCCAGTGCCGATGATGAACATCCTCAACGGCGGCAAGCATGCGGTCAACTCCACCGATTTTCAGGAGTTCATGGTGATGCCGGTGGGCGCGCCGACCTTCCGCGAGGGCCTGCGCTGGGGCGCGGAGACCTACGCGGCGCTGAAGAAGGTGCTGACCAAGAAGGGCTTCGGCACCAATGTGGGCGACGAGGGCGGTTTTGCGCCGTCGCTCGGCTCCAACGCCGAGGCCATCGAGGTGATCTTGCAGGCCATCGAGGTCGCCGGTTACAAGCCGGGTGTGGACATCTGGATTGCCCTGGATCCGGCTGCGAGTGAGATTTATGACGCGGAGCGCAAAGTCTATGTCCTGGCCAAGGAAGGCCGCGAGATGACCAGCGAGGCGATGGTAGAGTTCTACGTGGGCTGGGCAAATCAGTACCCGATCATCTCGCTGGAAGATGGCCTGGCCGAGGATGATTGGGAAGGCTGGCAGCATCTGAATGCCAAATTGGGCCACAGACTGCAGATCGTAGGCGATGACCTGCTGGTGACGAACGTGGAGCGCATCGAGCGTGCCATTGCCGAGAAATCGTGCAACTCCCTGCTGTGCAAGGTCAATCAGATCGGCACACTGACCGAGTCCATCGCCGCGGTGGACATGAGCCATCGCGCCGGCTGGACCGTCGTCACCTCGCACCGCTCCGGCGAGACCGAGGACTCGACGATTGCCGACCTGGTTGTGGGCCTGAACTGCGGCCAGATCAAGACCGGCGCGCCGGCCCGTTCGGACCGCGTGGCGAAGTATAATCAACTGCTGCGCATCGAAGAGCAACTGGGCAAAGCCGCGGTTTACCCCGGCCTCAAGGCGTTCCGTCAGAAGCACCAGGACAGTTAGGTGTAAGTGATCCGCTGGTTCGTAGTGGCGACTTCAGTCGCTCTGGCCGCAGAAACGGCTAAAGCCGTCACTACGAACTGCTGAGCACACGGGGACACAAAAGCCAGGATGCGACCACGTCATGTTCGGGAAGAATACAGATTTGACAGGCTAGAACACTTGTGCTATTCTTGATTCATGTCTCAGCCGATAGGTGAGGCTCAGGAAGACCGGTGACTATGGAGGAGGAAACGATCATGTTGGCATCTTTTGGGGCCATTTTGGCGCTTGTCACTCTGATTTTGGGCGGTATCGTATTGACCCTGACCTCCCAGGGCCGCGCGTGGCTGGGGCGCCTCTTCCTGCGTGTGACGCTGAACCTGTTGCGCGTCAGCCCGCGGCTGATGGGCAGTCACCCCATTGCCACCCGGCGTCTGCACAACGCCAGCAGCGAAGTGGCCTGGGCCTTGCAAGCGATCCCCTCACGCTCCATGCGTCATCGTCGCAGCCCGGCTGCCCGGCTCGGCTAAAGTCAATTCAAAGATCTATGCTGCAAGCGGGAATAGACTTCACTTTTCCGCCTAAGGAAACAGGCGCAAATCATGCCCGCTTGCAGTAGCCTGGTCAAAAAGCGAAAAATTGCTCCTTGACCGATTCTAAAAAACGTCGGCGGCCAGATTACCTGGTCGGCGGCGTTTTTTGTTGTCGGTACGCCGGAAAGGATAATCCTGGCTTCTACTGTTATCGCCAGCGCCGATCCGCTGACGCCAGCGGCCGTTGCGTTACGGCCGTTCATGATGACAATCCGCGTCACTTGTGCTAAAATGACTTCGACGAGGAACCTGGACATGGACACATCAACCTATCCTGCCGGCGACATGGCGCGGTACGTGGCGGTTTGTCGGCGCAGCCAGCAGCAGTTGGCAGCCCATCACGCATGCCTCGCCTGCCAAGCGCGCGCAGAGGCCAGCCGTTTGGCCGATCATCTGCGCCAGCAGTACAGCATGCATCGCGTGATCCTGTTCGGCTCCCTGGTGCGCGGCGGCTTCGTAGAGGGATCCGACTGGAGAACGCGCAGACTTCATCTGACTCTTAACCTTGGACGCGTAGACTGTGTTGATTGCCCCTGAACTCAAAAGACAAGGAGATGGCACTATGCAGGATTTCGAAAAACTCGGTGTGTTCTACCTGGGACGCGAGTATGACCTGGCCCGCAAAGCGGCGGAGGATAGCCCCATCCTCTACGACTCCAAAGACCTGGTTACCCACGCGGTCTGTGTCGGCATGACCGGTTCGGGCAAGACCGGCCTCTGTATCAGCCTGATCGAAGAAGCCGCGATTGACGGCATCCCATCCATTTTGATTGACCCCAAGGGCGACCTGAGCAACCTGTTCCTGACTTTCCCGCAACTGCGCGGCGAGGACTTCCTGCCCTGGATCAACGCCGAAGATGCCGCCAAGAAGGGCCTGTCGCCTGAAGACTACGCCAATCAGCAGGCCGCCACCTGGAAAAAAGGCCTGGGCGATTGGGGCGAGGACGGCGGCCGCATCCAGCGCCTGCGCGATGCCGCGGAGTTCGCCATCTACACCCCGGGCAGCAACGCCGGCATGCCGGTGTCTATCCTCAAATCGTTCGCGGTGCCGCCGTTCGAGATCCTGGACGATGGTGAGATGCTGCAAGAGCGCATCAACACCACCGTCACCAGCCTGCTGGGCATGGTGGGCATCAGCGCCGACCCGCTGACCAGTCGCGAGCACATCCTGGTCTCCACCATCATCGCCCGGACCTGGCTCGATGGTCACGATCTCGATCTGGCTTCGCTCATCCAGGCGATTCAGACTCCGCCCATGACCCGCATCGGCGTGCTCGATCTGGAGGCATTCTACCCGGCCAGAGATCGTTTCAACCTGGTGCTTGCGCTCAACAATCTGGTGGCCTCGCCCGGCTTTGCCACCTGGATGGAAGGCGTACCCCTGGACATCGGTCAAATCCTCTACACGCCCAAGGGCAAACCGCGCGTCGCCATCTTCTCGATTGCCCATCTCGGCGACGCCGAGCGCATGTTTTTCGTCTCCCTGTTGCTCAACCAGTTCCTCGGTTGGATGCGCACCCAGTCGGGCACTACCAGCCTGCGCGCGCTGGTCTACATGGATGAGATTTTTGGCTATTTCCCGCCCGTTGCCAACCCGCCCTCCAAGCTGCCGCTGTTGACCCTGCTCAAGCAGGCGCGCGCGTTTGGCGTGGGCATCGTCCTGGCCACGCAGAACCCGGTTGACCTGGATTACAAGGGCCTGAGCAATACCGGCACCTGGTTCATTGGCCGCCTGCAGACCGAGCGCGACAAGGCGCGCGTGATGGACGGCCTGGAGGGCGCGGTCACCGCGGCCGGCGCCAGTTTCGACCGCTCCCGCATGGAGCAGATCATCTCAGGGCTGGGCAATCGCGTCTTCCTGATGAACAACACGCACGAGGATGAGCCGGTGGTCTTCACCACGCGCTGGGCCATGTCCTACCTGCGCGGGCCGTTGACACGCAGCCAGATCAAGATATTGATGGATCCGTACAAGGCGCGCCTGCCCATTGCCGCGCCCGCGGCGGCGACCAGAACCAGGCCGGCGGCGGCAGCGGCGGTGACTGGGGCGTCTGACGACGCCGCACCGCCGCCCACATCTTTTGATGAGGATGCCCCGGCTGCCGTGGCCCTGGGCAAAGCGCCGGCCAGGGCCACACCAGGCGCCCAGGCCGCCGGCCTGCAACCCACCCTGCCGCCAGATGTCAGCCAGTTCTTCATTCCTGTGCGCGGCAGCGGCGGCATGTTGGTCTATCAGCCCATGCTCGTGGGCGCCGCCAAGATTCGCTATGCCGATGCGCGGTCGAAAATTGATACCGCAGACAGCACCATTGTGGTGACCGCCATCAGCGACGCGGCGGTGCCGGTCAACTGGGATGAGAGCGTCGCACCAGAGTGGAGCCTGAAGGATGTGGAGAAGAAGCCATCCAAGCCCGGCCAGTTTGCGGACCTGCCGGTGGCGGCCGGCCGCGCGAAGAGTTACGTGTCATGGAGCCGTGATTTTGTAGATTGGGTCTACAGCACGCGCCGGTTGGAGCTTTTCCGCAGTCCCGGCACCGGCGCCATTTCCAACCCCGGTGAAAGCGAGCGCGACTTCCGCGTGCGCCTGAGCCAGGTGGTGCATGAGCAGCGCGATGAGGCAGCCGACACCCTGCGCAGGAAATACGCGCCGAAGCGCGCCGCGCTCGTGGAGAAGCTTCGCCGCGCGCAGCAGGCGGAGGATCGCGAACAGAACCAGGCCAGCCAGGCCAAGATGCAGACCGCCATTTCGGTCGGCGCCACGATCCTCGGCGCCTTCCTGGGACGCAAGACGGTCAGCAGCTCAACCGTGGGCAAGGCCACAACGGCCGCGCGCGGGGTGGGCCGCGCCATGCAGCAGGGCGATGACGTGACGCGTGCGCAGGAGAATGTACGCGTGCTGCAGCAGCAGTTGGAAGACCTGGACGCCGAATTGGAGTCGGACATCAAGGCGTTGGCAGCCAGGAACGATCCAGCCATCGAGGACATGGACACGCTGGTGCTCAAACCCAAGAAGAGCGATATTGCAGTCCAGCTCGTTTCACTCGTATGGACGCCTTACTGGCAGAACGCCAATGGGATGCTGACGCCGGCGTGGTAGGCTGACCCAGGCGCACAACTTCCGCATCAACCGGCAGACCCTCGCCGTCGAACGGATTTGAGGGGGAGAAGTTTCAACGCAGGGATGCCAGAACGCAAAGCATATTCGGGAGAGCGTTGCGAATTCACGGGTGGCTCAGCCCGTGAATTCGCTCTGCCCCGAATCTCGCGCCTCGAGCCGTCACACCCAAAACCACCGAATGAATTCGGTGTCTGATACGTCAAACCCGCTCAAGCGGGTTGCGTTGGTGGGAACCCGTCGTGACAGGTTCTGGTGGTTGAGGCCGTGAATTCGCTCTCCGCGAGTTTTGCGAATTCAGCCGTCACACCCAAAACCACCGAATGAATTCGGTGTCTGATACGTCAAACCCGCTCAAGCGGGTTGCGCTGGTGGAAACCGGTCTTGTCAGGTTCTGGTGGTTGAGGCCGTCAATTCGCTCTCCGCGAGTTTGCGAATTCAGCCGTCATACCCAACACCAACCTGCTTCAGCAGGTTTCGGTGTATCAGACCGTGAATTCATTCACGGGGAGTGTATCAGACCATGAACGCTGCGATGTGTACGTACCCCTGCGAGGGTTGGCAGCCGGCCAATCGCCCAACCTTGCGCAGGCCCGCCGGGTAAGGGGCCTTCGCCGCCGAGAACGATCTCGGCTTGCCCGGCGATTCGAGCGGCAGCCAGCCTGCGCAAGGGGGAGTCAGAGGCCAGAGTCATCATGGGGACACCACCACCCGAAAACCGAGGTTGAAGTTCCAATTGAGCGGGAAGTACCTGAAGCGCCGGGCGCACCGAACGAGGGTTTTGTTGACATAATAAGAATCTCCTCGTATGATCCGCAGATCAGAAGATCCGACCGCCAGGTTCTCGCGGCCATCCGTTGCCACATACGGATAGCCGTAACTGGGCTTTTGGTAGTCGGATCCCCACAGGCTGCGCGTCCATTCCCACACATTGCCGCTCAGCTCCTCCACCCCATACACACTCGCGCCGCCCGCAAAACAGCCCACCGCGCTCGTCGTCCCGATCCCGCTCTCGTCGTAGTTCGCCCGGTTGGCGTCCGGCTCGTTCCCCCACGGGTAGCGCTGCCGTTCCAGGGGATTGAGCTGCATTCGCGGCGCCCTCTCGTCGGTCAGCCCTTGGGCAACCAACCGCATCAACGCCTGCGCCGGTATCTCGATCCCGCCCCGCGCCGCCTTCTCCCACTCCGGTTCGTTGGGCAGACGCACGCGCCACCCGGCCGGGATCTGTCCCGTCAGCCATTCCTGCAGCCAGCGCGTGTACGCCAGCCCCTCGTACCAGCTCACCTCGACGACCGGGTGATTCGGAAGATTGCGCGGCTCGCCAAAATTGGACGGCGTCTGGCGCCGCTCGTAGTCCCGTCTCCCCTTAAACCCGTCCGAATTCCAATACCCGGCCGCCTTAGCCTCGCCCCAGTAACGCGCCTCGCGGTAGCCGCCTGCGGCCGCGAACTCCCCGAACTGCGCATTCGTCACCGGGTAGCGGCCGATCCAGTAGCCGTAAGGGATTTCCAGCCGGTGCGGCTGCTCGTCCCTCTCCGCATCCGGATCGTCCCGGCTTCCCATCCAAAACGGCCCGGCCGGGACATAGCAGAACTCCATGGCCGCGCTGGTCAGCACTTCCACCCGCGGGTCGCCCAGCCGCGCCAGCACCGGCCTCGGCGCGTTCACGGGGCGTCAAGACATCATGTCGCATACCAAGCTGCAGCCAGCGCTGCACACGTTGTTGCACAGCCTGGCCCACCGGTTCTCGCTGCACGCCCACCAGGCCAATTTCCAGCAGCGCCATGCCGGCAAGCGGCGCCGCAGGCCAGTTTGTCAGCGCTGCCGACCGCGGCGCGTCCGGTTCGAAGGGGCAGAGCGCGTTGACGGCGTTGAGCGCCTGACCCAACAGATTGATGCGGGCAGAATAGCCGGCTGCCAGCAGAAAAACCTCGCGCCAGCGGTCTGGCTCTGCACGGACCAGCCGCGCCGCCTCGCTCGCATAATCGGGTAGACTGGCCAGGTGACACGCGGCCAGAAATTCCTGGAAGGTGCGATGTGGAAAGGTGTAGGCTTCGGTCTTGTGGCGGATGAGCAGACCGGCCCGCTCACGAATGTAATCAATGAACACGCCGGCCTTGTTCCAGTCGTTGTTCAAGAATTGCACCGCCTCGGTGTACAGTTGGGTGCGGTCTTCGGGCAGCTGCCCGGTGAAGGCGTGCAGCTGCGCCATGATCGTCAAGAGCAGAGGACGCTCGGCCAGGAGATCGTGCGCAGGCAATCATACCGCAAGCGGACGCCGCGGTCAATCCCCCGCCGCGCCAGGTCTTGCCACGAATTGCACGAATCGAAACGAAGGCAGAAGCTCAATTCGTGCAAATTAGTGAAATTCGTGGCAGGGAAAGCCGGGCGGATTCTTGCCACGAATTGCACGAATTGACACGAAGGCAGAAGCTCGATTCGTGCAATTCGTGGCAGGGAAAGCCGTAACGCAAGCCGGAGGCGTGATCCACGGTTCTACTCCGCGCCGCTGGGATCCACCACGCGGCCGCAAAACAGAATGCTGCGCGTGGCGTGGTCCATGATGAGAAAGACGAAGGGATGATCGGCCCGAAAGACCGGCGATGGCTCTGACACACCGCGAAAGTTCATGACAACGGCTGTGGCCGCGGCCGCCTCCGTACCCTCCTCGTTCACCTGCACCCAGGCCTTCTGCACCGCTGCGGCGATGTAGAGCCAGCGTGGGATGCCGTCCATGCCGGAAAAGTCGGCGATCATATCGTCGAACGCGTCGGTCATGCCCAACGCTTGCAGGGTGGCGTCCAGCCTGAGGGTGCTGGAGATCTTGAACCGCGGCAGGAAGACCTGCACCTCTCGCTCTCGCAGGCCCAACAGCCAGTGATCCAGGCGTTCCGCGGTGAACAGCGCGTCGAGACCGGCCAGCCCCTTTTCCCTGGCAGGCAAGAGCACGACCATCGAAAGAGCGTCGTCGGCGTAGGGCAGGCTCAAGACCTGGATGTCGTCAACCTCTGCATACGGCAGGCGGCAGTTCTGCTGCATGAGCGGCGCGGTGACGTGCTCACTGGCCGTCAGCCAGAAGCGCGCCTCGGCCGTGCGCGCCGGATCGAACTGGTAGAGCCAGGTTCCCTTGAAGTAAATGGCGTTGACCAGCACCAGGCGCGTCAATTCGTCGAGAATGCCGGGTTCCAACAGGTCCTTGATTTTGCCGGCGGTGTGCTGCTCGGCCCAGGTGTTGATTGCCTGGCGCGCCGTCTCGGTCGCTGTGGCATAATCCACGGGCGTGATGCTGACGCCGTAGAACCGCTGCAGCAGCGCCAGGAATTCTGGCAGGAACGGGTAGCCGATCTGCGGCCAGATGGAGTTCGCCAACGCCAACTGCACCTGGCCGGGTCGTTGGGCCGCGGCCAGGCTGGCCTGCAGTTGGGCAAAAGCAGCGTGAAGCGCCTCGTCGTCCAGGTCGAAGTGCAGAGTCTGGGCCATTTGGCCGGCCGTGTTGCCGCGCGCGCCGGCGAAGGTCATCGCCAGCGCGCTGGACAACGAAAACGGAGAACAAAAAAGATTGCCCTGGGCCTTGCTGAGCTGCCGGTAGAGATCAACGGCAAAGCCGTTGTTCCCCGTCACGAGCCGGGTCAGGGATGTTCGATCAGGTTTCATAGCAACAACCCTTCTGTTTGCTGGCGCATGCTGCGAACCAACATTTCGCGACTGCACCGCCGCGGACCAACCGCCGGCGACTGCAAGCAATTTCATGGTACCCCGAAAGCGGCAAAAGTGCAAGGTCTTGTGGGCGTCATCCCCGTCACAACCCTTGAATGCACAAACTCGGAGCCTCTCAAGGGTAGGTTTTCTGAGCTGAGATTGTAATGACGAACACTGTGCAAACGACAAGAGATGTATAAACTTTGCATCATGTTAGTAAATGGTTTGTTTAATGTAAAAACAAACTATCAATGTTTCAGACGAGTTTCAAGGAGATTACAGTGATGAAGTTCGGTCGTCTTTTCAAGAGCACAGTGTTGCTTGTGATGGTTGCCGCCCTGATGGTTTCTGCGCTCAGCGCGTATGCCGCAGGCCCACGGGTCCGTGTTGTTCATGCTTCACCGGATGCACCGGCTGTTGATGTGTGGGTAGATGGGGCCAAGGCTTTCACCAATGCACCGTTCAAGGGCATTACGCAGTACGCCGGTCTGACCGCGGGCGAGCACAAGGTGCAGGTTGTTCCCACAGGCCAGACTGAACCGGCCGTGATTTCCGCTACATTGACCCTGGACAACGACAAGGATTACACCGTTGTCGCCGTTGGTAAGCTCGCCAACATCGAGCCGCTGGTTCTGGTTGATAACAACAGCGCCCCGGCCGCTGGCAAGGCTCACGTGCGCTTCGTCCATGCGTCTCCTGACGCTCCGGCCGTTGATATTGCCGTCAAGGGTGGGGCAGTGATCTTCAGCAACGTGGCCTTCAAGGGTGTAGGCGACTACACGCCGGTGGATGCCGGCACGTATGACCTGGAAGTGCGCCTGGCCGGCACTGAGACTGTAGCTCTGTCCGTTCCTGGCGTCAAGCTGGACGATGGCTCGGTTTACACCGTCTTCGCGATGGGTCTGGCTGGCGGTGAGCCGGCGCTGGTAGCGGTTCCGAGTGTGGATTCGACCCATGTGAGCGCCGCTGCGCCGACAACCCTGCCCACGACTGGCGGCGAGAACATCATGCTGTTGGCCCTGTTGGCTGGCGCTGCTCTCCTGATGATGGGCGGCGGTGTGCGTATGGCCGCTAAGCGCAACCGCTAAAACCAACTGCTCCCCTGATGATCGTGAAAAAGGCCGGTGTTGAACACCGGCCTTTTTTGATATACTCATCCCAATCACCGGAACAAAGGGGGGCGAGTTGGCAGCTCGTTTCACTCGTATGGGCGCCTTACTGACAGAACGCCAATGGGACCTAACCCCGGCGTGGTGAAACTCAACGCGCCGACCGCGCCCCGCGCAGCAGCCATACGCCGAGCCAAATTTGAGCCACGGCGAAGATCGCCACAAACAGAATTAGCCCCAACGACACGACATCGAAAAGACCGGTGCGTTGGAAAAAAATAAAGCTCAGGACGGTGAGGATGGCAAATGCGCCGCCGGTGCCGATGAAGATGCAGCCAAAGCCGTTGGGCTGCCGTTCTTCCCAGGGCGCTACGCCCATCGCCTGGTCTTGGTCGTCTGGAGATTGCATGGTTCGCCTCATTCGTAAATTCCAATACTCCAGCCATTGTACACCGGCGGGAGATGCTGTCAATTGGAGACCGGAGACCGGAGACCGGAGATTGAAGATTGGAGATCGGACCGGAGAGACCCCCTGTAGGGGTATGATATAGACCATAGTCAGGCTGACATGCATGGCTATACTTTGGTCGTGGGTTCAGGTGTCCATGGGGGGCCTGGCTCAGGAGCAAAATTCGATCACCATCCGATGAACAGACGAGGACAGACAGAGGTTGACTTTATGGCAAACATCAACAAGATCAAGGGCGTTATTGGTATCCTGACCGGCGGCGGCGACGTGCCCGGACTCAATCCGGCCATTCGCGCCGTGACGATCCGGGCACTGCGCGAGGGCTACAAGGTGGTCGGCATCCGTCACGGCTGGGCCGGCGCCATTGACATCATGCGCGATGACAAGGCTGACAACAGCGATAACTTCCAGTGGCTGACGGAAGAGGTGGTGAACAGAGCGGGCCGCACCGGCGGCACCTTCCTGCACAGTTCGCGCACGCGGCCCAGCACCGTGTCACGCAAGAGCGTGCCCGCACATCTGCAGGAGCAATATCAGGCAGACACCAACGACCTGACCCCGGAAGTGCTCAAGAACCTGGCCTGGTTGGGCGTGGATTACATGATCCCCATCGGCGGTGATGATACCTTGAGCTACGGCGTGCGCCTGGCGCAGGAAGGTTTCAAGGTGGTCGCCATTCCCAAGACGATGGACAACGACGTGCCTGGCACCGATTACTGCATCGGTTTCAGCACCTGCGTCACCCGCACGATTGCGATGACCAACATCCTGCGTACTTCGGCCGGCTCGCATGAGCGTTTTCTGGTCATGGAAGTGTTTGGCCGCTATGCCGGGTTCACGGCCATGCTGCCAACCATGGCCGGCGTCGCCAATCGCTGTGTGATCCCGGAGTACAGATTCAATGTGGAGCATCTAACTGAATTGCTCGTGGCCGATCGTTTCAAGAACCCCAGCAAGTATTCTGTGGTGCTGGTTTCCGAAGGCGCCATGTTCGAGGGCGGCGAGATGATTTTTCACAACGCGGAGAAGGACGCGTATGGTCATGCCAAACTGGGCGGCATCGGCGACGTGGTTTCGGAAAAGCTCAAGGAGACCTCGGCCAAATTCAACAACGGCAAGAAGATCGAATGTATCAACCAGAAGCTGGGCTACCTGGTGCGCGGCGGCGACCCCGACGCCATTGACTCGGTGGTGCCGATGGCCTACGGCAACCTGGCGTTGGACTTGATCCTGCAAAACTTGCATGGCCGGCTGGTGGTACTGAAGAACGGACGCTACGATCACGTGCCGCTGGACGTTGTGACCAGCACCAAGAAGGTGGTGGATGTCGGGCGCTTCTACAACACCGAGCGCCTACGCCCTCACTACAAGAGCTTCGAGATGAAGCCGCTCTTCATCATGACCAGCAGCGATTTATAACATGACCAGCAGCGATTTATAACATGACCAGCAGCGATTTATAACGGTCCTCACATGAGACTTCCGAAGTCATCAAGGCTTCGGAAGTCTCTGTCAATGACTTCTCATACATCCAGATTCCTGACCTGCTTGGCGTGCGTCTGGATGAAACGCTTGCGCGGGGGCACCGCTTCGCCCATCAACATGTCGAAGGTGCGATCAGACGCCGCCGCGTCCTCGATGGTCACCTGCAGTAGGGTGCGGTTCTCCGGGTTCATGGTGGTAGACCACAACTGCTCTGGATTCATTTCGCCCAGACCCTTGTAACGCTGCACGACCAGGTTGCCGCTGTCGCTCCCCATCTCCTTCACCAGGCGATCCTTCTCTGCATCCGAGTAGGCGTAGCGCTGATCTTTGCCCTTCTTGACGAGATAAAGGGGCGGTTGCGCGATGTACAGATGTCCCTTTTCGATCAACGACTCCATGTAGCGGAAGAACATCGTCAGCAGCAGCGTGCGGATGTGGCTACCGTCCACGTCAGCGTCTGTGTTGTGCAGCGCTATGCCGCCGACGCCGGCGATGAAGTTTTCGTCTCCTTCAACCGAAAAGTCGTAAACCTTGCGCTTGGACGCCGGCGTCTGGTGTACCGAACGAACTGCAAGACCAAGCAGATCACCGCGCAGCGGGGTGGCTGCATGCGGTCCGCCATGACCAGCATCGGTTGCCAGCCAACTGCGCACGTCAGGCGCCCGCTGATGATCCTGCCAGATCAACGCCAGGGTAGTCATGGCCCCGCGCCCGGACACCGTCACGTGAAAGGCCGTGCGCCGCGTGATGACCGGCTTGCCGCGAATCAAACCGCTCGGCTGCCCCGTCGGCTCACGCTGCGACAAGGATGCTGTCACCCCATGCGCGGCCAGCAGATACATCAATTGGTTGGCCAGCAGCTCCGATGTCGTCGTGAAGGACATCGCGCGTGTGCTCAGGGTGCCGTCGCCGAGGAAATAGCCGCGCAGGAACGCAATCTGCATGGATTGGTCTACATTGAACACAAGATCAGGAATGTGCTTGCTTTCGGCATGGACGCCGTCGAAGCCGAACAGCAGACGGAACACCGCCGTGACGACTCGATTCAAGATTCGCAGCTCATGCGCACGCCCATCCGCTGCGGCATACCAGGTTGGCTCCAGTCCAAAGACTCGCTTGATCGCCTCCGTGAGTTCAGGCACCAGGGCTTCGTTCCGCTTTCCGATGGACAGGCGCACACCGTTGCGCTGGCTCAGGGAGCCTTCAGCCACAAAGAAGCCAAGCAGCAGCATGAGCGATTCATCAATGGGCAAGTAACGCGGCACTCCCTGGTCGGCGTAATGGCGCGGAGTCAGACAGATGTTGTCACCTAACAAGGTCAAATCAGCGTCCTGCAGCCGCGACAGAGTCACGTAATTGCGCACGCGATTGGCCGGCGCAGCCCGATACTGCGTGTTCCAGATATGATCCAGGCGACTGTTCCCCACCGTGACCTGGGAGAGAACCGTTTGTCTGTTGATACCCAGCAGGTCCACATAACGAAGGAAATGGTCCAGGGCGGGACGACCGCTGCCTTTTTCCCAGGCATAGTACGTGACCGGTTGACGAATTCCCACCGCCTCACAGATGTCAGCCTGACTCAGGCCCAGGGCCTGGCGCTGCGCCTTGAGCAAGTTGCCAACGTCGGGTGGAATCGTCACCCGCGGCTCCACCATCTGCGGGGCGTCGGCATATTCAGCGCGCACCGTGGCCTTGTACCACGCCTCGACGCCAATGCCGCGCACCACCAAGTCTGTGTCCAGGGCCTCATCCAGCGCCAGGAAGGCCTGGAGAAGGTCAAGCTGCGCCGGCGCCGGCTGGCTGAGCGGCAATCGTCCGGGTGCAACCAGGAGATCGCCGGGGCGAACCTCGTCGCCCCGCTTGAGCACCGGCTTGCCATCCGCATCGGCCACAAAGACGCTGTGCTCGCCGGTCACTCGCACACTCCGGCCATAGGTCGTCTTGATCTCGAAGAGCGGGCCATCGTGATCGTGGCGCAGAACGGCCTTGATGGGCTTGAAGCGCACCTGGCCCGACGTCGCGTCGAAACAGATCACTTGATAGGCTGACGGATTCGCGCCCGTTTCCCACAGCCAGTCAATGAACGGCCCTACCCGCTCGGCGCAGATGCGCCCGGCCGGGTCCTTGACGAAGGTCAATTCCTCGCCATCCACGCTCATAATCACAACCCGGCCATAGCGCAGGTTGTCCAGCGAGAAATCGTTGCCAATGCCGGTGCCCAGGGCGGTAATCAGGGCTTGAATTTCGCGATTGGCCAGCGATTTCTCCAGCCGCGCCTTCTCCACATTGAGGATCTTGCCGCGCAGAGGCAAGATGGCCTGGAACCTGCGATCACGACCCTGCTTGGCACTATTATGGACGAATACGCCGCTCGCCAGGGCAAAATTGTGTGAATGCGGCACCTCGATGTCGTATACGTCTATCCATTCTGCCAATCTTTCGACCACCGCCACACGATGATTGTAGTTTGCTGGTTCTTTCATGTCCGACAGCTTACGATACAGGGGCATTAGTGAATCCCCATTGGCAAGTGATGCTGCTGGCTTGTAACTTCCATCTCGGAGCATGAATGGATGATCGGGCGTGCAGACAATCGTCTCTCCATTATCGAGCGTGACGCGGATGACTTCCGCGCCAGCCTTCGTCATGCGAGGGTTGACGATCTGCTCCAAGCCGATTTTGCCGTCATGGCGTATCGTATAGCAGAAATGCTTCAAACCGGCCTGGTGTTCGGCAACGATCTCCTTGAGACTCAAGGCTCGCCCATCTGCCAGCGCAATCTGTGTCTCTCCCGAAAAACAGCCTCCGGCCGAATCTCCTTCTACGATATAGATCTCTGCCTTACTCGGATCGCGTTCGGAGCAGTCGGCCAGTTTGCCGGGGAGGGTCATGCTCTCCAGCGCGCTCTTGCGGAAGACCAGGTCACGCGCCTGGCGGGCCGCTTCGCGCGCGCGCGCCGAGGTGCGGCACTTTTCCACAATCGCCTTCGCCTCTTTGGGGAACTGCTCCATCCATGCGTTCAGCGCCTCGACCACAGCCGATTCCACCTGACCGCGAACTTCGGCGTTGAGCAGCTTGACCTTGGTCTGGCTCTCGAACTGCGGGTCCGGCAGCTTGACGCTGACGATGGCGGTCAGCCCTTCTTTGGTGTCCTCACCAGTGAAACTGGCGTCGCCTTCCTTGATGAAACCGATCTTGCGCGCATAATCGTTGAGCGAACGCGTCAGCGCGGAGCGCAGGCCGGTCATGTGACTGCCGCCGTCCGGGGTGTTGATGGTGTTAGCAAAGCTGTAGCTGGATTCGTTATAGCCATCGGTATACTGCACCGCGACTTCGATCTGTGTGCCATCCACTTCCCTCTGCGCGTAGATCGGCTCGTGCAGTACCGCGCGGTTCTTGTTCAGATAGCGCACAAAGCTGCTGACGCCGCCCTCGAAGTAGAAGGTGGTGGCATGGGGATAGGCCACCTGCTGCCCCTGTTTGTCGAACGCGCCGCGTTCATCCATAAAGGTGATCTTCAGGCCGCGGTTCAGAAACGCCATCTCGCGGAAGCGCTGCAGAAGCGTCTCGTAGCGGTATTCCAGGACCTCGAAGATGGTGGGGTCGCGCAGAAAGGTGATGATCGTGCCGGTATCGTCCTCGGGCACATCGCCGATGATCTCCAGTTCGCTGACGGGCGTGCCGCGCTCGAAGCGTTGGCGGTAAATATGGCCGTGACGCCGCACGCGCACCTCCAGCCAATCCGACAGCGCGTTGACAGCCGAAACGCCGACGCCGTGCAAACCGCCCGACACCTTGTATCCGCCGCCGCCAAACTTACTGCCGGCGTGCAGTTTGGTCAGGACAACAGTGACGGCCGGCTGGCCGGTCTGCGGTTGAATGCCCACCGGGATACCGCGGCCGTTGTCAATGACGCTGACGCTTTCATCGGGGTGAATCACCACCTCGATGTGCGTGCAATAGCCTGCCATGGCCTCGTCAACCGCATTATCGGTGACCTCATACACCATGTGATGCAGCGCCTTGCCGTCCGTGCCGCCGATGTACATGCCTGGGCGGCGGCGTACTGCCTCCAACCCTTCGAGTACCTGAATATCACTGGCTTCGTATTGCATCTCAGGCCGGTTGCCGTTCGCCCCGTTTTGTTTTCCTGCCATCTTATGTCTCCTCCGGCTCTATGTGCATGGTCTACTATTTCTGCGGCGCTCACTTGACCCCCATGGCGCCCCATGCGCTTGTGAGCGTGCGGGTCATTCATCATCGTTCTGCGGCGGTCGGGAGATCGCCGCTCGCAAGTCCTTACGCTGTCGCCAGGTTGGTGATGTCCGCCTGCCAGCGCTGCATGCGGTCGCGATAGAAAATAAACACGCCGATCAGCAGCCCGGTGCCGAGTGCGGCATTGCCCAGGATGCCGATCGCCATCCCAAGCGGCCCGCTTGCCAGGCGCTGCCACACCAGGCTGAAGCCAGTGCCGATCAGGTTCAGCACGATGACCAGGCCCATGGTGCTGAGCAGATTGCGCGCCGCCAGGTTGATGCTGCGCCAGATGCCCTGGCGCAGACCGACCTCATCCAACACCAGCGCAGGCACCATGAAGGTAAAACCGAGCCGGACCCACCAGCCAACAAATACGACCAATGATACCGCGAACAGGGTGCCGGCCGCGCCTCCCACCAGCGTCAGCACGCCGGCGAACAGCGCCAGGGGGATACTGGCCAGCGCCAGTAGCAAACCGATCAACAGGGTGAAGATCAGCAGACGCCCCAACGTGCGCACAAAACTGCGGGCCAGGGCGGGCAGCGACAAAGGCGCGGCGCGCACATGCTGGGCAATGAGCACCAGGTAGAGCGCGCCGATAATGACACTGAGGATGAGCAGGCCCACCAACCAACCGGTCAGCGAGCCAAACGATGACAGATCGAGTCGTCCTGCCTGGCGTGTGATGCTCTGACCCAGACCAATGTCACTGATCAGGCTGGGCGTCCCCAGCAGGCCGTTGGCCAGGACCGACAACAGGTTGTATTGATCGCCGAATTGGGTCAGCAGTTGACGGCTGGCATCCAGGGCTTCCTGGTACTCGCTGGTCAAGGTCGTGCCTGGTGGGGCCTGCACGGCAGCCACCAGTGGCGTCATCAGGGGTTGTACCGATAATTGGGGGCCAAGCCAGAGGGCCACATCGAGTAGAACCGGTACGAGAATGAGCCAGGGAGCGCGGGCCAAAACCCGAAATCCGGCTGCAATGCTTTCGATGACGCTAAGTTTTGGTGTTGTTTCGCTATTCACCGGCCTATTTTACCACAAACAGGCCGGAAATGCGAACAAAGGTGCGATACAGCAGCGTATCAGCGCGCACGGCAACCAGCTTGACAAGTTGCGCTATCCTGTCTAAACTGTGATTGTAAGGTGATGGTCCTGATCTATGGTGCATACCCCTCGCGGGTAAAGGAGCTCTTGTTGTGAATATCCTCGGAACCCTTTCCGTTTTTCCCCACATCCCCGAGCGCATCCAACGCCTGCACGAATTAGCCGATAATTTGTGGTGGAGTTGGAACCCCGATGCGCAGGCCCTCTATGCCACCCTGAATGTGTCTCTGTGGGACAGCCTCGCGCACAATCCCGTCAAGTTTCTGCGTGAGGTCAGTCAGAAGAGCCTCAACCAGGCCGCCGGCGATGAGAACTACACCGCACTGTACGACCGGGTCATGGCTGCATTCGACGCCTACATGCACCCGGACGCCACCTGGTTCGATCAGACCTACCCGGAATTGAAGGGCAAGAGCATCGCCTATTTTTCGGCTGAATTTGGCCTGCACGAAGCGCTCCCCATCTATTCGGGCGGCCTCGGCGTCCTTTCGGGCGATCATTGCAAGGCCGCCAGTGACTTGGGCCTGCCGTTCATTGGCGTGGGTTTTCTCTATTCTGGCGGCTATTTTACCCAACGCATCACCGGCGATGGCCGCCAGGATGCATTCTACAGCAAGATCAAGTTCGACGAAGTGCCAACGACGGCCGCGCGCAACAGCAACGGCGAGGAGGTCATTGTCAAGGTTGACCTATCGGGCCGTGCGGTCTACGCCAAAATCTGGAAGGTCCAGGTGGGACGTATCCCGCTCTTCCTGATGGACACCGATGTGCCGCTCAACGACCCCCAAGACCGCGAGCTGTCGGCCCGGCTGTACGGCGGTGATAACGAGATCCGCATCTCGCAGGAGATCGTGCTTGGCATCGGCGGCGTGCGGGCCATACGCGCGTTGGGCTACGACCCCGCCGTCTGGCATATGAACGAAGGCCATGCGGCCTTCCTGGGCCTGGAGCGCATCCGCGAACTGGTGCAAAATCAAGGGTTGACTTTCCAGCAGGCGCTGGAGGTTACCCGCGCCAGTTGCGTCTTCACCACGCATACGCCGGTGCCTGCAGGCCATGACGCCTTCGGTTTCGACATGATGGACAAACACTTTGGGCACTACTGGGGCCAATTGGGTATCAATCGCGAGGCCTTCCTGCAGTTTGCGCGCCAGGATCAGCCCTGGGGCGCCACCTTCAGCATGACGGTGCTGGCGTTGCGCTGCTCCGGACAGGCCAACGGCGTCAGCAAGCTGCATGGCGAAGTCTCGCGCGAAATGTGGACCTGGCTGTGGCCCGGTACTCCGGCAGCCGAGGTGCCCATCGGCCACATCACCAACGGCGTACACACGGAAACCTGGCTCTCGCCCGCGCTGTGTCCCCTGTTCGATAAATACCTGGGCACGGACTGGCGCATGCGCATTGACGATCCCACGCTCTGGCAGGGTGTCTACAACATTCCGGATGAAGAGCTGTGGTCGGCGCTGCAGGAAGGCAAGGAGCGCCTCTTCCGCTTCATGGAGGCACGCGCCACAAATCGGGCCTACCGCATGGGCGAAGGGCCGGCGCGGCTCAAGCAGATTGCCACCTTCTTCAGCCCGAATACCCTGGTCATCGGCTTTGCCCGCCGCTTCGCAACCTACAAGCGCGCCACCATGATCTTCAGCGATGTGGAGCGCATCAAACGCCTGGTGTCCAACCGCGAACGCCCGGTCATGATTCTGTTCTCGGGCAAGGCACACCCGGCCGACGAACCGGGCAAGGAGTTCATTCGCCAGATCTGCCAGATTGCCCAGCACCCCGATTTCGAGCACAAGGTGATGTTCATCGAGGACTACGACATGAACATCGGGCGCTACCTGGTGCAGGGCGTAGATGTCTGGCTGAACAACCCGCGGCGCCCGCGTGAAGCCAGCGGCACCAGCGGTCAAAAAGCCGCGCTCAACGGCTGCCCCAATTTGAGTGTCCTCGACGGTTGGTGGGCTGAGGGTTACGACGGTCGCAATGGCTGGTCTATCGGCGAAGAACGCATGTACAAGGATGAGGCTACGCAGGACGCAGCTGACGCCCTGTCCCTCTACACCACCCTGGAAGATGAGGTCGTGCCGGCCTATTACCAGCGCGACGACGATGGTATTTCTCGTCGCTGGCTGAACATCACGCGGGCCTCGATGAGCAGTGCTGGCTGGCTCTTCAGCATGGCGCGCATGATCAAAGAGTACACCACCGACATGTACGTGCCGGCCGCGCGTCATGACGCGGTGATGAGCGCCAACGGTTACGCACGCGCCCGCGAGGTGGCCGAGTGGAAGCATCGCGTCCAGTTCCACTGGCCGCAGATGTTCATCGAAGCCAGCGGCCCGCGCGATGGTCAACTGACCGTGGGCGAACCGGTCGAAATAAACGCAACCGTGCGCCTGAGCGGATTGACGCCCTCCGAGGTGGCGGTGGAGATCGTCCACGGTTTCCAGGATGGCGCCGTTGGCTTCACCGACGAGCCGATGCAGCTTGTGGGGCGCACCAACGATGGCGGCTATCTCTACCGTGGCCTGCTTGCCCCCGCCGCCAGCGGCCAGATCATCTATGGCGTGCGCATCGTTCCCGTGCATCCCGACTTGTTCAACAAACACGAAATGGCCCTGGTGCGCTGGGCCTGAACCCGTGACGTTTGTCGTCGCAGAAACCCGGCTTCTCGCACAGCCGGGTTTCTGCCCTTTGTAATTGACCTATGAATCCCTATCTTGAACTTCTGCGCGCGCAACTGACCCCGGCCGCGGCCGCCGACCTGTTGACGGCCGCGCAGGTCACCGACCCCCACGCGGCGGTGCGGCGGCTGCAAGGCATCAGCCAGGATGCACTGACCCAGGAGGCGTTGGCCGCGTGTCTGGCCGTTGTGCTGCCCGCGGTGGCCGGCGCGGCCAGCCCCACTGCAGCCCTCGTCAGCTTCGAACGCTTCGCCCGCAGCGCGGCACAGCCGGCCGACCTGTTTCTCTACCTGGCAGCCAACCCGCGCCAGGTGGAAATGCTCATCACCCTTTTTGCCGGCAGCCATTTTCTCAGCGAAATCCTCCTGCGCAATCCAGACTACTTTCGCCTGTTCAGCGAACGCCGCGAGCTGTCACAGCCCAAAACCGCGGCGCAGCTCTATGCCGAAGCGCAGAAGGCCCTGGCGCCTTTTGTCGAACCGTTCGATCAGCTCAACGCCCTGCGCCGTTTTCAGCGTTGGGAACTGCTGCGCATCGGCGCGGCCGACTTCTTCGGCCTGCTCGATCTGCCCAAAGTGACCCTGCAGCTCTCGCGTCTGGCCGACGCCCTGGTGTGGCAATGCCTGACCATGGCCGCCTGGCGCGCCGAGCGCGCCAGCGCCGGCTTCATCGTCATCGCCCTGGGCAAACTGGGCGGCGAAGAACTGAACTACAGCTCAGACATTGACCTGCTCTTCATCGCTCGTGACCATCCTACCGATTATCAGGCCCTCAGCCAGCACCTGATTGACGCCCTCGTGCGCGCCACGCCAGAGGGTTTCCTCTACCGGGTGGACATGCGACTGCGCCCCTGGGGCGGCGTCGGCCCGCTCGTCTCCTCACTCGATGGTTACCTGGGCTACCTGCGCCAGGACGCCCGTCTGTGGGAAAAACAGGCCCTGCTCAAGGCGCGCGTCATCGCCGGCGATGACGCGCTGGCCGCGGACTTCATGCAACAGGTGCAGCCGTTCATCTTCAGCGCCACGCCCGCAGAGGTTCGCACCAGCGTGGCCGCCATGAAACAGCGCACCGAATCCAGCCTGGCCGCGCGCGGACGCACCTGGGGTGAGGTCAAACTGGGCGAAGGCTCCATCCGGGACGCCGAATTTGTCGCCCAATATCTGCAACTGGCGCACGGCGCTGAGCGCCCAGCTTTGCGTACCGGCAAGACCCTGGAAGCCCTGCCGCAGCTCTTCAGCGCCGATTTGATCACCGCCGACGACTATCGCACCCTGTCCGACGGCTACATCTTCATGCGCGCCGTCGAACATTACCTGCAGCTCATGCACTACCGTCAAACCTCCAGCCTGCCCACGGCCGCAGACGAACTGACCACCTTTGCGCGGCGCCTCGGTTTCAACGGCGCCGACGCCGGCGCGCGCTTTCTCGCCCGCTACGAACAGCAGCGCGCCGCCATTCGCGCGGTCTATCTGCGCCACCTGGGCGATCTCAGCGTCCCCGCCGCGGACCCGGCCCAGCCGCCGGCCGACTCGATGGCCTCGCCGGCCGTGCAGCGCCACCTGGCCCGGCTTGACCCCGCCTACACCCTGGTCTTCAGCGAGGCGGAGATCGAACGCCACACGTCGCTTGTCGCGCGCCTGAGCGCCGCTAACCTGGTGGAGGTGGATGCCGCGGCGGTCGAAGGCGGCCTGTGGCGAGTGACCATCGTAGCGTTCGATTACCTGGGCGAGCTATCGCTGATCTGCGGCCTGCTGGCGGTGCATGGCTTCGACATCCTGGATGGCGATGTCTTCACCTACGAACCGGTCAGCGGCCCCGCGCCCCCCGGCGACCGCGGGCGCGGGTTCTACCGCGATAGCCTGCGCCGCGCGCCCCTGCAGGCCACGCGCCCGCCGGAGGCCGATGTCCGGCAAAAGATCGTAGATGTCTTCACGGTGCGCCCCACCCTACACGATCTGGCGCCGGACGTGTGGACGCGTTACCGTCGCGACCTCGACGCGCTTCTGCGCCTGCTGCAGGAGCATCAGAGCGCGCTGGCGCAGGGTGCTCTGGTCAAACGGTTTGCCGCGCGTCTGCGTGAGGCGAGCAGCAGCGGCAGCACGCTCTACCCCATCGAAGTGCAGATTGACAACCGGCAGTCTGCGCGCTACACCGTGCTGACCATCGAGGCGCAGGACACGACCGGCTTTCTCTACGAACTGACCAACGCGTTGGCGCTCAACGACCTTTACATTGCGCGGGTCACGGTGGACACTCTCGGCAGCCATGTGCATGACACTCTCTATGTCACCGACGCCCGCGGCGACAAGATCACTGCGCCGGCGCGCCAGCGCGAGCTACGTGCCGCGATCGTCCTGGTCAAACACTTTACCCATCTGCTGCCACGTTCGCCCGACCCGGAATCGGCCCTGCTGCACTTTCGCGCCTTCCTGGGCCAGCTCTTCAGCCAGCCCAACTGGCCCGATGAACTGGTGTCACTGGAACGGCCAGAGGTGTTGAGCGCGCTGGCCCGCCTGCTGGGCGTCAGCGATTTCCTCTGGAACGACTTTCTGCGTATGCAGTACGCCAACCTCTTTCCGGTGGTACGCGATGTGGATGCACTGCACGCCGCGCGCCCCCGCGCACAATTGGCCGCCGATCTGGATGCTCGCCTGCGCGCGACGCCGGATGCGCCCGGCCGGCGTGACGTGCTCAACGCGTTCAAGGATCGCGAGATATTCCGCATTGACATGCGCTATATCTTGGGCCATGTGACCGAGTTTGGTCAGTTCTCCGGCGAGCTGAGCGATCTGGCGGATGTGGTGGTGCAGGCCACCTTTGGCGTTGTCCTGCAGCCACTGCTCGCCGAGCACGGCGCCCCTCTCCTCGACCCTGTGGCTGACCAGACGCCTGCATCTGCGCCAACCGCTTGCCCGCTGACGGTGTGCGCGCTGGGCAAGGCTGGCGGCCGCGAGTTGGGCTTTGCCTCAGACATCGAACTGCTGTTCATCTACGCGGGCAGTGGTCAGACGCGCGGCCCGGCCGTCATCTCCAACGCGGAGTTCTACGAGCGCCTGGTGCAGTCCTTTGTCAGTACCATCCGCGCCAAGCGCGAGGGCATCTTTGAGATTGATCTGCGCCTGCGCCCGTACGGCAAAGCCGGCAGCCTGGCCGTCTCCCTGGCCTCATTTCAGCGTTACTTTGCGCCCGGCGGCCCGGCCTGGGCCTATGAACGCCAGGCCCTGATTCGCTTGCGCCCCCTCGCCGGCGATGTCGAGTTTGGCCGCCAGATCGTAGCGCAGCGCGATCAGTTTGTCTACACCGGCGAGCCATTCGATGTCGCGGCCATGCGCGCCATGCGCGAACGCCAGTTGCGTCACCTGGTCACCGCAGGCGCGTTCAACGCCAAGTTCAGCCCCGGCGGTGCAGTGGACATCGAATACCTGGTGCAGGGGCTGCAGATCAACCACGGCCTTGCGCACCCGGCCCTGCGCCTGACCAACACGCGCGAGGCCCTGGCCGCGCTGGCGCAGGTCGGCATCCTGGCTCAGGACGACTATGAGCGCCTGCGTGACGCCCATATGTTCATCCGTCGCCTGGTCAACGCCCTGCGCATGGTGCGCGGCAACACCAAAGACCTGACCGTGCCACCGGCCGCCAGCGAAGAATACCGCTTCCTGGCTGACCGCCTGGGCTACGGCGCCGATCTGGAGCGCCTGCGCGCCGATCTCAACCGCCATCCAACCTTCGTGCAACAACTGAGCGTACGCTTATTGGGCTAATAGCCGCGTGGAGGACGCCATGAAACACAGCCAATCTTTCATCGTGACGTTTGTTCTTGCTCTGTTCGTAGCCGTGACCAACGCAGCCTCGGCGCAACCTGTTGCCCCCGGCAACTGGCAGTGCTGGGGGCTGAATGATCCTAATCCGTGCCAGCTCTCATTAAGCTCGGCGGCGATGGTCTCGCCCACGGACGGCTGGGCCGTCGGTGAAGGCGGCATCATCCTGCACTGGAATGGCAGCGTGTGGTCTCAGGTTACCAGCCCGATCACCGGCTGGCTACTCTCAGTGGCGATGGTTTCGACCACGGACGGTTGGGCTGTTGGTGAAGGAGGCGTCATTCTGCATTGGAACGGCAGCACCTGGTCCTCAGCACCAGTTTCGCTTGCTGCAAAGGCTGCCAGTCCCCTCACGAGTTCGCTCCATTCCGTAGACATGACCTCGGCCAGCGACGGGTGGATTGTGGGTGAAGCGGGCATCATCTTACACTGGAATGGCAACACTTGGATGCAGGTCGTTGGCCCGACACTGTCGGACCTGAAGTCGGTCGCCATGGTGTCGGCCATGGACGGCTGGGCAGTGGGCGAGGGCGTTATCCTGCACTGGGATGGCAGTAGCTGGTCCCAGGTCACCAGCCCGACGACTCAGGTCATAAGCTCTGTCGCCATGGTATCGGCAACGGATGGATGGGCTGCGGGCTACGACACCCTCTTTCACTGGGACGGCAGCGCCTGGGTGCAGTTCGCTACTCCTGCCACGGAGCCGTTGTTTTCAGTGGGAATGGTATCGGCAACGGACGGCTGGGCGGTGGGCTACAATGGGGTTATCCTGCACTGGGACGGCGACACCTGGGCTGTGGCCACCAGCCCAACCACAGGCTCACTCAATTCTGTGTTCATGGTGTCGCCAACGGACGGCTGGGCCGTGGGCGAAGGGGGCATCATCATACACTGGAATGGCGGCTTTTGGGCCTATGTCGTCAGTCCGCGACAACATGACCTGACTTCGGTGGACATGGTTTCAGCGACAGACGGCTGGGCCCTGGCCTACGACACCATGTTGCGTTGGAACGGCAACACCTGGACGCAAGTCGCCCTCCCCACGACAGAGGCGCTCTTCTCAGTGGACATGGTCGCAGCGACGGACGGCTGGGCGGTGGGCTACAATGGGGTTATCCTGCGCTGGAACGGCAACGCCTGGACACAGGTCGCCAGCCCAACCACGGAATGGCTGCTGTCAGTGGCAATGGTCTCGGCTACGGATGGCTGGGCAGTTGGTGAAGGCGGCAATATCGTACACTGGAACGGCAACGCCTGGACGCAGGAGGCCAGCCCCACATCGTCGGGCTTGGGTTCGGTGAGCATGGTATCGGCCACGGATGGCTGGGCCGTGGGCAACTACGGCATCATTTTGCATTGGAACGGCAGCGACTGGTTACAGGTCACCAGCCCAACCACTGGCTCACTCAATTCTGTGTTCATGGTGTCGCCAACGGACGGCTGGGCCGTGGGCAACTACGGCATCATCATACATTGGGATGGCACTGCGTGGATGCAAGCCGCCAGTTCGACCACGCAATGGCTGAGATCGGTGGTCATGGTCTCAGCCGCGGAGGGCTGGGCAGTGGGCAATGGTGGGGCCATTCTTTACTGGGATGGCACTACTTGGACCCAAGCCGCCAGCCCTACCACCCATCCCCTGTCTGCGGTGGACATGGTGTCGGCCATAGACGGCTGGGCGGTGAGCGATTCGGGTGTTATCGTGCGCTACACGGCGCCAGCGCCTCCCACTGGTATTCACTTCACCGCGTTCAATCAGGCGCCGCCAGGCCTGGCCAAGCAAGGGTGGGGACTCTTCGGACTGGGAGCGATGCTACTCCTGCTGGGTCGTTTGGTTCGACATTTGGCATTGCAGACGCCAGCCGACGTTGATATTCGGAATACAAACGAGAAGGACCCGATCAATGACCGAATCCTTCTCGTTTACTGAGCACGGGAGGAGGTAATCTCGACGATTGCCTCCTCGTGCATTTTTCAACCCGCGCATCACGCGCGCGAGTCACTAGATCTTTTGGACGTTGCTAGCCGACGGGCCTTTGGGTCCCTGTTCGATTGCAAACTCGACGTGATCGCCTTCGGCCAGGCTGCGGAAGCCCTGACCCATGATTGCGGACTGGTGGACAAATACGTCTTTTGCGCCGGACTCAGGCGTAATGAAGCCGAAGCCCTTCTGATCGTTGAACCACTTGACGACGCCCTTTTCGCGAACTGCCATGTTGAAAACTCCTTTTCCAAATTATGATCCTGCGCTACAACCGTAGCCATGGTGCAAAACGTGGTCGTTCCCAACGGTAAAATAAAAGAGCCGTAAGACTTAAAGTCTTTACGGCTCATTTGCTTGGCACATCAAAGGACTTACTACATCTTGCAGAGTGTATCATACTTTAATTCGCTAACGGTGTCAAATTGACGATACGCGAAAAACAAGGATGAGGCGCGCAAGATCAGTTGGAGTAAGACCAAAACTCCACAGGGCCATGACTACATTCTCTGTCTTCTCGTCGCCTAATCTACCAGTTCCTCAACCTGCCAGATCGCCCCCATCGTCCAGACATCCAGCGATGTCACCTTCGCCGAACCACCGCGGCTGAAAAGGCGGACGCCCAGGCTGTCCGGTCGTGTGGGATAGATGCGGGTGACCAGGTTGGTCCGGCCACCGTTGGCGAAGACCTCCACCACCGAGCGGTCGAGGAAGATGTGTAGGGTCACCGACTCACCTGCGGCCAATGTGATCGGCGCGACGCACGGGGCGCGATCGACCTCGGTGTCTAGGCTGGCGTGATCACGCTCGATCACGATCCGCTGGGCCGCCTGTTGGATCATGATCGTCGTATATTCCTCGTCCTCCGGTGTACAGCGCACCTTGAAACCAACTTCTGCGCCAGCGCCCGGCTCCACCTGCGCGATGATCTCCAGGCAGTCACCGCGCACATTTTCTAGCCACGCGTTGGATTCGGCTGCGCGCGCGACGCCATCGCAATGCCAGTGTTGGCCGCGCAGGGCCTGCACCTCGGGCGTGGGTTCGAGGGCCAGGCTGCCGTCAGACGTCAACGAGACTCGCAGCGGCAGGGATAGCGCACCAGCCCAGCCTGCTTGCCGGCGCGCGGCCTCATTGCGGCCTTCGTTGAGCCAGCCCCACAGCAGGTAGCTACCATCGTTTCGCCGCAACGCTTGCGGCGCGTAGAAATCGCCGCCGGTGCCCGGATGCACCAGGATCTCCTGTCGTTCAACCTCGAAGCCGGAAAGCCCCAGGATACCCGTGACGTAGAAAGGGTACATTAGGCGCCAGGCGGGATCCTGGACCGAGATGATGAGGGCCTGCTTCGCCCCGAAGTCGAGCAGGTTGGGGCATTCCCACATCGCGCCCGTCGAGAAGGGGGCGGTTTGGTTGAGATTACCGCGGTGGATTGGCCCCAGGTACTCCCAGTCCCGCAGGTCATCCGAGCGGTAGCGTAGCACCAGGCCCCCCACGCCTGCGATCCGCGTACCGATGACCATGTGCCACTGGCCGTCGGCGCGCCATACGAAGGGGTCGCGGAAATCGCCGCCTGCGGTCGCAGCCAGCTCGGCTGGCAGCCCGGGGATCACGGGGTTGTCTGCCCATTTGTCCCAGGTCAGCAGGCCGTCCGTGCTGGTGGCGATGCTCACCGCCTGGGGGGCAACGCCTGTGTAGACGAGCGTGGGCAGCCCATTGTCGTCCACCGTACAGCCGGACCAGCACCCGCGCGCATCAGGGCCGCCTGGCGTGGGCGCGAGCGCAATAGGCAGATCGCGCCAGTGGACAAGATCGTCACTGACCGCATGACCCCAGTGGATACTGCCGTGGACCGGGGCATGGGGGTTGTGCTGATAGAACAGATGATACTGCCCCTGCCACTGGATAAGACCGTTGGGGTCGTTCAGCCAGTTGGCGGGCGCAGTGAAGTGATACTGCGGGCGGTGCGGGTCACATGCGTGCCGTCGCCGCGCGATAAGCGTCGGGTTGCTGCCGAAATTCATGAAAGAGATCCTATTCGCCTATATTTGGCTTGCTCCTGCCCGTTGAGTAGCCTGTTCTGATGGTTTGAACCTACGCCTACATCATCCCCTTCAGTTGAAGTTGGTCGGCATGATGGCAAGAGACAAAATGCTCCGGCGTGATTTCGCGCCATTGTGGCGTTTCGTTTTTACATTGTGAGGTCGCATAAGGACAGCGCGGGTGGAAGTAACAGCCGCTCGGCGGATGAGCAGGGTTGGCGACTTCGCCTTCCAGGATCATCCGCGCTGACTTGCGGGTCGGGTCCGGCAGCGGCACTGCCGACAGCAGCGCCTCGGTGTATGGGTGGCGCGGATGGTTGAACATTTCGTCCGACTTGGCCAGCTCGACGATCTTGCCCACATACATGACCGCCACCCGGTCGGAGATGTGCTCCACCACCGCCAAGTCATGGGCGATAAAGATATAGGAAAGATTCAGCTCTTGCTGCAGTTCTTTCAACAGGTTGAGGATCTGCGCCTGGACCGACACATCCAGCGCGGACACCGATTCATCGCAGACGATCAACTTGGGGTGACACACCAGCGACCGCGCGATGCCAATCCGCTGGCGTTGTCCGCCACTGAAGGCGTGCGGATAGCGGCGCAGGTGCCGTTCTTCCAGCCCGACCCGTTTGAGCGTGTCGATGACTTTCTCACGCACCTCTGCGCCCCTGGCAAGCTTGTTATAGACGAGCGGCTCCTTAACAATATCGAAAACCGTCATGCGCGGGTCGAGTGAGGAATAGGGGTCCTGGAAGATCATGTGGAAATGACGCCGGGTGGCCCGCAGCTCTTCGCCTTTCAGCGCGGTCAAATCGATCCACCGGCCGTCTATCTGCAGTTGGACCCGCCCGCGGGTCGGCTCAAGGGCCCGCACAATGCAGCGACCCAGCGTAGTCTTGCCGGAGCCGGATTCACCCACAATCGACAGCGTCTCACCCACGTTGACATACAGGTCCACATTATCCACGGCGCGGACATGGCCGGACACGCGCTTCATCAGGCCCTGTGTGATGGGGAAGTACTTAGCCAGATCATGCACGGCAAGGATCCGCGGGTCGGTCGTTGGGTTAGATATTTGTCCACTCATCTTCTGGCTCCGTTTCTTGGCTGTACAGGAAGCACCGCACGAAGTGCCCCGGTTCTTTTTCGAATAGCGCCGGCATAGACTTATCGCACAGGCCGGACATGGCGCTCGGGCAGCGGGTGGCGAATCCACATTGCCTGGGGCGGTCAATCGGGGTTGGCACCGTCCCGCTGATCACTTCGAGCTTATCCACTTTCTGGCCGGGTTTGGGGATGGAGCGCAGCAGCATCTGGGTGTAGGGGTGCAGCGGGTTGGCAAACAGCTGTTGCGTGGTGGTGCTTTCCACTACCTGGCCCAGGTACATCACGTAGACCCGCTCGACCGTTTCAGCGATTACCGCCATATTGTGGGTGATATAGATGATTGACATGCCCACTTCGTGTTGCAGCTCTCGCATCAGGTCAAGGATCTGCGCCTGGATGGTCACGTCCAGCGCTGTAGTCGGCTCATCCGCCAGGATGATCTTCGGGCTGCAGCTCAGGGCCATGGCGATCATCGCGCGTTGGCGCATGCCACCGGAAAGCTGATGCGGATATTCGTCATAGCGCTGGGCCGGGTTGGAGATGCCTACCCGGTTGAGCAACCCGATCACGTGCTCGCGATTCTTCTTCCGGTCGAGCTGCGTGTGCAACGCGACCATTTCGCTGATCTGGTGGCCGATGGTATAGACGGGCGAAAAGGCAGTCATCGGTTCCTGGAAAATCATGGCGATTTCGTTGCCCCGGATGGCGCGCAGCTCCGGCGCGTTGGGCGCCAGGGCGAAAACATCGATGGTGCTCCCATTCTTGCGGTGCAGCAGCGCCGTTCCCTTGACAATCTCACCCGGCGGCTGCACCAGGCGCATGATTGATTGGGACATCACGCTTTTTCCGCAACCGGACTCACCGATAATGCCGATCGTCTCCTGGTCCCCGACCATAAGGTCTACGCCATCTACCGCCTTCACAATGCCTTCATCGAGGAAGAAGAAGGTTTTCAGGTTTCGGATTTCTAGTTGATTCATTGGTGCGTATCCTTCGTTCTCGCGATTGTGCGACCCTTCACTCTGCGGGCACACCCCAGATGGAATCCAGCTCCCATGCCCTGAGACTCTGTAAATTAGTCTCGCCGCCTTCCGAGAACAATTCAGTGCCGAGACTGTTGGGGCTGGGAAACATCAGTGCAGACATGGTTACCACACCGTCATTGGCGAACACCTCAATGGATGACTGGTCGACGAAGATGTGCAGCCGGACCTTCCCATTTTGGGGAGCCAGTGGTGCGGTCATATACTTGGCAAAGCGGCCGCTGAACCTGGCGTTCTCCGAGTTTGTGCGGTCGAGAAACAGCGTCGCTGTGTTCGCGTCGTATCCGACGCTCACCCCATGATCACCGTTCACCACGGTCTTGATGCCGAACTTCGCTTTCGGATCGGTGATTTCAAAGGTCGCGTCGATCTCGTAGGTGTTCCTGGCTGGTTTGAACTCGGAAAGCGGCGTGATGCCTTGCAGCGTTCGCTGTTTGATCTGGATCGGTTCCTGGCGCAGGCCTTCCAAGGCTGGAATCGGCCGCTGGACGATGCGCAACCCGCCGGCATACGACGCCAGGCTGATTTCGCGGGGCAGGGCCAGCGCGCCTTTACCCCAAGAGGTGGGTACATCGTTGGCGTACTCCCAGTTGCCCAGCCAGCCCATCGTGACCACGCGATCTTCCGCGTTGTCGTAATCGCGATACGTGCGCACGGCGTAGTAATCCGCGCCGTGGTCGAGCCAGTTGGCGTGCTCGCGGCCGCTCACCATCGGCGTATCCGAGAACAAGATGTGATCCACGCTGACATGCCCGAGATCGGAAGCAGTGCGCTGATCGACGATCTGAATCTGCGCCTTCTTGCCCGCCAGTTCGGTCACGTCCCAGCTCACCCACTTCATGATATCGGAGCCGTCGCCGCTGGCGCGACGAATCGCGGCGCCATCCACAACCAGGCTGATACTGCCATCGCTGCCGTGAGCGCCACCGGCGACCAGAAAGTTAATGAAGCGCGTGCTGATGACAAACTCAGGCGACGTGACGGTTGCCAGTCCCCGGTCGCCGGTCTTTGATCCGGGCGTGTACGTGCTCAAGAAACCGGCGCCAAGAAAGCCTGACGTTTTGTAGAGGCCGAGATTTTCGCCGTTGCCGATGGCAATCTCGTCCCCTTCGCTGGTCCAGCCCGCCGGCAGGCCCTTCTCAAAGTCGGCAAACACTGCGCCCGGCAGGCCCTCGCCACGCAGGAGATACCCGTTCAAGGCCGGGTCCAGCGTGAATCTCTTCCCGTTAAAGTCCCCGACAAAGTACTGCTCCCGGTTGGGGCCTATCCCGCACAGCAGAACCCATTTCTTCTGAGTCGGGTCGCCATCCACGCTCAACTGGAAGATGTCAGGCACCTCCCAAACCTGCGACTGCGCGCCGATCGGGCCGAAGTCGCTCAGGTGCTCCCAGTGCTTGAGATCCTGCGAGGCATAGAAGCTGACCTTGCGATCATCCGAGAGCGTGATGATCATGATCCAGCGGTCGGTCTCAGGATGATAGAACACCTGCGGATCGCGGAACGCGGGTCGCTCGGAATCGAGCACCGGGTTCTGGTCGTAATATACGAAGCTCGTATAGTCGTAGCTGATCGATAGGCCCTGCACCTCTTCGCCTGTGCCTTGATAGTGCATGGTGTAGACGGCGATCATCGGCGGCTGATCGGAGTCCACCGCCAGGCCGCTGGTGTTATATTTATCTACAACGACCGAACCGGAATAGTAGACGAAGGAGCCGTTATCGCCGATCATCGGCCAGATGCGTTCGTTCCAGTGCACCAGGTCTTTCGACTCGGCATGGCCCCACCAGAAGATGTGATAGAGGTTGTTGAAGCGGATCATCCCATCCGGATCGCCTAGCCATCCCTTGGCAGGTGAAAAATGAAACTGGGGACGATATACCTGCTGGTAACGCGATGCTTCCGAGATGGGATATTCGTATGCGTCCCGTGCCTCGGACGTCGCCAGATAGTCTACCGGGGTCTTCGGTCCCGGCGTGGGTTGCACGCTTGCCGCGGCTTGGGTCTCCACCGGCCGCGGCGTTGGGGCGGCGCTGGGAACGGCAGGCCGCGATTCCGGGCTATTCTGAGGCGCAAGCGCCGTCTGAGAATCATTCATCGGTCTCTGACATCCTCCAACTAACAAGAGCACCAGCAAAAGGAGCGAGAAACGTTTGTGCATCACAGAGAAAACCATTCGGCCACTCATGACAGGCCCTCCTTCAGCGTGTGTAGGGGTCCGCTGCGTCGCGCAGGCCGTCGCCAATGAAGTTGAACAGGACTACGGCCAAGATGATCGCAGCGCAGGGATATAGCAGCCACGGGTAGAAGGCGATCACGGTCACATCCTGGGCTTGCTGGAGCAGCGAGCCCCAGCTCACGTCGGGCGGGTTGATGCCCAAGCCCAGAAAGCTCAGGGTGGTCTCGCCCAGGATCATGCCCGGGATGGCGATGGTGATGTGAACGATGAGATAGCTCATGAAGCCGGGCAGCAGGTGTCTGAAGATGATCGCCAGGTTGCCGGCCGACGAGATCTTGGCCGCGGTGACATAGTCTTCTTCCCGCAGCGAAATGATCTTCCCGCGCACCACGCGCGCCAACCCCGTCCAGCCGACCAGCGACAGGATGATGGTAATGGCGAGGAAGGTTTGGATGCCGGTCCAATTCTCCGGGATGGCGGCTGAAAGGCCCATCCACAGGGGGATCTGCGGAATGCTCATGAAGAACTCGATCACCCGCTGGATGATGAGATCGATCGTGCCGCCGAAGAACCCGGAGATACCGCCAAGCAGGATGCCCAGGAAAAAGCTGACAAGCACGCCGCCGAAACCGATAAAGAGCGACACCCGCGCGGCATGCACGATTCGCGAAAACAGGTCGCGCCCAAGCTGGTCGCTGCCCATCAACATCAAGGGCTGCTCAGAACCAACTCCGATCAGATGCACGTCAGAGGAAATTACCCCCCACAGCTTGTACGGCTCACCTTTGGCAAAGAGACGCACGGGGTAACGCGTGCTGGTGTCGTCTACGAACGTATAGGTATACGTCGCCTCATCCAGTTGGCTGGTCCGGCCGTACACGAACGGCAGGTGGAAAGCCCCTTCCGCGTCGCGGATGTGAATCTTGGTCGGACTGGCGTAGACCAGGTCGCCGAAGCGCGTGACCGGGCTGTAGGGCGCCACAAAGTTCGCCAAGATGGCCATCAGATAGATGCTAGCCAGCACCCAGAAACTAATCAGGGCCAGGCGGTGCTTTTTGAACTTGGCCAGCATCAGCCCATACTGCGACGCCTCCAGCAACTGCTCAGCGACCTTCTGGCGCCGTGTGCGGGTCCCCCGGTAACGCCGCAGCAGCTCGCCGGACCGGCGATTTACATAGTGTTCTGATGCTCCTGATGCGCTGTTCGTGATTGTTGTTTGCATATTTGCACCCTTTCGCCGGGCTGCTTATTCGAAGCGGATGCGTGGATCGGCCCACGCCAGAAGAATATCGGATATCAACGTGCCGACAATGGTCAGTGAGCACAGGATCAACACGAACGCGCCGGCCAGGTACATATCCTGCCCTAAAGTGGCATCCAGGATCATGGGGCCAACCGTCGGTATGTTCAACACTTTGGATACGACCAACTCGCCGCCGACGACGCCAGGCAGCATCCAGCCGATAGTGCTGATGATCGGATTGATGGCGATGCGAATGGGATACGATAAAATCACCCGCCATTCAGGCAGGCCCTTAGCCCGCGCGGTCGTGACATATTGCTTCTTCAATTCATCCAGCAGCGTAGCGCGCAGGATGCGGATGAGCCCCGCCGCGCCGGTCACGGCCAAAACAACCAGCGGCAGCCAGATGTTCTTCAGCATATCTACGAACTTGGCCATGGACCAGGCCGCGTTGCGGAACTCATCTGAGAACAGCCCGGTCACCAGATATCCTGTCCGGGAGAAGACGACATACATGAGCACCAGCGCCAGCAGGAACGCCGGGATCGAAAGTCCTAAGAAGCTCAGAAAGGTGAAGAAATAGTCCCACACGGAGTACTTCTTCAATGCAGAGAGAATGCCGATGGGAATCGCGATGACCCAGGTTAGCGCAATGGACGCCAAAGACAATGCGATGGTGCGCGGCACGCGCTCCCCCAACAGGTCGGCGACCGGTCGCTGGTACCGGAATGAATTGCCGAAATCGCCGTGCAGGACGATCTTGGAGATCCACACGCCGTACTGCATGATCAAGGGCTTATCCAACCCATACTGCCGTTGAAGCGCAAGTTTCTGAGCGTCATTCAATGACCCGCCCTGCAGCTCAAGATTTCGTATGTAGCTGTCAACATAGTCGCCAGGCGGCAACTGAATGATGACGAACGAAACGATCGAGACAAGAATCAGCAATGGGATGAGGGCTCCCAAACGACGCACTAAGAACTTAAGCATGGCCGCTCCTTTCGGCTCGTTGGCGAGCGCGTGGGCGAGGATCGCTGTGGATTGCGCAGCCTTCAGGCCTGGCCCACGCCGCGGGCTGGGCCTGAAGGCTGACGACTTCATCTATTTCGCAGCAAACCAGTACCCTTCGGCGTTGATGTAAACGTCGAGGTCAAAGGGAGAACCATCATTCGGGAGATTTCGCAACCGGGCATCCACCGAATTAGGCTTGACCTGGTGCCCGACCACTGGGATCATCACGTAGTTGTCCGACATCCACTTGTACAGCTTGTTGTAGATTTCCATACCCTTGTCTGACTCGGGTGGGTACGCCTTGCGCGCTGTGTGCAGATCGTAGAACTCCTTGACGTACGCTGGCGGCTGGCGACCCTGTTTGCCGCCGGTGCTGTAGTACAACCAGGTCATCGGGGACCAGGGGCCTTTATGGTTAGGCAGGTAATCTTCGGAGATACCCGTAGCCCAGGCCTCGCCGTCGTTCCATTTCAAGGAGGCCATAATCTCGTTGGCGCTCCGGCGCTGATCCCACAGCGTGCCATCGACCACTTCGAGCTCGACATGCAGGCCGGATTTCTGAATCTGCTCCTTGAGCAGTTCGGCAATCGGCGCGGTTTCGGGCGCTTCCGTATTGAAGGTGATGCGGAAGATGAAGGGCTGCCCATCCGGCCCCAGGCGGAGGCCATCGCTGCCGCGCTTGTCAAGGCCCAGCGCGTCCAGCAGGCTATTGGCCTTCTCCAGGTCAGGCCCCGTGGCATTCATGAAGGGCTGGCCGAACTTGCCAAAGAAGATGGTCTTGTTAACCTCATTCGGATCCATCGCGGCGGCGATCGCCTGCCCGAAGCGACGTTCGGGATCCGTGATCAGCTTCTGCCAGACGCTGCCTTCCTTGTCATACTCATAGTCCAGGTTGAGGAAGAGCATGGTCGGATAGTTGAAGGAACCGGTGGTGAAGATCTTGCGGTTGAACTGAGCTGCCGTCTGCACCAGAACCGGCATGTCGCTGAGCGAGACGTTGTTGCCGCCCGCGAGCGTGACCTTGCCGGCCATGACGGCGTTGAGTGTGGCCGCGCTGTCAATGGCGAGGTTGTTGACCACGCGGTCGACATAGGGCAGCTGGCGGCCGTTGGAGTCAACATGCCAGAAGTAGGGGTTGCGCTCGAAGACACGGCGATCTTGGGTTGCTTCGGTGAGCACCCAGGCGTTCAACGTGGGCTGGCCCAAGGCGCGAATCTCACCGCAATCCCAATGCGCGACGTCCTTGGTGTTGAGCAAGTTGACCCAACTGGTTTCATTCGCTTCCTTGAGCAGTTTCTCAAGTTCGGCCGGATCAGCATATTTTGCATGGAACTTCTTCAAGTAGTGCGCCGGCTTGAACATGAAGTCGTAGTTCGGGATCCAGGAGTTGAGGGCGGCGACGAACGCGCCATAGGGCTTGCTGAACTTCAACTCAAAGTTGTACTCGTCGATGATCTTCAGCTCAGCGGCCCCGTTGGCGGCGCTGCCCTGGGCATTCAGTTCAGAGGGGAAGCCGCGCAGCACATCCGGGTCGGCATAGATATCCTCGAAGGCGAAGCGGATGTCCTCGGTGGTCAGCGGCTCGCCGTCCGACCAGCGCAAGCCCTTGCGCATGCCGAAGGTATAGGTGGTGTAATCATCTGAAATCTTCAGCGAGCCGATAACATTGGGCAAGGAGGCCTTAGTTGTCTGGCTGGGGGAGCGCAAGATGGTCGAACCTTGACCGATATTCAGGAATCCCGAGCCCCAGGACGCAGCGATATTGATGTCGCCGCCGTATTGGCCGTTTTCCCAGGCGCCGTACTCTTCTTGCAACAGGACGCCGGGGCCAACGACGAAAACGTCATCTGGCAGGCGCTGGTCGATGGGTGGGAGCTTGCCAGAAGCGACACGATCGGCCAGGAAGGGCGGTTCGATGAACCCGCGGGCTGATTTGGCTTCGGCAGGGGCAGCAACCGGCGGCTGGGTCGCGGCCGCGGGTTGAGTCGCGGCTGGTGGCGGCGTCGGGGTAGGCGAGCTGCACCCAGCAACAGCCAGGATGATGGTGATCAATATGATGATCTGCGCAAAGTGAAGTAGCTTTCTCATTCTTTCCTCCAAATTCGATCTTGGTGATGCTGCGTAATCGCACATGACGGTGCCTGGCTGTCTGAGACGTATTCCTGAACGATGCAATCACCTCCTTATTTGCCTGCACGTGTCGGAATGGCAGCGGCGGGTTAGACCGAGAACCGCTCAATATACGGACATTCGATGGAATGTTGAATTGGCTGCATGTCGTCTTCCGGGTCCAGGTGTTCCAGCAGGTAGTTGATAGCCCATTGGCCCATCGCATAATGGGGTAATTCCATGGTGGAAAGGCCAGGGTTAAGATGGGCGGCAATGATCTCCTGGTTGTCGAACCCTATCACCGCGACATCGTCAGGCACGGTGAGATTGAGCTTGCGCAAGGCATAGTACGCGCCCATCGCCATGCGGTCATTGAAACAAAACAGCGCGGTCGGCGGGTTCGGCACCTGCATGACTGTCTGCGCGGCGCGCTGGCCGCCATCAGGATCCGAGTTATCAGAGACCACCAGCGCCGGGTCGAAAGCGATGCCGTGCGCCGCCAAAGCAGCCAAATAGCCTTGCAGGCGGGCGGCGGTCGCGGGGATGGGGTCAATATTGTTGAGAAAGCCCACCCGCTTGTGCCCCTTTTCCAGCAGAATCTTGGTGGCATTGTAGCCCCCGCCGACCTCATCCGGGACAACCGAAGGCAGCGAGCGGTCGGCTACAAAGCAGTCGAGCAATACCGACGGGATCTCCCACAGCAGATCGGGCGGGGTCACGGGGCGATGATAAAAAGTCGCGTAGATGATGCCGTCGACCTGGCGCTCCAGCATCATATCGAACGCGGCTGCCTGCAACTGGGGGTCATTCTTGGTATTGGCTAGAAGCAGAACCTTGCCCAGTGTCCAGGCAGCATCTTGAGCGCCCTCAAAGATTTTTCCTGCATACGGCGTGGTGACAATTTCATCGGACACAAATCCGAAGTTGCCGGATCGTTGAGCGCGGATTATCTTGGCTGCCAGGTTTGGGCTATAGCCAAGCTCGGACATCGCCGCCATGACTCGTTTCTTGGCTTCATCTGGGATATGAGAATTATCGTTAATCACCAGAGAAACAGTCGTCCGTGAGACACCAGCCAGATTGGCCACATCAATCAGCGTCGGATTGGGTTTTGTTTGTTTTGCCATTTGGAGGTCCTTATGGTTAAGCGGCAGGGCCTTGGGTTACTATAATTGAATTATACAAAGCGCGAGCGCGGCAGTCATGCACAAAAGGAAGTGAATCCTGCAGAATTGGGAGCAAGATCGGACAGGTCGTTCGAGTCTTGCTGGCAACGGACCTGGCGGCGGAAGGCGCACGGGCTGCGGCCGGTTTCCCGATGGAAGACCCGACTAAAATAGGCGCCGTCGTTGTAGCCAACCCGACCGGCGATCTCAGTGGCAGTGAGATTCGTGACGCGCAGTAATGTTTTGGCTTGCTCGATGCGGGAGCGAGTCAGGTATTCCCACGGTGTGATGCCCAGGTCGCGTCGGAAAACGTGCGTGAGGTGCCGTTCGCAAACTGCGACGTGCGACGCGATCTGGCGGCGCGACAACTGCTCGGCGGCATAATTCTGCCGGAGATAGGTGATGGTCCGGCGGGTCAACTCATGGACCTGCAGTGGCAGGTCCATCTCGACGGGTAGTGTGCTCGGCGACGCCTCCACCGGACGGTCCATGCGGCGTTTCGGCTGGAGCAGCGGCAGATAGATGTGGAAGGTGACCCCTGCGCCGGGGGGGCTCGAAAAAGTCATCTTGCCGTCATGCAGTCTGACCAGCTGGTAGGTCACGTGTAGCCCAAACCCCAGGCCTGCGACAGGGTGTGATGGCCGCTCCGCCGTCAGAAGGGCGTGAAAGATGTACTGCTGCTCTAACGGCATACCCTGCCCGGTGTCGGCAACCCAGAAGTGAAGATGGGTGGTCGTGGGCAAGGCGCCTAGCGTGATGTGACCTTGCTTCGCGAACCTGTAGGCGTTGCTGAGCAGGTTGTAGAGGATCTGATGCAAACACAGCGGGTCAACGCGGATAGCAGGCAGCGCTTCGGGCAGTTCCAGCCGCCACTCCATCCCAACGCGCGGCGGCAAGCTCTCTGACATCGCCCGGAACGCGTCGGCCAGAAGAGCGTTTGGGGCCACAAGCACAGGGAGGACCTTCATCTCAAGGATTCCTAGCCGTTCTTCGGGCGCGAGGGACACCAGGTCTGCTTCATGGGAGATCAGCGCGACGCCCAACTCGCTGGCTCGCTGGTGTATGACCTCGCGTGCCAGGGACCAAGAGGGGGCGTCCGCTTCCAGTTGCATGCCACTCCGCGTCATTCGAAACATAGAAGGTCCTCCCTGGTTCCTGCCATCAGGTTTTCGACAATCTTTGGGCCTATCCGCGAAGATGATTCGTATTACTAATACGTATTAGTAATACGATTTTTTTCCCTGTACGTCTGCAGTGCTCAGAGAACGTACAGGGAAGCGCGACGTTTTTGACGGGTGTTCTTTTCTCGGAGGACCGCCCTACCGTGGCGATCATTCGGGACTGAAGCGATCCGTGTCCTAATGGCGTCTCAAGCCGATTCCCGCTTGACGAGCGGGCATTCGATCTTGTGCTGGATCGGCCCGCCGGCCGCCAGGTTGGCGTCGTGTTCGATAAGGTAATTGACGGCCCACTCCCCCATCTCGTAGTGGGGCAACTGCATTGTGGAGAGGGGCGGGTACAAGTGGGCGGCGATGAGCTGTTCGTTGTCGAAGCCCATCACCGCGATATCTTCGGGAATCGCGAGGCCTAGCTTGCGCAGCGCATCGTAGGCCCCCATCGCCATCCGGTCGTTAAAGCAGAAGATCGCACTGGGACGATCAAGGCGTTGCATCAGCTTCATACACCCCCGGTAGCCGCCCCCCTGATCGCTCAGATCAGACAGCACCAGGCTGTCATCGTACACGATTCCGCGGCCGGCCAGAGCTTGTTGGTAGCCCTCCAGGCGCCCCAGCGTGGCAGGGATCACGTGGACGTTATTGATGAATCCAATGCGGCTATGTCCTTTGCTCAGCAGATGCTCGGTGGCCCTGCGGCCTCCTTGTATGTCATCCGGCACTACCGAGGGCAGCGATCTATCCTGAACGAAACAGTCGAGCAGAACGGTGGGAACGCTGCGCACGGTATCAGGCGGATCAGCTGGACGGTGGTACATGGTGGCATAGATGATGCCCTCAACCTGTCGCTCCAGGAGCATTTCGATGGCGGCCTTTTCCACATCCTCATTGCCACCGGTATTCGTCAGCATCAGCAGCTTGCCGTTGGCCCACGCTGCATTTTGCGCGCCTTCGATGATCTGCCCAGCGTGCGGCGTGGTGGCGATCACATCGCTGATCAGACCGATGAGGTGGGTCTTGCTGGTGCGCAGAATCTGCGCCGCAACATTGGGACGGTACCCCAACTGCTCAACGGCTTCGAGTACGCGGCCTTTGGTCTCATCGCTGATCATGATGCCCGACCGCTTGTTGAACACAAAGGAAACAGTTGTCTGCGATACACCCGCGACGCGGGCGACATCTCTCATCGTCGGAGCTCGTTTTCTTTGGGCCGTCATCCTATTTACCCTCGCGTTTCGTCAGGCTGACCGACTAATACGTAGTAGTAATACGTATCAAATTATAACATGGCAACGCGCGTTTGTCAAGCCCCCAAAATCGTTTTTTGAGAGACAATTTAGCACGATTATGAGATCTTCGCGAGATAACTTTCTCGTATAGATTGCACAAACGCCTCTCCCATCTTCCATACACTTTCGCGCTGGCAAAAACGGACGGCAGGTGATAAAAATAGGTAGTATACTGCCGAACAGGGCGTGCGCCCGGGTGTTGGCTCCCAACACGCGTGCGCACCGTGTGGAATCGTGGTTCAGGCAGCGAGACAAGGTAAACGTAGGGAGGATTTTGGATTATGCCGACTACACCGGCCGACGTTTTGAAGATGGCCGCCGATGTCAAGATTATTGATTTCAAGTTCATTGACCTGCCCGGCACCTGGCAGCACACCAGTATTCCGGCCGTCAGGCTGGATGCCGACTCCTTCAGCGAAGGGATCGGCTTCGATGGCTCTTCGATCCGCGGTTTCCAGGAAATCCACGAATCGGACATGCTGCTGATGCCTGACCCCACCACGGCCTTCATTGATCCCGTGCTGGGCGTGCCTACCCTTTCGATCATTTGCGACGTCGCGGACCCGATCACGCGCCAGCCCTATTCCCGCGATCCGCGCTACATTGCGCGCAAGGCCGAAGCCTATCTCAAGCAGACCGGCATCGCCGACACCAGTTTCTGGGGGCCGGAAGCCGAATTCTTCATCTTCAATGATGTGAAGTATCACCAGGACACCAACTCCGCCTATTACGAGGTGGACAGCCAGGAAGGTTGGTGGAACAGTGGCTTGGGCGGCCGCGGCGGGCAGATTCCGCCCAAGCGCGGTTATTTCCCGGTGCCGCCCACCGACACGCTGCAAGATATCCGCAGCGAGATGGTGCTGACGCTGATGCAGGTTGGTATTCCGATCGAGGTGCATCACCATGAGGTCGCCACGGCCGGTCAGTCCGAGATTGGCATGCGCTTTGCTACCCTGACCCGCATGGCCGACAATCTGCTGCTCTACAAATACATCATCAAGAATGTGGCGCGCAAGAATGGCTTGACCGCGACCTTCATGCCCAAGCCGCTTTTTGGCGACAATGGTTCTGGGATGCACTGTCATCAGAGCCTATGGAACGCGGGCAGCAATGTCTTCTACAGCGACAGCGGCTATGCGCAGTTGTCAGACACGGCCAAGTATTACATCGGCGGCCTGTTGAAGCACGCGCCGGCCCTGCTGGCCCTGTGCGCACCGACAACTAACTCGTACCGTCGCCTGGTGCCGGGCTTCGAGGCGCCGGTCAACCTGGCCTATTCACAGCGCAATCGTTCGGCCATCTGTCGCATCCCGGTCTACTCCGCCAGCCCCAAGGCCAAGCGTGTGGAGTTCCGTGCGCCAGACGCCACCTGTAACCCGTACCTGGCCTTCTCAGCCATGCTGATGGCGGGCCTGGACGGCATTCAGAACCGCATTGATCCGGGCGAGCCGATGGACAAGGACCTGTACGAACTGCCGCCGGAAGAGTTGAAGCTGATCAAGCAGGTGCCCGGTTCGCTGGATGACGTGCTGCGTGCGCTGGAGGCCGATCACGAATTCCTGCTGCGCGGCGATGTCTTCACGATGGATCTGTTGGAAGCCTACATCAACTACAAGCGCCAGGTGGAGTTGAACCCCGTGCGCATGCGGCCCCATCCGTACGAGTTCGTGTTGTACTACGATATCTAAGCCTGTTTTCGACACCCCAATGGGTAGTAGGTCATCAGGCACTTGCCACAAGCCGTCGCGTAGAACGTTTGAGCGAAAACAGGACTGTTCCTACAGGTTGTGTGCGATTTGCCAATGACCACAAGCTGTTGTATGGTGTTGTATAGAAACATCTGTTCTATGTCGAAAACAGGCTAAGGCCCAAAGTCATTCTTGAACGAAAGAAGCCCGGTTCCTTGCAGGAACCGGGCTTCTTTGTTGCTTCGATCGCCGTGGCCCTCTCTGCCACGAATTTCACTAATTTGCACGAACTGTTTTTTCGTGTCAATTCGTGCAATTCGTGCCAAGAATCCGCCCAGTTTTCTCTGCCACGAATTTCACTAATTTACACGAATCGAGCACCTGGCCGGTGAAGCGGCGCTACATCGGCGTCGCTTCATTGGTCGCCCCGCGAGTCTCACGAGGCAAAATTTAGGTTTTGGGCGCCTGTCATTTCGTCCCTACGCCGTGGCGGTGAAGAAAACACGATCAGACCGGCGGCGCGATCTGCGGGGCGGGCGAGACGCCCGCGCTCCCAGGGGCAACACCGTTGCTCTGGTGACGGAGCAGGATGCCGATGATCTGATCGGGCGTGACCGGCTTGCCGACGAACGCGTCCATGCCCGCGGCCAGGCAGGCATCCCTGTCTTCGCGCAGCACGCTGGCCGTCATCGCCACGATTATCGGTTGGCCGGCAGGCAGGTTCAGTTGGCGGATGCGGCGGGTGGCTTCCAGGCCATCCATGCCCGGCATCTGCACGTCCATCAGAATCACATCGTAAGGCTGGTGCGCCACCGCGTCCAGTACCTCGAAGCCATCGGCGGCCAGATCCGCCTTCACCCCCAGGCGCTTGAGGATCAAGAGGGCCACCTTCTGGTTGACCACATTATCTTCGGCCACCAGCACGCGCGTGTCAGGCCAGATATCAGACGCGCTGCTTGACGCCAGGCGCGGCGTCGGCGCGGCAATCGTGCGCTGATCGCTGGTCAGATCGAGCAGGATGTCGTGCAGGCGCGCAGATTTCACTGGCTTCGACAGGTGCGTCGTGCGGGTCAGATCCGCCACTGCGCGCGCCACGTAGGTGTCAGCCATGGGCGCCAGGATGATCAGCGGGCAGATCAACGGCGGATCGAGATGGCGTAGGGTTCGCGCCAGCTGTAGGCCATCGTAGTCGCTCATGCGCAGGCCGAGGATGGCGACATCTGGCAGCGGCGCATCGTTCTGCAGGCTGGCCACAGCCGCCGCGCCCGTGTCCACGGCCATGGACGTCATTCCCCATCGGTGTACTTGTGTCTGTAAGAATTGACGCGTGGCTGCATGACCGTCCACGAGCAGAACGTGCTTGCCGGCCAGGCGTTCATCGCGCTCGTTCCACGGCGCCTGGTCAGCGGTCACGCCCACCAGGACATTGACGTAGAAGGTGGAGCCGACGCCCGGCTCGCTCTCCACCCAGATCGAGCCATCCATCAACGCGGCCAGGCGCTGGCTGATGGCCAATCCCAGGCCGGTGCCACCGTAGCGGCGGGTTGTCGAAGCATCTATCTGTGAGAAGGCACGAAAGAGGCGTTCTCTACGCTCGATGGGGATGCCGATACCGGTGTCGCGAATGGCGATGTGCAAACGGAAGCGCTCGTTCACCGGTTCCCCGTCAACCGTGACGACGACTTCGCCGTGATCGGTAAATTTGACGGCGTTGCCGATGAGGTTGAGCAGAATCTGGCGCAGGCGCGGCATGTCACCGCTGAGCATGCCGGGGACTTCCGGCGCTACCAGGTAGGCCAACTCGATCTTCTTTTCGGCCGCTTTGGCGCTAACGAGGTCGAGCGCCTCTTCGATGCACTCGACCAGCCGGAAGGGGCGGTCTTCCAGCTCCAAAAGACCCGATTCGATCTTGGAAAAATCGAGAATTTCGTCAATGATGCTCAAGAGGGCATCACCGCTGGCATGGACGACGTTCAGCATCTCGATTTGTTCGGCGTTCAGCGCCGTGTCTACCAGCAGGCTCGTCATGCCAATCACGGCGTTGAGGGGCGTGCGGATTTCGTGACTCATGTGAGCCAGGAAGGCGCTCTTGGCCCGATTGGCTGCTTCCGCGGCATCCCTGGCCTGGCGCAGTTCGGCTTGGACCTGTTTGATGGTAGTGATGTCAGGAAAGGCGGCGAAGGCTGCGATCAATTCGCCGGCCTGGTTGAAGATGGGCGCCGCGCTGACCAGTTCCCAGCGTTCGTTACCGTGCCTGGTGCGAACCCGGTACTCCTGATTGTGGGTCGTGATGCCCTGCACCGCCAGGGCGAGCGGCATCTGCGCCACGGAGATCGGGTTCCCGGCAGCGTCGAAATGTTGCCAGGTAGGATTCAAGGTCAGCAGGGAGAGCTCCGGGGTGCGCGGTGCATCCGCCATATCCAGGTGATGGCGCGTGGCCGAGTTGGCAATCCGAATGATGCCATCGGGCGCAGTAACCAATACCAGCGGGATGGGCGTTTGCTCCAGGGCAGCTTCCAGCATGGCTTTGGTGTCGGCCAGTTCCTTGTCAGCCTGCCTGCGTGCGGTGATGTCGCGCACGGTGATCAGGCGCCCGGTCAGGCGCCCGCGCTTGTCGGTCAGGGCGATCAGGCGCACGTCAACGAAGCGCGCAGCCAGGCCAAGCGCCGGTTGCGCGTCGAGGAGCAGCTCCTGCTGTTGGGTCTGTTGATCGTCGAGCGTGGCGACCAGCGTGGGCCAGGGCGCAAGGGCTGTGCCAACACGCTGTCCGATCGGCAGGGTGGTCATGTCGAACATTTGCCTGGCGGCCGGGTTGGCATCAACAATGCGCCCCAGGTCGTCGAGCACGATGACGCCATCGCTCAGGTTCTCGATCAGGGCATCGCGCGCGACCGGCGCCAGGTCGAGCAACTGAAAGCGCGTGAGCGCCCAGGCCAGGGCGATGCCGGTGAGCGAGAAGGAGATCGGCGTGAGATCGAAGCCGGGGAATGGGTTCAGATCGAGGATGTAGGACAGATTGCTGACGATGGGAAACGTGGCGCTCAGGATCAGGGCCGCGGCCTGACGTTGATAGAGCGCGGGGAAGCGGATCAGGCCGCGCAGCATGACCACGGTGGCGGTCATGAGCGCAAGATAGCTATGGACTACCGCCAGCCAAAACCAGGGGCCATGCCCGTAGATGAGGCCGTTGTTGGGCGCCGGGGTGAAGTCGGTCCACAGCCAATGGTGCCAGCCGTTGGTGGCAGCGACGATGAAGGTGAGGAGCGGCATGATACCCAAGAGGGGGCGGTAGCGCCGCGGAATCCATTCGGACTGTTGGGTAAAGTCGAGCGTAAAGAGCAGATAGAAAACAGGCACACTGTGGGTGCTCAGGTAGGACACGACAGACCAGAAGATCTTGTTGGCAATCGGCACGGAAGCCGTCTCGAAACCAGCGGCCAGCGACCAGATGGAAACGGCCACGAGAAGGCCAACCAGATACGGGGCGCCCGGCATCCGGCGTCGCAGCCACACGGCCCGCACAAGGATGAACAAGAGGCCGACCGTGAAGAATGAGATGATCGAATAGAATGAAAACTGCCAGGTCATGATGGGAATAGCATACGCCAAAAGAGGGTAAACGTCCAATTTGAGCCACTGACCGCACCCCTGGCACGGCCGCGCCGCCGTGCCCAGGTCAACGTGACAGATTGGCCGGCCTGGCCTATAATCTGCGCCGGGCGAGTATGGAAAACGGGCGCGAGCGGGAGAGGCATCATGCCAGAACTGCCTGAAGTAGAGACAATTGCACGTGAGTTACGCCGGGACCTGGTGGGAAGGCGCATTGTGGATGTCGAGGTGCGCTGGGAACGCACGATTGCGCTGCCTTCTGCGGCCGAGGTGAAGCCGCTGCTGGTCGGCCGCCAGATCATGGGCACCGACCGTCGCGGCAAGTACCTGCTTTTTCCCCTCTCCGGCGGGCAGACGCTGGTCATTCATCTGCGTATGACCGGGCAGTTGCACGTGGTAGGCCCCGAAGCGACGCCTGACAAGCACACGCACCTGGTGTTGACGCTGGATTCAGGTCGGCGCCTCTTTTTTCGGGACATGCGTAAGTTTGGGCGGGTCTATGTGGTGGCTGATGTGGCTACGATTTTGCGCCAACTAGGGCCGGAGCCGCTCAATCCTGATTTGACCCCGCAGCAGTTGGCCGCGCGCCTGGCCGGGCGCAAGGCGCCGATCAAAAGCCTGCTGCTCGATCAACGCGTGGTGGCCGGCATCGGCAACATCTACGCCGATGAGATTCTGTTTGCGGCCAGCATTGACCCGCGGCGCCCCGGCGGTGATTTGCAGATGAATGAGATTGCGCGCATCCACACGGTGACGCGTCAGGTGTTGGCCCAGGCCATCTTCGATCATGGCAGCAGTCTGCAGAACTATCAGCGTCCTGGCGGCGCCAAAGGGCAGAACCAGGAGCGGCACCAGGTCTTTCGGCGCACGGGCAAGCCGTGTGCGCGCTGTGGAACGGCGATTGTGCGCGTGGTGATCGGGCAGCGGGCCACGCATTTCTGCCCGCAGTGCCAGCGTTGAGACCGCTCAGGCCAGCGGGGTGTGCTTGGCGGCGTTGAACTGTGCCAATAATTCCTGCTCGCGGGCGCTGGCGGCCTGCTTGCCCTCTGCCAACGCCTGAGTGACACGGTTGCGCACCTGCGTCTGTAGATCATCGCCAGAGGCCGGCGTCAGCAGGAGGCCGGTCACGTAACCGGTCGCCATGCTCAAGCCGATGCCCACAAAATATCCAAGTATTTTTTTCATGTCCTGATGCCCTTTTGTTCCTGTGCTTTTCCGCTGTGTTTGTCCCCGGTTGCGTCTATTATACACCGGGCGGCGATAGACAAACAAACAGGCCGCGGCAGAAACGCGGCCTGTGTTTGTTTGGGGCAAGATCAGGGATCAGCGGTCGTTGCTGCGATTGAGTAGCCCTTGCAGCAGGAAAGCCCAAACCCGCGAGGATGATGAAGATCGGCCACAGGCGGGCTAACTGCTGCGCCAGGTCGCCTTCGATGGCGCCGGTGGTGTAGGCGAAACCTACAGCCGCCACGGCCAGGCCGATGAACGCCCACAGGAGCTGACCCCAGCGCCGCCAGTGCAAGAGCCAGTTGATGCCGCTGCTGACGCCGAGCAGGAACGGGAAGATGGGCCAGGCAACCTCCCATTCTTGCCCAAACCAATTGAGGTTGTACCAGCCCAGGAAGAAGACGCCGAGCAGGGTCATAAAGATGGCGCCGCCCAGGTCATCGGGATCGGCTGTGGGGTTGGTGAAGTAGCGGATGATCAGGGCGATGCCGCCGATGACCAGGAAGATTGGCCAAAAGGCCTCCAGGCGAACGCCCGGCACGTTCAGGTTTTGCAGTAAGAACCAGACGCCCACCAGGATCAGAATGATGGCGGGAATGATCGGTCTTGTACGTGTTGGGTCATCCATGTTTTTTCCCCTCTGAGACGAACAGATTGATGCGGAAGCCTGGCTTCCGGGAGAAGCCAGGCCTTTTTGTCAGCGGCCCGGCTTCTCTCAGAAGCCGGGCTGCCGGCGTTGTCAGATAACGGTGCTGTTGGACGGCGTAACCGCTTCCTCGGCGGGCGCTTCGGGGATGACGATCAAGGCCAGGATGTAGAGCATCACGCCGAGGCCCACGGTGGAGAGTGACGCAATGACCCACACGATACGCACCAGGCGGGCATCGAGACCCAGGTACGCGGCCAGGCCGGCGCAGACACCGCCGATGACGCGGTTGCTGCGGCTGCGCAGCAGGGCGCGATCACCGCGCACGATGCCCTTCCAATCCACGCCGCGGCCGGAGATGCCGAGCAGCAGGACGATGCCCACGCCGATGAGCACGGCCGGCCAGAACAACTGCCAGAAGGTGCGCCACAGGCCGCGCAGGGGGATCACATCGAAATTGCTCAGCAGGAAGAGGATGCCCGCGGCCACCAGGACGCCGCCCCAGAGCAGGCCACGATTGCTGTCACGGCTGGCCCATGCGCGCACGTCAGCCCCACGCCGCGTCACCGTCGGCTTGCTGGCGGCATGTTCTACCGTCTCTTCCGGCAGCACGATGGCCATGACGATGTAGGCCAGGGCGCCGGCTCCCCCAAAGAGAACTGAAATCAGCCAGACAATACGAATCAAGGTGGGGTCAACCCCCAGAAACTCGGCCAAACCGCCAGCCACACCGGCCACCTGCCGCTCGGTGCGCGAGCGGTAGATACGGTGCGGTTCGTAATGCGGTGTTCCTTCGATGATCACCGGTTGTTGATTCATGGTCATACTCCTTGTGTCCGTTTTTTGTTACCTGGGCGGCATCGCCGTCCAGTGCTCAGAGTCTTCGTTCATGCACTCAGCCTGTAATACGCAGAACTGCCGGGCAAGGTTGCAGACGAACCTGCATGGACGCAATTCCGGTCGGCGCAGGCCGACCTGGCGGCGGAACGCCCTTGCGCCCCGAATTCATTCGGCGGCTGGGCAAAAAAAGCCCTTGCCGGAAATACCCGGCAAGGGCTTGATTGGCGTGTTGGCTGCCTGGTCTAGGCCGGCAAGGGTGCTGGCGTGCCGGGTAGCGTGCCGCGCTGCTCACGGCGTTCGTCGGTTGGGCGCGGGGTCGAGATGGGACCGACACTGCTGGGCGACGGGCCGCGTTGGGTTGGCGGCGCCTGCTCCGGCAGGTCCGACAGCAAGGCCACGAACTCCTCGTGTGACAACGTCTCTTTCTGGATCAAGGTCTTGGCCAACAGGTCCAGCTTTTCGCGGTAAGTTGACAGAATTTCTTTGGCTCGCACGTACGCTTCATTCACGAGACGGCGCACCTCGTGGTCAATCTCTTCGGCCACATCCTCACTGTAGTTGCGCTGCTCGGCGACTTCACGCCCCATGAAAATCATATCCGCCTTACGACCGAACACCATGGGGCCGAGTTTGGTGCTCATACCGTATTGCGTCACCATCGAGCGTGCCAGTTTGGTCACGTGATCGAGGTCACTGGCGGCGCCGTTGGTGATGTCGGTGAACACCAGGGCTTCGGCCGCGCGGCCGCCCAGGGTCATCGCCAGTTCATCCTCGAACTTGTTCTTGCTCTTGAGAACACTGTCGTTTTCCGGCACGGCCATTGTGTAGCCCAGGGCCATGCCGCGCGAGATGATGCTGATCTTATGAATGGGATCACAGTTCGGCAGCATGTGCCCAACCAGCGCATGACCCGCCTCATGATAGGCGATGATCTCTTTCTCGCGGTCCGAAATAATGCGGCTGCGTCGCTCCGGCCCCGCCATCACCCGCTCCACGGCCTCCTGCAATTCAGGCATACCGATTTTGCGCTTGTTGCGTCGCGCCGTCAGGATGGCTGCTTCGTTCAGCAGATTCTCCAGGTCAGCGCCGACAAAGCCCGGGGTCTGCCGCGCCAGCGATTCCATTTCGACATCGGCCGCCAGCGGTTTGCCCTTGGCATGTACCTCCAGGATCGCTCTGCGCCCCCTCATGTCAGGGCGGTCCATAACCACCTGGCGGTCGAAACGACCAGGGCGCAGCAACGCGGGGTCCAGGATGTCCGGCCGATTAGTGGCCGCGACGACGATGATATTAGTCACGGTATCGAAGCCGTCCATCTCCACCAGGATCTGATTCAGCGTCTGCTCGCGCTCGTCATGGCTGCCGCCCAGACCCGCGCCGCGATGGCGACCGACAGCATCAATCTCATCAATGAAGATGATGCATGGGTTGTTGCGTTTGGCCTGCTCGAACAGATCACGCACGCGGCTGGCGCCAACACCAACGAACATTTCCACGAATTCGGAGCCGGAAATAGAGAAGAAGGGCACGCCAGCTTCACCGGCCACTGCCTTGGCCATCAGCGTCTTGCCAGTGCCGGGTGCGCCGACCATCAGGACGCCCTTGGGGATGCGCGCGCCGAGGGCAACGAATTTCTGTGGTTCTTTGAGAAACTCAACCACTTCCTGCAGCTCTTGTTTGGCCTCATCCGCACCGGCCACGTCGGCAAAGGTGACTGTTGGCTTGTCGCCGGTGAACATGCGCGCCCGGCTCTTACCAAAGGCCATCGCCTGATTGTTACCGCCCTGCGCCTGACGCAGCAAGAAGAAGAAGAGGGCGCCGACAAACACCAGCGGCAGCAGGCTGCCCAGGAAGGTCAGCCAGTTGCCCACGTCACTGGGCGGATCCACCCGCAGGTCAAGCCGTCGAAGTTGTTCGGCGGTCACACCCAGGTTGGTCAATTGCTCGGTCAGGCCGATGATCGGTTCTTTGCGCGAAATGATGACCTGGTCACTCGCCTTACAGGCTGTCTCTGTGGCTCTGCGACCGTCGGCGCACACACGCACGCGCACTTCGTCGCCCACAATGGCGACCGAGGCGACTTTGCCTTGTTTGATCCATTCGGCAATCGTGGAAATTTCCTGCGTTTCAACCTGGCTGGTCTGAGGGAACAGGCTGAAGAAAAGCGCCGCCACAGCCACCAGGATGAGTAGATATACAAAACCGTTCTTTGTCCAATTGGCGTTCAAGGAGTCCTCCCCGCCCGGCTAATGTGAGTTGGCTGCCGGACGGCGGTTACCTGCAACCGTGGCGGCATTATACCAGAAACTCACTGAATACGCTAGCTGTTTAGATTACAATCAATTATGCGGCGCAGACCGCCAAATCAACCCTGAACAGACCTTTGACAGCCTGCCTGCACCGTGCTATACTGCCGTCATTCAACAATCTAGCAGGGCCATGCAAGCGCAGGCACACCGCTGTGTCGTGCGCAACGTGGGGGAAACCGGTTCGAAGCCGGTGCTGTGCCGCAACTGTCATCATGGAACATTGATCTGTCACATTGATCTGTCCATGTAAGCCAGAATACCCACCTCATGGTCGCTCTGGAACCTTCGAGCGAAAGGGTCTGGGCATGAATTTTTTTCATGATCTGTCACCCTTGTCAACCGACAAGGGTATTTTATTGCGCCGCCTTCTTTTAGACCACGGACAGTCTGTAAACGTCACTCCGCGGCGCCAGCTCCTGCGCGCTGGCTTCTCCTGGCTACTGCTGGCAATCCTGGCACTTTCCGGGCCAGGCCAGGCGCGTGCAAATCCCCTCGATGGGTACGCAGTCCACCTGCGCGACCCGGATCCCGAAACGGGGATCCGTTCCACGCCTGCGAACAACACCTGGCCGGCGCGCACCGCGGCGGTCGTGCGCGCCATCAATTGGCTGCACACGCAGCAGCAGCCCGATGGCAGTTTTGGCGTGCGAACCGCAGACGCCGTTTTTCTGATCGCCCGTGCGGGCGAAGACCCGGACGGCCCGGCCTGGCGGCCTGCCAGCTTCAGCGCGCTCGATGCCTTGCGCAGCCAGATACCCGCGTATCTGACTGACGCCGGCCGCACGGCCAAGTTCCTGCGCGCGGTTGCGGCCGCGGGCCGCGACGTGCATCACTTCGCCGGCATAGACCTGGCCGCACACCTCTCCAGCTACTACCAGCCAGCTACTGGTTTGTATCATCCCGGACACCTCTATTACCACACCCTGGCCGTGCAGGGCCTGCGCCTGGCCTCGCAACCACTGCCGGCGCCGGCCGTGACCGCCATCATCGCCCAGCAGCATGCCACCGGCGGCTGGGAATGGCGCATCGGCGGCCCGTTGGATGAGGTTGACACCACCGGCCTGATCCTGGAGACGCTGCCCCTGGCCGCTGTACCCGTCAGCAGCACCACGGTGATTTCCGCGGTCAGTTTTTTGGCTTCGACGCAGCACCCCGATGGCGGCTGGAGCCTCGGCGCCGCCGGTACCACCAACAGCAATTCGACGGCGCTGGCCCTGGCCGGCCTGCTCGCCGTGGAACATCACCCCCTGGCCGCGCCATTCGTTCATGGCAGCAACACGCCGCTGTCAGCCTTACTGGCGTTGCAGGCGGCCGATGGCGGCTTCAATTTCATGGCGACGGCCGCGGGCGAGCGCTTGATGGCGACCCTGGACGCGCTGGATGCCCTGCTGCGCCCCTATCCAGGCGATGTGCTCCCGCCGCCGCGCCTGTTTCTGCCATTCGTCGCCCGCCCGCCCATCTGAGATTCCCGAAGCCTGCGAGGCTGCAGAAGCCCAGCAAACAAGCTAATTTGGTAGGATTATGTTTTCAAGACGCACATTGTCAGTTATTCTCTTAGTCGGCGCCCTCCTCATATCCACCCTCCCCACGCGCGCGGCCAAAACCATCCCCAATACCATTGGCCTTGTGGTTCAGCACGCCGACGGCCGCGTGGAGACGCGCACGGTGCTGTTTTCTGAGCCGACCATCAGCGGGCTGGAAGCCTTGCAGCGCTCTGGCCTCGCGCTGGAGCTGAGCGGCGCCCTGGTCTGCCGCATTGGCGGCACGGGCTGCCCCAGCGCCGATTGTTTCTGCGGCTGCCCAGCGCCGTTCGATCCCTGCTTCTACTGGTCCTATTTCAATTGGAACGGCCACGCCTGGGACTTTGCCGCCGTGGGCGCAGGTGAACGCCAGTTGCACGACGGCGATGTAGATGGCTGGCGCTGGAGCCAGGGACAGCCGCCGGACGCCAGCGCCTTCACGCAGTTGGCCGTGCAGCGGGCGCTCGCCTGGCTACACACCCAGCAGCAGGCCGATGGCAGTTTTCCCGGCTTTGGCGTGGGCGCCACCGCGGACGCGGTCATCGCCCTGGCCGCCGCCAACGAAAAAGCGGCTGACTGGCGAGTAGGACAAGGCCCCAGCGCGCTCGCTTACCTGGCGACTCAGGCGGGAACGTTTGCCAGCAGCGCCGCAGCCACCGGCAAACTGATCCTGGCCGTTGCCGCGGCCGATGCCAACCCCACGGATTTTGGCGGTCTCAACCTGTTGACCCGGCTGGCGACGTTTGCGGACGCCGGCGGTCGCTTCGGCGCCAGCAATTGGGATCAGGCGTACGCGATCCTGGCCTTGCGCGCCAGCCAGGCGCCGATTCCCGATGGCGCCGCCGGCCACCTGCTCGCCGCGCAAACGACGGCGGGCGGCTGGGGCTTCATGCCCGGCGACACTGCGGACGTGGACAGCACCGCCCTGGTCATGCAGGCGCTCAGCGCGGCCGGCGAACCGCTTGCCAGCCCGGCCATGACCCAGGCGGTCGCGTTTCTGCACACGCAGCAGAACCAGGATGGCGGATTCCCCTACCAATCTCCCTTCCCCACCAGCGTCAGCTCCACCGCCCTGGCCTTGCAGGGACTGCTGGCCGTGAGCGACAACCCGTTGGCCGCGGGCTGGACGATCAGCAATACGACACCGTTCCAGGCCCTGTTGGCGCAGCAGAGCGCGGCCGGCGGCTTTGTCGGCTTCAGCGGCCCCAACGATCTGTTTTCAACGGTGTCTGCCTTGCCGGCCCTGGTGGGTAAACCGCTGCCGCTGCGCGGGCGCCAGGTGGCGCTCGATCACGCGCTGACCTGGCTGCACAGCCAGCAGCAGGCGGACGGCAGCTTCGGCGCTCCCGGTCAGAGCGCGGATGCCGTGTTCGCCGCGGTCAGCGGCGGGCAAGATCCGGCCACCTGGACACAAGGCGGTCCCAGCCTGCTCGCTTACCTGGCATCGCAGGCCATGACCTACACCCTCTCCTCCACCGCGGCCGCGGGCAAGCTCACCCTGGCCGCGCTTGCCAGCCGGCCGGACCGTGCGCCGAACGATTTTGGCGGCGTCAACGTTGGCGCCCGCGTGCTCGATGCCTTCGACCCAGGCAGCGGCCAGATCGGCAGCAGCCTGTTCGATCACGGTTTTGGCCTGTTGGCGATGTCCGCGCAGTACGCGCCGGGTCGTTGGCTGAGCCGCGCCTGGCTGCGTCAACAGCAGCTTGCCAACGGCGGCTGGGAACTCGGCAGCGGTTGGGGCGCGGACACCAATACGACGGCCGTCGCGCTGCAGGCCCTGCTCGCCGCGGGTGAGCCGGCTGACGCGGCCTCCGTGCAGCATGGCTTGACCTTCCTGCGCCAGCAACAGAACCCGGACGGCGGCTTCCCCTATCAGAAACCGTGCGGCTATCCGGCCTGTGATGCCACCGATGTCAATTCGACCGCCTATGTGGTGCAGGCCCTGGTCGCAGCCGGGCATGACCCGGACGGCTGGGCCTGGAGTCAGCACATCACGGCCACGAATCAGATTACACTGACCCTGCACACCCCGCTTGATGCGCTGTTGGCGCGGCAGAGCCAGGATGGCGGCTTTGCCGGTTTCAGCGGCGCCAATGACCTCTATGCCACCGTGCAGGCCGTACCCGCCGTGGCCTTGCGTGCCCAACCGTTGGCGAGCCGCGCACGTGGTATTATCCGGGCATCCGGCGGTAGAACCCGGCCACTGGGACAAACGATGACCCAACTGCACCATCACCCCCCTGACCGCAATCTGTTCGGCTTTGCCCGTCCGCTGGGCGCGCGCGGGCTGCTCCTGGGCCTCCTCCTGGCGTTGGCGTGCGGATTTGGCGTCAATCAGACGGCCGCGCGGCCGCTCACCCACCAGGCCGGTCTGGTGGTGCAGTTTGACAATGACCAGGTGCAGACCTACTGCGTCAATTTCGAGGCGGAAACGATCAGCGGCCTGCAGTTGCTGAAGAGCGTCTCCAGTTTGCAGGTCATTTACGATGCCACCAGCACGGGCATGGGCGCCGGCGTCTGCAAGATCAACAACGACGGCTGCAGCTTCCCCATCGAGGACTGTTTCTGCCAGTGCCAGGGGCTGGCGTGCGTCTACTGGTCCTACTGGCATCTCAGGCCCAACAACACCTGGGACTATTCACAACTGGGCGCCAGCAGTTTTGTGCTGAGCAACGGCCAGGTGGATGGTTGGCGCTGGGGCGCGGGTGCGGACGGCAACGGCCAGCCGCCGCCGGTCATCACCCTGGGCGAAATCTGTCAGCCCGCGGCGACAGCCACGCCCACGCCAACCCCTTCGCCCACGGTCACGGCCACGCCAACCCCGACACCCACGGCGACTCCGACGAATACGGCGACCGCCGCGCCCGGCGCAACGCCCACCCCGACGCCCGTGGTGCAGATCAGCTTCAGCGCAGCGCCGCTGACGTTGACCGCGGGGCAGTGCAGCAGCGTCAGTTGGAAAGTCAGCGGGCCGTGGACCGCCATCTACTACAACGAGGCCATCGTCACGCCCGAGGAGCAGCGCCAGGAATGTCCACAGCAGACGCAGCCATTGGTTTTGCGGGTAGATACCGGCGCGGGCGTATTGACGCGCAGCATCACGCTGCAAGTGACGGGCGCCACCGCCACGCCACCCCCTGCGCTGACCGCGACGCCAACGCCCGCGCTCACGCCGACGCCGACGGTGACGCGCGCACCCGTGGCGACCGCAACGCCCGCGCCCACTCAGACGGCGGTCGGGACGGCCGCGCTTGCAGGTGAGACGGCCGCGCCCACTCAGACTGCGGTCGGGACGGCCGCGCCCACTCGGACTGCGGTCGGGACGGCCGCGCTCCCAGGAGGGACGGCTGCGCCCACTCAGACTGCGGCCGGGACGGCTGCGCTCCCCGGTGGGACGGCTGCGCCCCCGGATCGTCATAGCGGCGGGCTGTTGTGGCAATACGCCCTGTTTGGCTTGATCCTGCTGGCGCTGGGCGGCGCGGTGATCTTTGTCCTGGGGCGCCAGGGCGGGACGGAGGAGGAACCGTGAGCTTAGCCCGCGGCGCGCATCTGTGAACGAGACTTTTCATCCCATCGCCTGGCTGTTGTGGTTGACGGCCGCCGCGTTGCCGGCTATGCTGACGCGCAATCCGTTGTATCTGCTCCTGCTCCTGCTGGCCACTGCAGCCGTCTATGGCACGCTGCAGCGCCGCACACCGTCGGCGCAAGCGTGGGGTGTTTTTTTGCGTGCCGGGCTGTTCCTGGTGGCATTCAGCGTGCCGTTCAACGCGCTGATGGTTCACGCCGGCAACCTGGTGCTGCTGCGCTTACCGGCGGCCTGGCCGATCGTGGGCGGGAACATCACGCTGGAGGCGCTGCTCTACGGCCTGAGCAGTGGGCTGAACCTGCTGGCCCTGCTCCTGATCTTCGCCGCCTTCAACCTGGGCCTGGATCAGTCGCGGCTGCTGCGCCTGATCCCCAAGCCGTTTTACACCGTTGGCGTGGTAGCCGCCATTGCTGTGACCTTCGTGCCGCAGATGCTAACCGCCTTGCAGGAGATTCGTGACGTGCAGCGCCTGCGCGGTTTTCGGCCGCGTGGTCTGCGCGACATGGGGCCGTTGTTCCTACCGCTGCTGACCACCGGGCTGGAGCGGGCCATTCAACTGGCCGAATCCATGGAGGCGCGCGGCTTCAGCAGCACGCAAACCCGGCTGAGCGGCCGCGCCGTGCTCGGCCTGCGCCTGGCGCTGATCGTCTCCCTGGCTCTGCTGCTCGTGGGTCAGTTTGCGGCCAGCTATTGGCCAACCGCGCGGGCCTGGGCGCCGCTGTTGTCGGGCGCGGGGCTGCTGTTGTTGGCGTATCTTTTTTGGCGGCAAGGGCGGCAAATTCAGCGCACACGCTATCGCCGCTGGGTGTGGCGCCGGCGCGACACCTGGCTCAGCCTGGCCTGTCTCGTTACCCTGAGCGTCACCGGCACGCTGTGGTTGACCAGCCGCATCGGCCTGCTCTACTACCCCTATCCGCCCTATTCCCCCTGGCCGTCGTTTCAACCGGTGCTGGGCGCGGCCCTGGCCCTGCTCATCGCGCCCGCGCTGCTGCTGCCTCCGCCGCGCCGCGGCGCGAACGCCGAGACAACTGACGCGTGACGGTTATGCAAATGGGCAAGCCGCGATGATAGGGCTATAATCACAGCCACTAAGATGATGAGAGAGGTGTCGCGATGACGCGTGGGCGTATGGTAACGCAGTTGAGGAAATATAGCATCATTGATGTACAGGCGGCCAAAGAGGTCGCCATGGTTTGGTTGGAACAGGCGCAACTGCAAAATGCTGTGACCTTTGGCCTGCCGGAAGTAGATGACCGCTACCATGTTTGGCGTGTGCCGTTGCTCAACCAAACGGGCCAAGAGCGCATCGGGGAAGTGGTCATAGATGCACGGACATCGTTGATTCTGGAAAACAAATCAACGGCGCCGGGCACGCTTGAGGCGCGTCTTTTGGGCCGCAAGGTTGAATCGGCACCATCGGCGCCGCGTGCGCGAGATACGTATGCGCTCTCTGCGCTGCGGAATACGGTGATCCAGGGTGACTCGGAAGCAATACTGTCTGATTTGCCGGCCGGCAGCGTTGACCTGATTTTTACGTCGCCGCCCTATTACAACGCACGACCGGAATACACGGACTATGTGACGTATGAAGAATATCTACTGAAAATTCGAAAGATCATGCAGCAAGCGCATCGGGTACTGGCCGAAGGGCGCTTTTTTGTGATGAACGTGTCGCCGGTGCTGATCCGACGCGCCAATCGCAGCGAAGCCTCGCGTCGTATCGCCGTGCCGTTCGACATGCACCGCCTGTTTACCGAAGAAGGCTACGAGTTCATTGACGACATCATTTGGGAAAAACCAGAGGGCGCCGGATGGGCCACCGGACGCGGACGCCGCTTTGCCGCCGATCGCAATCCACTGCAGTACAAGCCGGTGCCGGTGACCGAGTATGTGCTGGTTTATCGCAAGCAAACCAGCCGCCTGATTGACTGGAACATTCGCGCCCATTCGAACCAGGCGTTAGTGGAAGCCTCGAAAATTGGCGATGATTACGAGCACACCAACATCTGGCGCATCAAGCCCGCGTACGATGAGCGCCATCCGGCCATTTTTCCGCTGGAATTGGCCGAAAAGGTCATCAGCTACTACTCGTTCAAGGATGATGTCGTGCTTGATCCGTTCGCGGGCGCCGGCACGGTCGGCAAGGCGGCCATCAAGCTGGGCCGGCGTTTTGTCTTGATCGAACAAAATCCACAGTACGTGGCGGTAATACGCGAAGAGATGCCCAAATGGTTGGGCAAAGAAGCTGAGCAAGTCCTGACCATCAACTGCGCCGCGGTTGACTCCCAATTACTCGAGGCGCCTTTGGAGAGTTTTGTTGGTCTGTAGTCTAATCAAACGAAAATTTGGTGTAGATATTCCAAGGAGTTGAGACGATGGGTGTTTTCGATGCCATCAAGCGCGCGGTTGGCTTGGGCAAGCAGGAGAAGCCGGTTTCTTGGCCGGCCAGTGTGCCGGAGCCAGAACCGGAACCGATCCAGGTAGCGGAGTTGACGCCGGCTGAGCTTGTGGCGCAGCAGGCCGCCGGCAAGCCGTTTGTGTTGGTGGACGTGCGCAGTTCTGGCGAGCAATTTATTGGCCACCTGGTTGGCGCGCGCCTGCTGCCCATGCCGACGTTGCCGCGGGCCATCAGTGAGTTGGACAAGACCGCGCCCACGGTAGTTTACTGCGCCCATGGCTACAGCAGCGTGGCCGCGGCCGGCTATCTCATGCAACAGGGTTTCGGCGAAGTCTACAGCCTCAAGGGCGGTATTACAACCTGGCAAGCTGAAGGCAATCCGGTGGAGGAGCCTTACAAGCAAGCGCGCAGCGGGAAATGAGAAGTGGGAAGTGAGGGGGAAGAAGAAAAATGACAGAGGCGCGGTATGGGCGGTGATTAAGTTCGAGCGGGTGTCGTATGCCTATCCGCAGCAGAGGGCGCCGGTGTTGCGCAACCTGTCGCTGGAGATTGCGGAGGGGGAGTTTGTCCTGGTGGTGGGGCCATCGGGCGCGGGCAAGTCAACGTTTCTGCGCTGTCTGAACGGCCTGGTGCCCCATTTCTACGGCGGACGCTTCAGCGGGCAGGTGCGCGTGGCGGGTCGCGATCCGGTCAACCTGGAGCCGCGCGGCATGGCCGACGCGGTTGGCTTTGTGTTCCAGGACCCGGAGGCGCAGTTCGTTGTGGACACCGTGGAAGATGAACTGGTCTTTGCGCTGGAGAATTTCGCCCTGCCGCAGGCCGTGATGCGCAAACGGGTCGAAGAGGTGCTCGATCAACTCGGCATCGCGCACCTGCGCAGCCGCCGCGTCTCCACCCTGTCGGGCGGTGAAAAGCAGCGCGTGGCCCTGGCCGCCGTGATGACGCTGCATCCGCAGGTGCTTGTGCTGGATGAACCAACCTCTCAGCTCGACCCGCAGGCGGCCGAAGAAGTGCTGATCGCCCTGCGCCAGTTGAACGAAGACCTGGGACTGACGGTCATCCTGTCTGAGCATCGCCTGGAACGCGTGGTGCAGTACGCGGACCGCATTCTCTACTTCCCCGGCGCCGGCGCACCAATCGTGGATGGCACGCCGGATGATGTCCTGAGCCAGGTGCCGCTGACGCCGCCGCTGGTCACGCTGGGCAAGGCGCTGGGCTGGCGCCCGCTGCCGCTCACGATCAAGGACGCGCGTCGCTTTGCCCGTCAGTTGGACCTGACACCCCTGCGCGGCCAGGCCGTAGCCCCCCAGCCAGGCGACAAGGTGGCGCCCAGCGTGCAGATCGAGAACGCCTGGTATGACTACGCGGGTCGCGAGGCGTTGCGTGGGGTGTCGCTGACCTTTCGCCCCGGCGAACTGGTGGCATTGATGGGGCGCAACGGGGCCGGCAAAACCACCCTGATGAAGCTGCTGGTGGGACTGCTGCGCGCCAAGCAGGGCCGCATCCGCCTCGCCGGCGCCCATGGCTATGCGGGCCGTGCCGCGCCTGGTCACAGCCAGGGCAACGGCCAACACGCCGCGGACCTGTTGGTGGACACGAGCAAGCTCTCCCTGGATGAGATCGTCAAGACCGTGGGCTATGTGCCGCAGGACCCCGGCCTGCTGCTTTTCCAGGACACTCTGGCGCAGGAATTGACCTTCACACGCAACGGACATGCCCTGCCGGCCGATCGGCCGGCCGACCAGGCGCTGCTCGCCAGCCTGGGCCTGGCGCATTTGAGCGATCATTACCCGCGCGACCTGAGCGGCGGCGAACGCCAGCGCGCGGCCCTGGCCGCGATCCTGGTGGCCGATCCACAAGTGCTGCTTCTGGACGAACCGACGCGGGGCTTGGACTATCAGCAGAAAGCGGAGTTAGTCAAGCTGCTCAGAAGTTATCGCCAGGCCGGCAAAACGATCATCATGGCGACGCACGATGTCGAGTTGGTGGCGGGGTGCGCCGATCGTGTCATTCTGTTGGCCGAGGGACAGGTGGTGCTCGATGCGCCCACGCGTATCGCGATGAGCGAATCGTTGGTCTTCGCCTCGCAAATCAACAAGCTCCTGCGCGATCCGGCGTTTCTGACGGTAGATGACGTGCTGCGTAACATGCAGCGAAACGGCGCCAATCCGTGGCAGTGAGCGCAGGCAGCGATGTTCTTGCCACGAATTACACGAATTGACACGAAACGAGGCTTGAAGTTTCTCTAGCTGTGTAGTAGAATCGTGCCATAGACAATGAAATCATCGTCACACCAGAGACACAGGAATCTCTCAACCTCCAATGAGCATTGCACGACTATCCAGAGACCGAAAGCGACAACTGGGGCAGTTCTTTACGCCACCGGCGACGGCTACAGCCATCGTACGCGATCTAACGATCTTGCCTGCGTACCGGGTTCTTGAGCCGTCGTTCGGCAATGGGTCATTCGTTTTTGCAATCGTGGATGCACTAACCAAAGTCATTCGATCCACCGAAATTCAAACCTGGCGCCGCGATCATCTCTACGGCTGTGAAGTTGACGATGTAGCATTCGCACGATTCTCAGAGAAGTGGGACAAGGCGGGGCTTGGCCCTCTTCCTCCCCACATGGAGAATTCCGATTTCTTCAGGTGGATGCCTCCCGGATCTGATCGAAGCGCGGCCACCAACCGGCAACGATACTTTGCCAGCCGCCTTGAAATGTTCGATCTAATCATCGGAAATCCTCCTTTTGGTGGCAGCATTGATCCCTCTATTCAAGATGAACTCGACGACATATTCGGGGTGCGAAACTCTCGCAAGATCAAGAAGGAGACATACGCATTTTTCATCGTCAAGTGTGTTGATCTGCTCAAGCCGGGCGGCAAGCTTGTTTTCATCTGTAGTGACACGATTTTGACAATTCCCACTATGACCGGCCTACGTTCATGGCTCCAGGAAACCTGCCTTGTGGACGTTTCGGTTGTGCCCGGTTCATTTGCAGATACGAATCAGGACATGCTTCTCCTTTCGCTGACCAAGCGGGCCAACGAACCCCGGCGTGTCTCGATATTTGGAGTGGACATGTCGTTGATTGAGATCGAATCTACCCCAAACGTCAGTTGGAGGGTCAACGGCGAGTATGCGAAATACTTCACCGGCGTCCTCGTTGGCGACAAAATGGTTGCCACCTCCGGCATGACGATCGGCAACAATGAGCTGTTCCTTCGCCCAATCCAGCAAGGCGCAGTTGATGAACCTTACGAGTTTCGGTTTGATTCACAGGCTATCACGGTAAAGAATGCAATCGCGCACGTCTGGGCAAAGTCTCCCAGGGCCAATTGCAGCATATCGCAGAACAGGAGGCGCGCGGTGCAGTAGAGAAGATCGTGTCTTGGCAGAAGCTAGATACAACGCGTCGAATCGCATTACCCCACAGTGACTATTGTTCCTATAACAAAGCAACGTCACGAATCCTCTACTCCGAACCCGAGTGGGTCATCTTCTGGCGTGACAATGGTGATTATGTTTATACGTTCAAGAAGACAGGAAATTGGTATCTTCATGGTGTTGGCGGAATGAAGTATTTTGGGCGAGAGGGTTTGACGTGGTCACTTATCGCACCGAGACTCTACGCACGGTACCTGCCATCAGGGTATATTCTCGATAGCGGCGCGCCGTGTGCCTTTCTGCGACCGGGAGTTCCTCACGATGAACTATTCTTCATTATCGGATGGGCGCTCACTGACCTTTGCACGCGCATTCTAAAGGATGTTCTGAATCACACGAGAAACATTCAGAGTAAGGACTTCGAGCGGCTTCCATACCCAACATGGGTTCCGCCGCACCTCAAGGCGGAAGCCATTCGTCATGTTCAGGTCATCATTTCGCTCGCTATGTCGGGGCGAGAGTTCACCTTCAAAAGCGAGGAGGTGCAATCTCTCAACGAGCTGTACGCCTGGAGGCAGGAGCCTGTCCAAGCGTGCTCACGCAGGACGTCACCGAAGCAAATGGCTTTGTTCTGATGTTGTACATAGGACTTCCTACTGTTGACCAAAATGACTCACTGGCTCAACGCCGCTATCCTGCTCCTTGCCAGCGCCATCGGCGCGGTGGCGTTCGTGGCGCCCTTTTTCAGCCTGGAGACAGCGCTGCCCGGCGACGGCGGCGCGCTATCGCACGCGGCCGATGCGCCTTTCTTCCTCATCCTGCTGATCGTCATCTGCCTGGGCGCGGTGCTGTTGAACCTGTCGGCTGGGCAGATGAACACGCGCACCGTCGCGGTGCTTGGCATTTTGACCGCGTTCAACGCGGTGTTGCGTGCGCTGCCCGGCCCTGGCGGCTTCAACGCCATCTTTTTCCTGCCCATCCTGGCCGGGCATGTCTACGGCGCGACCTTTGGCTTTCTGCTCGGTTCCCTGTCGCTCCTGGTATCGGCGCTGTTGGGCGGCGGCGTGGGGCCGTGGCTCCCCTTTCAGATGTTCGCCACCGGCTGGGTGGGAATGCTGGGCGCATTGGCGCCGAGTTGGCCCCGCCATCCCCGGCGTGAAGTGCTCCTGCTGGCCGTCTGGGGATTGTTCCTCGGCCTCCTGTTCGGCGCCATCATGAACCTCTGGTTCTGGCCTTTCGTCTTTCGCCCCGATCAAGCCGCCCTCTACTGGCAGCCTGGCCTGGGGTTGGCGGGCATCCTGCAGCGCTACCTGCCTTTTTACCTGGTCACCTCACTGGCCTGGGACCTGTGGCGGGCTGGCGGCAATGCCCTGCTCATCCTGTTTCTCGGCCTGCCGGTGCTGCGCCTCCTGCGCCGCTTTCAACTGCGCTTTCGCTTCGAGATCACTTCCGAAGAATAAGCCGATTTTTGATTTTCGATTTTCTTCTCACACCTCGCATCTCAAATTTGACCAATCGTACCCTTTTGGATAAAATGGCCCCGGATTAGCACTCTGATATTTTGAGTGCTAACCGGTGTGTAGAAAAAACGAATCAATTCTAACACATCAATCATGGGATACCATTGAGGAGGCATAAGCATATGAAGCTTCGACCACTAGGTGATCGGATCGTTGTTGAGCCGGCAGAGCAGGAAGAGCGCACGGCAAGCGGAATCATCTTGCCGGAGACCGCAAAAGAGAAGCCACAAGAGGGTAAGGTCATTGCGGCCGGCCCGGGCAAGCTGAACGAAGACGGCAGCCGCAGTCCGATGGACACCACCGTTGGCGACCGTGTTTTGTACGCCAAGTACGCGGGCACCGAAGTGAAGTTGGACGGCAAGAAGTTACTCATCCTGCGCGAGAGTGACATCCTGGCAGTACTCGAATCATAATTGTCACCTGTTGACAGCGCGCAAATCAAACAAGAACCTGGGAGATAGAGCAATATGGCAAAGCAGATCAGTTTTAGCGAAGAAGCACGACGCAATTTGAAGGTGGGCATTGACGCTCTGGCCAATGCCGTGAAGACCACCCTTGGCCCTAAGGGCCGCAACGTAGCCCTGGATAAGAAATGGGGCGCCCCTACCGTCACGCATGACGGCGTCACCGTGGCCAAGGAAATCGAACTGGCCGATCCGTATCAGAATATGGGCGCGCAGCTTCTGAAGGAAGCCGCCACCAAGACCAACGACATTGCCGGCGACGGCACCACCACCGCGACCGTGTTGGCGCAGGCGATTGTACACGAAGGTCTGCGCAACGTGGCTGCGGGCGCCAACCCCATGCTGCTCAAGCGCGGTATCGAGAAGGGCACCGCTGCGGTTGTCAAGGCCATCCGCAGCCAGGCGATTGAAATCACCACCAAGGAAGAGATCGCGAACGTGGCTGCCATTTCCGCGCAGGATCGCGAGATCGGCGACCTGATTGCCGCTGTCATGGACAAGGTGGGCAAGGACGGCGTCATCACCGTGGAAGAGAGCAAGGGTTTGCTCTTCGAGACCGAGTATGTCGAAGGCATGCAGTTCGACCGCGGCTACATCAGCGCCTATTTCATCACCAACGCCGAGCGCATGGAAGCGGTGCTGGAGAATCCTTACATCCTGATCACCGACAAGAAGATCTCCGCAGCCGCCGACATCGTGCCGCTGTTGGAAAAAGTGATGGTGTCGGGCCGTCGCGAAATCGTCATCGTTGCCGAAGACGTGGACGGCGAAGCGCTGGCGACCCTGGTCTTGAACAAGCTGCGTGGCATGTTCAACGTCGTGGCGATCAAGGCCCCGGGCTTTGGCGATCGCCGCAAGGCCATGTTGCAGGACATCGCCGTGTTGACCGGCGGCAGCGTCATCACCGAAGAACTGGGCCGCAAACTGGAAACCACCCAGATTACCGACCTCGGCCGTGCCGACAAGATGGTCTCCACCAAGGATAACACCACGTTGGTGGGCGGCGCCGGTGAGTCTGGGGAGATCAAGGGCCGTATCGAGCAGATTCGGGCCGAGATTGATAAGAGCACCAGCGACTACGACAAAGAGAAGCTGCAGGAGCGCCTGGCTCGTTTGGCCGGCGGTGTGGCGATCATCCGCGTCGGCGCGGGTACCGAAGTCGAACTCAAGGAAAAGAAACATCGCGTCGAGGATGCGTTGAGCGCGACCCGTGCAGCCGTCGAAGAAGGGATTGTTCCCGGCGGCGGCGTGGCCCTGTTGAACGCCGTCAGCGCCCTGGACGACGTGGCGACTGACTTCGAAGATGAAAAGACCGGCGTCAAACTTCTGCGCCGCGCCCTCGAAGAGCCGATGCGCCAACTCGCTGTGAATGCCGGTCAGGACGGCGCCGTGGTGGTCGAGAATGTCCGCCGCGCGCAGGATGCTGCGGGCAACCCACGCATTGGCTACAATGTGATGAGCGAAACCTACGTTGACATGGTCAAGGAAGGCATCATTGACCCGGCCAAGGTAACTCGCGGTGGTCTGGAGAATGCGGCCTCGATCGCGGCCATGATTCTGACGACCGAAGCCCTCATCACCGACATTCCTGAAAAGGAAAAGGCCCCGGCTGGGCCGCCTCAGGGCGGCGGCGGTATGGACTTCTAGGACCGACCCGCCTGCCGATAGCCTTATCCGCCATCGGCGCCAATGGCGTCAATGCATGAAACAAAAGCCCACCTCAGTACTGAGGTGGGCTTTTCATTCTGCCCTGACCTATGGTAAACTATCTGCCCTGACCTATGGTAAACTATCTGCCCTGGCCTATGATAAACTATCTGCCCTGGCCTATGATAAACTATTTATGCGCATGACCAGCCAGGCAGTCAGAGTCACTCGCCTTCCCTTGTCCTGTCAACCCCCCCGAATATCCATCCGGCGCCTTCCTCCGATGAGGCTCTGGCCGATTGGGAGCTTCACATCTATGCCAAACGAGAGCAACGATCAACGCACCTGGGACGCCTTTTTCTGGATCCAGACTGGCAATCTGGCGCTGATCTATGTCATCATGGGGGGCATTGGCCTCGCCTTTCGCGCCTACAACCAGATCGTGGTGGGTAGCATCATTGCGGTTGCCGCCATTCTGGTCTACTACCGCCTGTGGCGTGTCGGCCGTCAGCAGCCCTATCGTCCTCTGCGCATCGGCATGCTGATTCTCATCAGTTGCATCCTCTATACCGGCGGTATCTTCGTCATGGGCGGGGCGCGCAGCCCTGCTATTTTTCTTTATGTGATTCCCATCCTGACCGCCGGCCAATTCCTCCCGCCGCGTTGGTTTGTCGCCATCGCCGCCTTCTGCTTTGGGATCTTCAATCTGCTGGCTGTGATCGAATGGCAGCAGCAGATTGACACCACTCCCTGGTTGTTCTACGCACCGCCTGGCCCTTTCACCGTGGCCGATCTTGTGCAAGCCAGTATGCTGGTCCTGCTGCTGTGCGCGGTGACAATGTTGAGCTACTGGCGTTCCAACCATGCCATGCACAGTTCGTTTGCCGCGCTGCGCGATAGCGAAGAGCGCTTTCGCGATCTGTTCGAAAACGCCACCGATCTCATCCAAATTGTGAATGGCGACAGTCATTATCAATTCGTCAATCACGCCTGGCGCCGCACCCTGGGCTATACCGACGCCGAAGCGTTGCAGTTGACGCTGGCCGACGTGATTGCACCGGAATCATGGCCGGCATGCCAGGTTGCATATCAGCAGGTGTTGCAAGGCCAATCGGCGCTGGACCTGGAAGCCGCCTTTGTCACACACCAGGGTGGCCGCGTCATCGTGCAAGGCAATGTTACGCCCAACATCAAAGACGGCAAATTTTTGGCGACGCGGGGTATTTTTCGCGATGTCACCCAACAGAGAAAGGATGAAGCACGTCAGCGCCGCCTGTTGGAGTTGGCGGTGGTGCATGGCGACATGTCCAAGCAGTTCTTGACCAGCGGGCTGCAGGCCGTGGATGAGGTTTTGCTGCGCCTGGGAAAGACGCTCGATGTGTCGCGTGCCTATATCTTCCGCTATCGAACCACGGACCGCCTGTTGGACAATACGCATGAGTGGTGCGCAGAGGGGGTCGCGCCGGAGATTCAGCATCTGCAGGGTATTGCCGTCGAAGAAACCATTCCTTCCTGGCAGCACATTCTCGATGAACAGGGCCTGATCATTGCCTCAACCACGCAGCATCTGCCCGAAGAAGTACAGCGCCTTCTGCGCCCGCAGGGCGTGCAGGCGCTCTTGCTCGTCGTTTTTTCCGTCAACAACCAACTGGCAGGTTTCATCGGGCTGGACGAGGTACGCCACGCGCGGCAATGGCTGCCGGAGGAGGTGACCGCGGTGCGCAACACCGCCGAGGCCTATGCGCGCCTGTTGGAACGTGAGCAAGCCGAGCGCGAACTGCTGCGCGCACGCGATGCCGCGTTGGAATCGGCGCGCTTGAAGAGCCAGTTCGTGGCCAACATGAGCCACGAGATTCGCACCCCGATGAACGGCGTCATCGGCATGCTTGATCTGTTGCACGCCAGCGACCTGAACCCGACGCAGCTCGACTATGTCAACACCGCACACCACAGCGCCGAAGCGCTGCTGTTCATCATCAATGACATTCTCGACTTTTCCAAGATCGAGGCCGGCAAGATGGAACTGGAACATGACGATTTCGACCTGCAACATGTGGTGGAAGATGTGGCCGAACTGCTGGCACGACCGGCGCAGAGCAAGGGACTCGAACTGGCAACCCTCATCCATCGCGATGTGCAGACCCGTCTGCATGGCGACCCCATGCGCCTGCGCCAGGTGTTGACCAACCTGGTCAGTAATGCGATCAAGTTTACGGAGCATGGCGAGGTCATTGTCCAGGTGACACGTGAACAGGAGACCGACACGCAGATCATCGTGCGCTTTGTGGTCTCCGATACCGGCATCGGCATTGTCCCAGAACAACAGAAAACCATTTTCCAGAGTTTCGTGCAGGCCGATGGCTCCACCACGCGCAAGTACGGTGGCACTGGGCTGGGCCTGGCCATCAGCAAACAACTGGTGGAGTTGATGGGCGGCAAGATCGGCACGCAGAGCCAACTGGGCCGGGGCAGCATTTTCTGGTTTACGGCGGTGTTCGGCAAACAAGCGGCGTTGGCAACTGGCGAGGCAGCGACACCGGCCGATCTCCGCAACGTGCGCGTGCTCGTCGTGGATGACAATGCCACCAATCGCCTCATCCTGCATCAGCAGTTGTTGAGCTGGGAATGTGTACCGGTGGAAGTGACCGGGGGCGCCGAAGCGCTGACCGCGCTGCGCGACGCACAGCGGTCGGGCAATCCCTTCCGCGTGGTTCTGTGTGATTGGCAGATGCCCGACATGGATGGTGGCATGTTGAGTGTACAGGTCAAGCGCGACCCCGTGCTGGCCGCGACGCCGCTGGTCCTGCTGACGTCGGTCGGTGAATTTGGCCTGGAGCGTATGGCCGACACCATCGGTTTTACCGCCAGTCTCACCAAACCGATACGCCAGCTTGCGCTCTACGATACCCTGGTCACCGTGCTTGGCGCCACACATGAGCCACGCACACCTCGTCAGGCTGGCATGACGGAGACACCCGGACCGGCGCCGGCACTGATCGCAGGGGGGCATGTCCTCTTGGCCGAAGACAACCCGGTCAACCAGAAGCTCGCCACGCACATCCTCACCCGTCTGGGGTACCAGGTTGATGTGGTGGACCATGGCGGGTTGGCGGTGCAGGCCTACATGGAAAAACCCTATGACCTGATCCTGATGGATGTGCAGATGCCAGAGGTGGATGGGTTTACCGCGACGGAACAGATACGCGAGTTCGAGGCCCGTCGCGGCGGGCATGTGCCCATCATCGCGCTGACCGCCGGCGCGCTGGCCGGCGATCGCGAGCGCTGCCTGGCGGCGGGCATGGACGCCTACGTCAGTAAACCGTTCAAGACGGAGGAATTGCGCCAGATGGTCACCCAGTACGCTGCCGCGCCGCCTCTCGATCCCCTGGTTCTGGCCGAGCTGCGCTCCATCGGCGGCAGTATGCCCGGGCAGCCGGACATCCTGGATGAGATCATGCATCAGTTCACGGGCGACCTGCCGCAATATACCGCCAAGATGCGCCAGGCGCTGCAAAGCCAGGACGCCAACGCGTTGCAGCGCACCGCGCACAGCCTCAAAGGCAGCGGCGGCAGCTTCGGCGCACAACGGGTGGCTTACCTCTGTGCCCACCTCGAAGACATGGGACGCAGCCAGGACCTGAGCAACGCACAGCCCTGGCTCGACCGCCTCGAAGTTGAGATCGAACGCATCCGCCGCGCCGACTGAGCATGACATCCCCTCGCAGGGCTGCAGCAAGATGACGACCTCAGAGGCACGCGACACCGTGCCAAGTCAACGCTGCGATGTGTACGTACCCCTGCGAGGGTTGGGCAGCCGAATAATCGTCCAACCTTGCGCAGTTGTCGTTGTAACACGGTCTTCAGACCGTCCCCCTCGCAGGGCTGCAGCAAGATGACGACCTCAGAGGCACGCGACACCGTGCCAAGTCAACGCTGCGATGTGTACGTACCCCTGCGAGGGTTGGGCAGCCGAATAATCGTCCAACCCGGGCGTTGTGTTGTACGGGGGCAGCAGGCCGGCGGACACGCCAGTCACCGTGTACGTACCCCTGCGAGGGTTGGGCAGCCGAATAATCGTCCAACCTTGCGCAGGCCCGCCAGGGCCTTCCACCTCGTAGCCCGATCCGTTTACGGTCGGGCGCTGTCGGCTTGCCCGGTGATTTGTGTGGCAGCCAGCCTGCGCAAGAGGAGGGGAGCGTCCAACCTTGCGCAGGCCCGCCAGGTAAGGAGCGTGCGCCGCGGCAGGCGCTTCCCACCCCACCTCCGGTCCAATTTCCCTGCAGCCAGTAGGTGCATGCTTTATTGACAGCGCATGCGCCGCATCCGGCGTCTAAAGAAGCTGTCCAGGAAAAAGTACACTCGCCGGTAGCATATGTCCCATTGGGTGTAACGGGTACTGACGGCGCAGAGATGTCTCTGCTGATATTCGCCCAGTTTGACCAGTTTCCGTTTTGTCCGGATACGTTTTTCCCTGCGACGCGCACGCCATAGCTGCCGGTTGAAAAACCCGAGTTGAAATTGGATGTAAAAGAGATCGCTGTCTGATTGCTTGTCCAGTCCCATCCGCTTCCCTGTCGTTGCAGATCATAGGATGCTGCTGCGGGAGATACTGCAGACCATGTCCATGTACCATTACCGCTTGTACAGGCAGGACTCGCATTTACCACCGGTGTACCCGGTGTGGGCGACGGGATGGCAGTTGGAAAAACACAAGAATCATTTGTTGCCCATGCTGATTGCGTATCAAAACTATCGCGGGAGCGGACTCTGCCGTAGACCGTGATGCCCGGGCCAAAAGCGCTGGCCGGCGTTGATTTGGTAATACCCGATGTCCAACCGTCGGGCCAGGTATCGTTTGAATAGATGACAGATGATGAGCCAAAATTGGGATCTGTGGAAAGCCGCGCCCAGTACGGATAGTTGTGCAACCCGCCGCAGCCTGTATCGGTCGCAGGGCTCCAAGAGGCCGAGACTGAACCGTTGGTGTTACAGATTAAGTTCAGCCCGCCGGGCGTTGTGGGAGCTGTGACGTCGCGGCCGATGTTGAGCCAGGAGGACCAGATCGGCTCTGCCATTTTCCAGGAAACACGAATACCGTAGTTGCCGGTCGCGTAGCCTGAAAAAGATGGGGTGAACGAGTTGCCGGAGACAGAGCTTGTCCAGTTCCAGGCAGTGGCGCCGGCCGAGTTTTGGCGAGAGACATCATAGTTTCCGGCTTGTCCTGTCCAGCTCCAGGTGCTGTTGGTGTTCGTGCAAAGAGGAGATGCAGATAAAGTAACCGGCGTTGGCGCCGGCCACAAGGAACCGCAGCAGGTGTCTTTACAGTTGAACGTATTATCCTCACACCACTGATCTTCGCAGTTGGCATCGCCAATGCCCCCGTCCCCGGGCGTCCATCTATAATGTCCAGCCAGATAGGTTAAGTTACACTGGCTGTTACCATTAGTTCCGCCACGCCATATATTATCCGGATCAAATGGGTTACCTTTCCGACAGTCTCCTGTACATGCATTACCGGAACAACTACAGTTAGTACTATTATATGTGCTCGCACTTCGACAACACGAGCCGTTGTTTTGACACATAAACTCACCCGGTTGACAGCCTGGCGGTTGTACATCGCACGCACCGCAGGTACACGTATTGTTATTGCTGCAATAGTTACAGCTTGGTGCCCCGTTAAACTGTCCATTACTCCAACATCCGCTGGCATTTCCATTCCAGTTGCTACATGGCCCTCCCCAGTTCGAACCTTCGCATCCTTGCGGAATGGGTGTTATGGTAGGACTTCCCGGAGGGGCAGATGAAGAGCTTCCGCTTCCGGCGCAGTCACTGCTCACGCCGGATCCCCAGACTGTCTGATTGGGTGTACAAATGCCGTCGTACTCACCGTTAAAGCAGGTCACAGCCTGACCATAGGCGTTACAGCAGGTTTTATAAATAGAAGTTCCAATAGCACACCCATCAGAAGTACATTTTCCCGGCCGCAGGCCAGTCTGGCCCAGACAACTGTCTGTAACAGGGCAGCGCACAGGCTCCCAGTGGTAGGAGCAGTCTGTGACGAATCGAGGATCTACCTCATCAACAAGGCATTCCGCATTATGAAAATAGGTCCAGATCCGCTCTCCCTGACACACAGACTCTCCGCTCCCCGGCACACAACAAACATTGGGAGGAGGAGGTCGGGTACAGCCGTCTTCCCGGCAGAGCGCGCCGGGCGCGCAGTCCGGGTCTCCCTCATAGGTACAGTCGCAGTTTTCCGCACAGCTTCGCGCCTGAACGGAAAAATCCGCCGAATGCCGAAAATACACGTTGGCAACACTCAAGACAAGGAAAGCAGCAATGGCGCAGACAAATGCGTTTCTCATAAGGTTGTAAAATCAGCCGGCTGGATCAGCATAACCGGCTTGCTCTTGGCATCTGTCCGGCGAAGATAAATAACTATGTTGAAGCCTGATCCGACCAAGCGCGCTTCCTGCGCCTCCGCAATCTTTTCCCCTTGCCTGGCCACATCATAGCGGGTGAAACTTTGGCCGGTGATACGGTACACGGCCTCCAGTTTCAGCTTCTTGTTTTCCAAAATGATCAGAGGCTCCCGGCTGGCAGACGATACTGCCCACCCGGGCCGCAGACCCCCGCCAAACACCGCGAACAGGCCTGCTCCGACCGGCAAAGCATAGCCCACCCCGGCGTATTGGCCTTCGAGGGTGACGACTTTGCCTGTCTTGCAGTACTGTTTGGAAACCGGACAGAAAAAACGGGTAGCAGGAGTAGGAGTGGATGCAGTCTGCTTGCCGGGCCGGCGGGTCGTCAGCAGCACGACAGTGAAAACAAGAACAACGACAGACAGAGCAAGAAAAAGTAAAAGTAGTTTGCGCCTCATATACATCAGTATAGAGGAAAGTCCGCGCAAAAATCAACTCATTTTGTTGCCGGCAAATACAAATGCGCCGTTGGCCTGAAGCACATGGTGAAATGAAAAATCGCCGGCTTTACTCAAGTCAAGGGAACCAATATACAATTCTACCTGTACATTTTTCCCATACATTGAAACCGGTAGCAGGTCTCCTCTGACTCCTTTGAGTATTGCTTCTCCGGGCGCCACTTGCTTGCCCGCGTTATCTACAAATACCGCGTCGGCGTTATAGAAGGTCAAACCGGGACCCCAATTAATATCTTGGTAAGGAGCAAGTTGGTTCGGTACAAAAAACTTGACCTTACTGATCTGAACGCTTTTTGACAGCCCTGCACCCGGCTTGTAGCTCTTAATTTTCATGGGAATGTGGTATGGATTTACTATGACGTTATCTTTTGGCAGGCCATTGATGTCTATCATTATTGGCCCAGCCGGACTTGGAACTTCCCACATCCTCGTCTCAGGTCCGGGTTCAAATGGCAGGGCGATTTTCCAGTTGCCTTTCTTTATCTCCTCCGGGGTGTTAGCTTGCTCTGTCAGCCTCGCAAGCACCTTTGGCTCCGTGATCACCACGGCCGGCGCCGGCGCAAACTCGCGAATCGTTTTTTTCTGCTGGCCGTCCCACCTCGGCGCGCCCAACACCTGCACCGACGACACTCGCCCCACCACCTCGCCCACAGTAACGCCGTAGGGATTGCCCTTTTCCGCCACATACTGCATCCCGCCCTTGCCATCAGGCTTGAGGCTCAGCCCCGCAATGGCCGGCCCCGTCACCATCTCGGCCGTTGGGGTGGGTGTTGATGTTTCGGTGGGGTCTACAATCGGCGTGTTGGTGTCGGTTGGGGTGGCGGTGTCAATGGCCGGCCGGGTGGGGGTGGCGGTTGGGGTGGCGGTGTCAGGGGCGGGAAGCGGCGTATTCGATGCGCCCCTCGTGGCGGTGATCTCAGCCACGCGGCCGGCGATGGGCGTCGGCCCGCGGCAGGCGCTCAGCAGGAGCAGCGCGCAGACAGCAAGCCAGGCTACGCATAGGAATTGACGCTGCGTTTTCATCGTCAGCCTCCAGACAGGGAAATACTTCTTCAAGGAATTCTCACACAAAGCCACTAAGACACAAAGGAATCGGTTGGCGTCTTGGTGTCTTGGTGTCTTGGTGTGAGCTATGTTGCGCCCTCGGCGGTGATTTCCGCCTTGCATTCTCCACTTTACCGTAGTTTCGGGCCTTTGGCAAGGGCTGCCGGCCTGCCTCAGCAAATCCAGACGAATTCACCGCGGAGTATCAAGCCCACCGAATGAATTCGGTGTCTGATACGTCAAACCCGCTCAAGCGGGTTACGCTGGTGGGAACTGGTCTTGTGGGGTTGTGGTGGTTGGGGTTATGAATTCGCTCTGCCATGAATTTTACGCCTTGAACTGACACACCCAACACCAACCTGCTTCAGCAGGTTTCGGTGTATCAGACCGTGAATTCATTCACGGGGCGGTCCTCAACGCAGAGACGCCAGGGCGCAAAGACGCAAAGGATATTCGGGAGAGCGCTGCTCATTCACGGGTGATTCAGCTTGTGAATTCGTTCTGCCACGAATTTTACGCCTTGAACTGACACACCCAACACCAACCTGCTTCAGCAGGTTTCGGTGTATCAGACCGTGAATTCATTCACGGGGCGGTCCTCAACGCAAAAGCATTTTTACGTGAGCAAATCGGCCGGCAGATGTGCGCAGCGGTTGAGGTAGCGAATAGAGATGCGGCCCGCGGCTGGCACATCCAGGCGCGAGATCGCGGTGTTGACCAAGAAATAGGCCACGCCATCCAACGCCTGCTGGCCGTAGACTTTGAGCAGGCGGTCGCTGAACGCGCCGTGCGTCATCATGCAGATGCGCTCGTCCGTGCCAGCCCATGCGGCCAGGCGCTCCATCACCCGGCCGGCGCGCAGCAGGCTCTCCGGCCGGGTTTCGCGGCCGCCCCACCACCAGCCATCTTCGCCGATGGCGTCCGGCAAGATCGCCTGCGGAAATTCGGCCTGCAGATCGGTGCGCGTGCGGCCCGGCAGTCCCACCTCACCAATCGGTCCGCCATAGTCCAGATAAATCCCGCCGACCTCGAAAATGTCAGCCCACACCTCTGGAATCAACCCCAGCGCGTCGGCCAGCACCTGGGCGGTTTGCAGCGTACGCGTCATCGGGCTGACCAACAGGCGCGTGAAGCTGTAGCCCTGCTGATTGAATTGATTGAATTCATTGCTGCCGTTGGTCGCCAGGTGCGCCGCCTCGGTCGCGGGTAGGCGCTGCGCGGCCAGGTAATCGGCCAGACGCCGCGTCTGCTGCCAGCCCACGTCGGTCAGGCGTGGGTCTTCCACACGCAGGGTCTGGTCAGGCAGGGCGTTGTTGGTGGACTGGGCATGGCGAATCAGATAAAGCTCCACGACTCGAAGAACCTCCGCACAAAGGAGATGAATGAGTTAGTGTAGCACGTGCTCGGCGTAGATCAGACGCCGCGTGCCGGTTTCGCCGCGCAGGATCAACGAATGGGTCTCGGCCCGTTTGCCGTGATAGCGCACGCCAGACAGGAGCGGCCCATCGGTGATGCCGGTGGCGGCAAAGAAGATATTGTCGCTGGCGATGATCTCGCGCGCGCTGAGGATCTGTCGCGTGCTCAGCCCGGCAATCTTGATCTCCTCACGCTCGACATCGCTTTGCGGCGCCAGGCGTCCCAACATGCCGCCGCCCAGGGCGCGCACCGCACAGGCCGCCATGATGCCCTCGGACACGCCGCCCACGCCCATCAGCATGTCGGCGCGGCCGTTGGGCGCCACCACCAGCAGCGCGCCAGCCACGTCGCCGGCCGCGCGCAGCATGACGCGGGCGCCGGCGCGGCGGATTTCATCCACCAGCTCGGCATGGCGCGGCCGGTCGAGCACGAAGACCACCAGGTCGTGAATGTCCTTTTTCTTGAGGCGCGCCACCAGCGCCAACGTCCAGGCGGCCGGCGCGTCCATGCACTCCGGCACCAGCGCGGGGGCCACCTCGGCGTCCACGATGATCTTCTCCATGTAGATGGCCTGCTGCGGCGCCCACATGCTGCCGACCGGCGCCACCGCGCAGGCGGCGATGGCGCCGGATCGTCCCGAAGCCAGCAAACTGCGGCCTTCGATGGGGTCCACCACGACATCCAACATCGGCCCTTTACCGGTGCCGATGCGGGCGCCGGTGTCGAAGGGTGAATGCATTCCCAGTTTGAGTTCTTCGCCGGTGACGATATAGCCGTCCATGTCTAGCGAGTTGAGGATCTGGTACATCGCGTCACCGGCGATGTGATCGGCCTCGTCGGGATGATCCAAGCCCACATAGCGCCCGGCCGCCAGGGCCGCAGCTTCCGTCGCGCGGACCAAATCCAGACCCAGGTTGCGTGAGGTGACGACTTTGACCATCGAAGGTGCGTTTGGCATATCTCAAAACCTCTCTTGGCGGCTCCCCGAACGAGTTCGGAACTCCCGGCCGCGAAAACAGTTACCCATCCACCGCTTCCAGCAGGCCGGCATCTTCCCAGGCTTGCATGCCGCCCTTGAGCACGCCGCAGTTGTTATAGCCCTGGTTGTGCAGCGCGTAGGTGGCGCGTGCGCTGCGCCGCCCGGCGCGGCAGGCCAGAATGATCAAACGGTCGTGCGGCAGGGTCAGCGGTCGGGTCAGCAGCTCATTCAATGGGATATTCTGTGCCTGGGCAATGTGTCCCCGCATGAACTCACGCGGCTCACGCACATCCACGACAATGGGCGCGCTTTGTTCGCGCAGGCGATTCCAGAGCGCGCGCGGTTCGATCTCGGTCAGCATACCGGCCGGAATGTCGGTATGCAGGACGATCGGCACGCTGTACTCTGGCCGCGGCAGGTTCTGGCACTCGCGGAAGACGCGTACATCGCTCTCGTAGATGCAGATGGCGGGGTCGAGCACATGGTAGAAGAGGTGTTCGACCGCGTCGTCTTCACCCAGAAAGTGATCGGCGCCCACATCCCGGTAGAAGGCGGTGGATTTCATCAGCTTCAATACCGGCTCGCGTACCCGCGTGAAGTAGACGTCGCCGCCCCGTTCGCGATAGAGACGCAGAATGCTCTCCAGCGCGTGGATGCCGCTGATGTCGCAGTGATCCACGCTCTGCATGCGCAGCAGGAGGTAACGCTGCGTGGGATGCTGCGCCTGCAAGGCCCGCACCATCTCCTCCACATGGCTGGCCGCGCCAAAGTAGAGATCGCCCAGGATGTCCACCACGCCCAACTGCGGGCAGACCGGCTTGCTGGGCTGGAAGATCCAATGGCGAAAGTGCTCATCCGGCACCACCGAACGCACCTGTGGCATACTCGTTTTGAGCAGATAGTAGCCCAGCGACATCAGGATGCCAGAGAGGACCGCAAATTGTAAGGGCAGCAGCAGGGTTGCCAGCAGCGTCACCACCATGATGAGCGTATCGCCACGCGCCCCGCGCCAGATGCGCTGCATCTCCTTGCGGTCAATCATGCCATAGGCGCCCACGATGAGCACGCCGGCCAGGGCTGCGCGCGGGACGAAGGCCACCAGGGGGCCGAGCAGCAGCGTGGCGATCAGGACGAACAGGCTGGCGAAAACATTGGACAGAGGGGAACGCGCCTTGGCCTCAAGATTGAGCGCGGAGCGATTGAAGGAGCCGGAGGCGGGGTAGCCGGAAAAGAGGCCGGATGCGATGTTGGCCAGACCCTGTCCCACGAACTCCTGGTTGCTGTTGAGACGCTCGCCGCTCTGGCTGGCGATGGAGCGGGCGATGGACGTGGCTTCGACCAGTCCGATGGCCGCCATGGCCAGGGCGCCGGTGGAGAGATGCCCGATCAGGGTCAGGTCGAGCAGCGGTAGGCGGGCCAGGGGCGGAAACCCGCCCGGCATTTGACCGGTGATCTTGACGCCGGCGCTCGCCAGGTCGGCCAGGCCCACCACCGCGCCGGCCAGCCCCAGGGCAATCAACGGGCCAGGCAGGCGCCGATTCAGCCGCTTGAGCAGCCAGATGAGGCCGACCGCGCCCAGGCCCAGTGCCATGCTCAGCGGATGCGCCTGCAGCGCGGTCTGCGCCAGTTTGATCAGGTTGTCCAAAAGGCCCGACGCGCTGAAATCGAGGCGCAGCAGGTGGCGCACCTCTCCCACGGCCACCAGCACGCCCGCGCCGGCCGTGAAGCCGACGATGACGGAATCGGAAACGAAGTTGACCAGGATGCCCAGGCGGGCAATGCCCATGGCGATGCGCAGGATGCCAGACATGACGGCCAACATACCGGCCGCGGCCATGAAGGGCGGAGTGCCCGGCGCGGCCAGGGGCGCCAGGATCGAGAGCGCCAGCACCGAGGCAGCGTTGGTTGGCCCGCTGTTGAGATGACTGGAAGAGCCCCACAGCGCGCCCACGATGCCAGCCATCACCGCGGTGTAGATGCCCATCTGCGGCGGCAACCCGGCCAGCAGCGAAAAAACAATGGCCTGCGGCAAGAGCACCACCGCCACGGTCAGCCCGGCCAGCATGTCCGGCTGCAAGTTGGTACGGCGGTAAGTGCGCAGCAGATAAACCGGGCGCAGAAACAGAAGCGGCACGGCCCGTACCGCCGGAGACAAGAAAAAGGAAACAGGAAGTGAAAAACCCTTACTCACGGCTTACTCAATAGTCAGCTCTCTCCCACTCGCGCCAGGCGCTGAACGCCAAAGCTGAGGATGGGGAAGCTGACCGCGAAGGTCAGCACGAGCGCGCCGGCCGGACCGATCAGCCAGGCAACCGGCGCCCATGCGGGTAGCCACATGGCAGCCAGCGCGGGTAGGGCCAGAAATGCCAATCCTATCAACGTGTAGGTGGTCTGGATGATGAACGCGATGAGGCCGCCCCAGCCAGAGCTCATGCGCCGCGGATCATCCCAGTCGAGTCGCGCCCAGGGTACGCTCAGCCCCACGCAGACGGCCATGACGCCCGCGCCCAGGATCAACGTGCCCAGGGTGGTGTAAGTAAAGGCCAACAGGCTGAACCGGCGCCAGATGGCCGCGCCGAGCATCAATAGAAGATGCAGGCCGACAAAGGGAATGTAGGCGCTCAGGAATTTGCCGCGCAGCAGTTCCCAACTGCCCAGGGGCGCCGCCTTGAGCAGCCACCACGACTTGCCCTCCATGCTGATGCTGGTCAGCGCGACGCGGGTGAAGACAAGCGACGCGATGAAGAGGACGCTGCCCGCCAGCCCGATCTCGATTAGCGTCAGCGGGCCGCCGCCCTCGAAACGACCGAGAAACTGGCTGATGTTGGCTTGCCCGCGCGGGCCGCCGTTGGTGACGATGTTGATATAGATGATGGGCACCAGCAGGAGCGGTGAGAGCATCTGCGCAAAGTTGCGCAGGTCACGCGGGATGACGCGCCAATCTTTGAGCGCAATCGTGAGCAGGCTGGGCGCATTGACCAGCGCACCGCCGCGCCGCGCGCGCGCCTGGTCGCGCGCACTGCGCCGCGCTGTGCCCGTGCTCTGCATACGCGTCCAGCCACTGGTGTACAGGCTGTCGGCCAGCACGACACAGAGGGCAAAAAAGCCGAAGGTGATGAGGAGAAAGACCGCCAGGTCGAGCAGGCTGGCGCCGACGCGGCCATAGCCGGCCGCGGCCAAACCCCGACCAGCCACCAGCGTGGGCAAGGGCACATTGGAAAAACGCTCGACGGCAGCCAGGAGCGCCTGCGGATCGGATTCGAACTGCTCGAAGCGCTCCGCCCATAAGCGCGAGGTTTGGCCGAGCAGGCTGCAGCTCAGGCCGAAGATGGCCGCCACAAAGCCGAGCACCTCGCGCACGCGGTGGGCCGGGGCAAAGCGCGCCACCAACATGACGGCCAATGCGCCGATGCCGGCGGTGAGCAGGGGGGCGCCCAGCAGCGTGAGTAGGGCAAACAAAAAATACCAGACCTGGTAGCCCAGGCGCCAGCCGTAGGCGAACAGGCCCGGTACTGCCGTGATCGCCAGGATGGCGTAGTACCAGGCGATGCCATCGAGCAGTTTGGAGAGGAAGACCGCACGGCGATTGACCGGCGCCACCATCAGCAGTTCCAGGTCATTGCTGAAGAAGAGACTGCCCAGGGCGATGCTGAACGCGCTGAAGAGCAAGATGAGCGCGGCCGCGGTCAGGATCAAGCCAGGGACGAGCGGCTCCAGCCCGGCGCCCAGGAAACGCCGCACCACCGCCGCGCTGCCCCAGCCGATGGCGCCGGAGAGGCCGCCCCCGATGACCGTGAGCCAGAGCACGCCCACCAGGGTGAGGATTTTGCGCCAGCGGGTGCGTTTACGCCAGTTATTCCAGTTCAACTGCCAGCGCAGTTGCAATAAGAGTAGGGTATCAGCGATCATTTGTTTCTACACCAAAACTCGTCTGTGTGGCTCCAGCCCCGGGTGGCCCTGGGTGGCTATGAAAGCAGTTCGGTCAGCTCCGCGTAGTCCGCGCCGCCGGTCAGGCTGAGGAAGATGTCCTCCAGCGAGCCGCTGACGCCTCCGGCGCGCAGCTCCTGCATCGTGCCCACCGCGATGATCTCGCCCTTGTTGATGATGGCCACGCGGTCGCACATGCGCTCGGCAATCTCCAGGATGTGGGTGGAGAAGAAGACGGCGTTGCCGCGGTCGGCAATCTGGCGCAGCAGAGCCTTGATCAGCCGGGCCGACTTGGGATCCAAGCCCACGGTTGGCTCATCCAGGAAGAGCGCCTGCGGGTTGTGGATCAACGCGCCGGCCAGGACCATCTTCTGCTGCATGCCGTGGCTGTAGCCTTCCAGCAGGTCGCCCGCGGCCTCTTCCAGGTCGAACAGCTTGAGCAGTTCGGCCGCGCGCGCTTCCAGGAGTGCGGCCGGCACACGATAGAGACGGCCCATGAAACGCAGGAACTCCCAGGCGTTGAGCTTGCCATACAGGTTGGGCGTATCGGGCACGTAGCCGATGCACGACTTGGCCTGGATGGGTTGGGCCTGGATGTTGTAGCCGCAGATGCGCGCGGTGCCGGCCGTTGGCGTCAGGAGGCCGGTCAGCATTTTGATCGTGGTGGTCTTGCCTGCGCCGTTCGGCCCCAGGAAGCCCATGATCTCGCCCCCGCGCACCTGTAAATTGACGCCTTTGACCGCCTCCAGCGGCCCGTAGGTCTTGCGCAGGCCAAGCGCCTCGATGGCCCATGTGTCACTCGCAGTTGTTGTCAATGTCATATCAAATCGAATTCCAGTATGAATTTAGCGCAGGCGCGCGTACGTCGTGCTCAGGGCCAGGCCGGTGAAGATCAGCGTGACCAGGCTGAGAAGGGGAAAAAATCCGGTGAACAAGAAGATGGCGATATTGCCCACAAGCACGCCCAGCAGGATTCCGCCAATTGCTACGACCCACAGGTAGCGGCCGCGCCGGCGGGCGATGGCGCGGCGGATCATCTCGGCCAGGATGCCCCCGGCCGCGGAGCCGATCAGCACGGCAATCCACAGGCCGAAGAAACCCAATCTGCCCAGCAGCAGCCCGGCCAGGGGTGAGGCGATGGCGCAGACGATGAAGCCGACGCCAAAGGCAATCGGATAGTCGAGCGACTGCGCGTTGAAGTAGATGGTCTGCTGGCCGGTGATGCACTCTTTGCAGCGGTAGCCCACATCGGTCAGCCGCACGCAGCGTACGCACATGGGGCGATCACACTTGTTGCAGCGCAGCATCGTTTCGACGGTGCGATGATTGGTGCAGAAGATCCGTTCTTCCTCAGCGATGGGCGCCGGCGCGCCACGGTCGGCCTGCGCTTCTGCGGCGGCGAGACGTTGATTCGTCTTTTCGATCAGGCTGCCCAGGGTAGCATCGGGCAGCGGCGCGACCTCACCCTGCTTGAGGGGAATCTGGCTGCGACGCCGCAGGAACTCGATGCCGGCGACGGCTTCCCGGTTGGCCGGGTCGAGCCGCAAGGCCAGCTCGAAGCAGGCGCGCTTGTCGTCAGGGCTGCCGACCAGGCCGGCCAGACCAAGCCAGGCCTCCACATTGTCTGGCGCGTCGCCAATCGCTTCTTCGTACAAACTGCGCGCCTGCTGCATCTCCCCCACACGCATCGCCGCCGAAGCACGCGCTAATTTTTCCACTACAGTTTCCATCTCATTGCCCTCTGCCCTCTGCCCTCTATACATTCCACTTCAGCCGCTCGATCAGCGTCTTATAGAAATAGTTACGCGCCCGCAGCCGCAAGAAACGCGCGACGTTGGGGCTGGAAGTGACGATCACGGTGTCGCCGTTATGCACGTCAATCTCGAACTGCCCGTCCACAGTCAGGATGGCCTGATGATCGGCGAAGACCTGCAGGCTGACGGTGGCGCCTTGCGCCAGCACGAGCGGCCGGTCGAAACTGAGATGGGGCGCGATGGGCACGAGCAGGATATTTTTCAGTTCGGGCGGCAGAATGGGGCCGCCGGCCGCCAGGGCATAGCCGGTACAACCGGTCGCTGTGGCCACAATCACGCCATCGGCTGCAAAAGTCGTCACGTAGCCCTCATCGAGCGACGTGGCGATACGCACGATACGCGCCAAGCTGCCGCGGCTGACCACCACATCGTTCAACGCCTCGTAGTGATGATCGTGCGGGTTCTCGTTGGCATGATGTTTGACTGAGACATCGAGCATCATGCGTTCTTCCAGCCAGTAGTGGCCCGCCAGCAGTTGCTGCAACGGTTCCTGCCATTGATCGGGCTGAATTTCGGCCAGGAAACCCAGACGGCCCAGTTTGACGCCGATCATGGGCACGTGGAAGCGAGCGCCCAGGCGTGCGGCGCGCAGCATGGTGCCATCACCGCCGAGGGTGATGAGGAGATCGAGTTCCTGCACATGAGCGCTGATTTCTTGTTCTTCCCAGGCCGAGAAGAGCGACGGCTGACCCCCCCGGCGCTGAATCTCCGTCGCGATCCGTTCCGCCAACGGCAGAGCGTCCGGCTTTTTGGGATGGTGTAAAATACCGATGCGGCGCAGAGTCGGATTGTCTGGTGCATGATTTGGCATAGCGGCTATTGTATCAGACCGATGATGGAGGGTCAATTTGACCTCAAACTTGATGGAACGCCCCAGCGACGCGGCGCCAATGCGCATCCTGTTGACCGGGCACAAAGGGCACGTAATAGTTGACGCGGTCGAGCAGGCCGGCATAGCGCTGCTGAATCTGCGCCGCCAACTCGTCCGGCGCGCCGCTGACGGCAAAGATCTCCAGCATGTCATCGGTGATCAGGCTGGCCATCTCCTGCCACTGCTGGCGCGCGGCCAACATGCCCAGTTTCTCCGCGGTCTCCAGCCAGCCGTGTACTTCCATCACACTGTGATAGCTTGGGGTGGACGCGTAGAAGGCGATTTGGCTGCGCACGGCCTGGCGTGAGGCGGCCAGCGCTTCGGCATCCTGACCGGTGATGACAAAGACCGAGCTGGAGAGGCTGATATCGCTGCGCTGACGGCCGCTGCGCACCAGTCCAATGCCGATATTGGGCAGTGTGACCTCCTGCAGGTACTTGACGGTGTGGAAGGGGTGGACATGGAAACCTTCGCACAACTCGCCGGCCAACTGACACAGCCCCTTGTTCACGCCCGCGATGTAGATGGGGATGCGCGGATGTTCGATGGGGCCAGGGTTGAAGAAGGGGGACATCAACGTCAGCTTGTAATACTCGCCGCGAAAGTTGAGGCGTGCGCCGTTCTGCCAGCAGTTCCACAGGGCGCGCATGCCCAGGATCATCTCACGCAGGCGCGCGCTGGGCGAATCCCAGGCCATGCCAAAGCGGCGCTCGATATGCGCCTTGACCTGCGTGCCCAACCCCAGGATGAAACGCCCGTGCGAGAGCGCCTGCAGGTCCCAGGCGGTGTAGGCCAGTTCAGTGGGACTGCGCGAGAACGCGACCGCGATGGCCGTGCCCAGTTCGATGCGCCGGGTGTGTTCGGCCGCCAGCACCAGGGGCAAGAAAGCATCGTGCTGCGTTTCGGCCGTCCATAGGCCATCGAAGCCCAGTTCTTCAGCCGCACGCGCGGCCGTGCCGGCATCATGGATGCCCTGTTCGTAAGACAAAACGACATCAATCTTCATCGCTCTTCACTCCCGCATCACGCGTTATTTCAAGGCAGCCAGGCGCTGTTGTGCCTGCACGTTGTCCGGCTCCAGGAACAGCACCGCCAGCAGCGAACGCCGGGCCGCGGTCAGGTCGCCCTGGCGCTGCTGCACATCGGCCAGCAGCAGATAGGCCAGGCTGTACGTTGGATCAATCTGCGTCGCCAACTGCAAATCGGTCAGCGCCTCGGCCGGGCGGTCGAAGCGCTGGCTGAACGTGCCACGGTTGACGGCCATGACGGCATGGGCGCGACGAATCTTGCGCGCCGGCTCATCCAGGTAGCGATTGGCGGCGATGGCCTCGCTGAATGGCGTTACGTTCCAGGCTAAGGGCGGCAGGGCCGGCGCCCCTGTGGGCGCTTGGGGCAGCAGACGCAAGAGCACCCCGCCGGGCAGTGCCTGGCCGCTCAGGTCCAGCTCAAACTGGCGCAAATGCCCCAGCGCCTCCGGCGTCACATAGACCGGCCGCGTGGCCAGTGCGCTTCGAAGCAGCGCTTGCCACAGGGCCGTGTAACGCTGACTGATCTCCGCATCATCTTCGGCCAGTTGATCGGCTTCGAACTGACGCAGCTTGACCAGGAAGGCTTCGTGCTCGGCTGTCACCGGCGTCAGCAGATCAGGATGGCTCAGTTCGATCTGGCGGTGATACCAGGGGCGATTCTGAAACAGCAGCACATCGAGCACGGCGACATCGGGCCGCTGCTGATCCACCCCTTGCAGCGTCAACAGCGGCGCGTAGAGCTGCCAGTCGCCGGTCAGGATCAGGGCGTTAGGCGCGGCCTCGTCCAGGGCGTTCTGCGCATAGAGAGCCGGATAGATGTAATGGCGATGATCGGCCTCGCGCCAGTTCCAGGCCAGGGTGAGCAGGGGCAGGAGCAGCACGGTCAGCGGCAGCAGACGTCGCCAGCCAGCCGGCGCGGGGAGCGGCGCCCGGCGCCGCTGGTCGGCGCCTCGCGCCGGCTGGGACGGCGGGCGGCGGCTCGTCCTGGTGCGATTTTCGCTCGCCTTGGTGCGTTCAGCGGGCCGTGCCGGCGCGGGGACCACCGCGTTCAGTCCCAGCGCCCAATCGCGCAGCCACTGCCAGGCCGCGGCCAGCCACAGGGTTGAGACCAGGAACGAGGCCAGGTAATAGGCGTCACGATCATCGGCGATTTCGTAGATGACCGCGTAGCTGACGCCGAAGAACGCCACGAGCAGGCTAAAGAGGGTCAGGGCACGGTCACGGCGCCACAGCGCCCACACGCCGCCGAGAAGCAGCGGGACCGCCAGCGGCGTGAACTGCTGCGTCCACAGCAACAGCCCAGCGACCAGCTCACGCCCCATGCTCTCCCATGTGCCGCCGAACAGATTGACGCGGTACTGCTTGCCGCTCACATGCCACCACAGGCGCTCCAGGTTGTGCGGGTCGCCCCAATTGAGCAGCGGATCCTGGCTGGCGCGCCAGGGCAGATAGAGGTAGATCAACGCGCCCAGGGCCAGCGCCAGCGCGCTGAGGGCGATCAGCCGCAGGTTCAAGCCGCGGCGGTTGCTCCACAGCCAGAAGATGATGGCCGGCGCCAACAGGCCGATCGTCAGGTTATGGTTGCCCAGGGCCAGGCCGTAGACCAGGGCGGCCAGGATCAGCCAGCGGCCGGCCTGTCGCGGCGGCTCCCCCTGCTGCACATGGTGGCGCCAGGCCAGCAGCAGGCACAAGATGGTGGCCGTCAGGAAGACGTGCAGGCTGTAGACTTCGGCCACCACGCTCCATGCCCACAGCGTGCGCGAGAACGCGAAGGTCAGGGTGACCGCCACGCCGATGACTGCTGAGACAGCCAGAAACCAGGGAGCAGAGACGAGGGAATCGCCATTGATCCCCGGCCTCTGTCCCCTGGTTTCGGGCTGCAGCGCCGCGCGCAACAGCAGGTAGGTCATGCCCACGGCGGCCGCACCCCAAAAGGCAGACATAGCATTGAGGCGCTGGGCGATGCTGCCGATGGGCAGCAGGTGGCTGAAAAGCCAGCCCAAGACGATCCACAAGGGAAAACCGGGCGCATGCGCCACTCCGGGCAACCAGGCCGCCAGGATCAACTCGCCACTGTCGGTGGGCGGAATACTGGGCGCTAATGTCACCAGGTACAGGAGCAGGGCGCCGAGAGCGAGCGCCAGCGCGGTCAGGCGCGGGTGATGAACGATGCGCTCTGCGCTGCGCCGCAGCCGTTCAGTTGGCGTCATCGGCGTCAGCGGTGGCATCAGCTTCTTCATCGAACGCATCGTCGGCGTCGGCCTCGACGCTGAGGAGAGCCAGGGCCGCGTCTGCGAACTCCTGCGGCACCAATACACGCACAACGCCCAGGGGGACGCTGGGCACGGGGAAGAGACTGGTGCCCATGCTCTCGTACTGTAGAGCCGCCGGGATACCGGCGCTCTCCAGCCGGCCACGGATGATCTCTCCGTTGAGTTCGCCGGCGGCTTCAGCCACGATCACCAGTCCCTCCGGCGCGTGGTGTCGCGACGCGTGGTGGGTGGGTTGCGCGCCTGCATTTTCTTGCGCTGTTTGTGCCATGGGTTTCTCTCCTGTGGTGTGATATGTTGTCTGCTGACCGTGGGCGACCGCGAGCGGCACCCATCTGATTATAGCATGTCCGGTGCAGAGGTGACAAGGCGCCGGGCGCGTGCGCTTGGCGGCCGCCTGCTGCCGGGCGTTGTTTGCGCGAAATGCACTCTTGACCTACAATCTGCCCGCCATCCAAACAGAACGACGAGGCAGATTATGTGGCAATATGCGATGGGCTGGCGTGAGATTTTCACCCGCATCCTGGGCGATTTTACCGTGGAAGAGAACGTCACGCCAGCTTGGTTACGCAATCCAAACACCAAACGACTCCTCAAGCTCGATCTTTTCTATCCTGATGTCGGGGTCGCTGTGCGGCTGCAAGGACTGCAAGGTCAACGCAAGGTGCGCAAGAGCGATCAGGAGGAGCTGGAAGAAGTGCAGCGCGATGAGTTGCGCGAGGAGCTGTGCCGCCAGCACGGTGTGCGTCTGATCAATGTGGATCTGGCTGCGGAGGAAACGCGCGTCGTTTTCAATGAGTTGAGCCGCGCCCTGGCCACGGCCTCGCGCGTGGTGGCGCAAAGCGATAGCCGCAGCGTGGACAAGGGACGCTTGATGCCCAACCTGGCCCAGGCGCGCCAGACGCTGGAACGGGTGCGCATGCAGGTGCGCCGGTCAGAGGATGTGGCGCAGTACGCGGATGCCTGGCGCGATCGGGAGATGGCCGCCATCGCGACGGCCCAGGCCGAAGCCAAGCCGGCGAACGCACCCGGCGGCTCGCTGTTCAAATCAGGCCGCATCATCGCCACCGTCTACAAGCCCGGCGCCGAGGTCAAGCATGACCGCTTCGGTCGGGGTACGGTCGTCGCCGCGCAGCCAGACGGCAATGACATGGCGATTACCATTTCCTTCGTCACCGCCGGCGAGCGCAGATTCCTGGTCAGCCTCGTGCAAGACAAACTCACCCTGGTTTAGCAGAAAAACCTCACACAAAGACACCAATCTGGCTCACACAGGGACACCAGGACACCAAGAAGGATTCTCTGAACCCTTTGTGTTCTTTGTGTCCCTGTGTGAGAATTTACGGAATGGATGCCAGGGGAATCGGTGCGAAGAGCAGGATGAAGATTACGATGGCGATGGCGCCCAGCCAGCGTCGCGGGGGATCAAGCCTGGTGATCTCATCGAGTGGCGCGGGATGTTCCAGGCCGGTCACGAAGTAGATCAGCGCCGCCCAGACGTACCAACCGCTCCAGGCCAATGCGCCCAGCACCAGCAGCACGGCCAGCACACCGTAACCGAGCCAGCGTGAGGTCACACCCAGGGCGTAGAGGATGTGTCCGCCGTCCAGTTGACCCACCGGCAGCAGGTTGAAGGCCGTCACCAGCAGGCCAAACCAGGCCGCGAATGCCATCGAGCTGAGGTGGACATCCACGCCGTTGCCCGGCAGCCATTGGTGATAGATCAACAGCTTGAGCAGGCCATAGAGCAGCGAATTGCCCTCCTGCAGACCGCCGCCGCCGCTGATGATCGGCCTGACCGGCGAAGTGAGCAGGCCGATGACCAGCAGCGGCAGGGCCACGACCAGGCCGGCGAGCGGCCCGGCCACCGCGACATCGAACAGGGCGCGGCGATTCTCCACAGGTGATTTCATCTTGATGAACGCGCCGAAGGTGCCCAAGCCAAACGGCACCGGGATGAAGTAGGGCAGGGTCACGTCCACCTTGTGCCAGCGAGCCACGAAATAGTGCCCCAGTTCGTGGGTGCCCAGGATGGCGAGCAGGGTGAAGGAGAAGGGAACACCGGCCAGCCACGCGGCCAGGGTGCTGGGCAGGCCGCCATCCGCCATCTCCATGCTGGCGCCGATGAAGAGCGTCGTCAGCAGCGTCAAGAGGAAGAGCGCCGCGTTGATCCACGCCCGCGCAGGCTGGGCCGTGGTGACGCCGGGCATGGCGAGCACCACATCCTCATCACCGGCGCGGCGTAAAATTGGGGTGTAGCCGAGACGCTGAAAGCGGCCGCGGATGATGGGAAACGCCTGCTCGGCCGCGTTGAGCAGACGGCCGCCAAAGCGGATCGGCTGTTCCGCATTGACCGGAAAAGTAATAGATTCTATGGAGAACTGATCCTGCAATTCACTGCGCAAAGCTCGCACCGCCGTCTCGTCCAGGCCTGGGGCCGGAGCCGCCGGCCCGGACGAAGCAGCCGGGAGTAAAGTTGAAGAAGTAGTCATGAACTCCCTTTGCCCGCGACTCGCCGGGGCAGGGCGGCGATGAACTCACCCTTGACTTTGGCCTGACCGTTTTGATCCACGGCCTCGACCTCGCCGCGCACGCGGGCTTCACCTGCGACCTCGAATTTTTCGACCACCTGGCCGCGACAGGTGATGACATCACCGGCGCGGCTGATGGCGGTGAAGCGGACGGCAATTTTGCGCACCTGCCGCGGCTCGATCCAATTCGTTACCACGCGGCCGAGCAGCCCGGCAACCAACATGCCGTGCGCGATGACGCCGTTATTGCCGGCCTCGATGCCGGCCTGTTCCACGGTATGAATGGGATTGAAATCACCGGACGCGCCGGAATAGCGCACAAACTGGATCTGCGTCAGCGGCTCATTCACCACGGTGGGCAGCGCGGAGCCGATCTGAATATCGTCGAAGTAAATGGTCATTTTCGCCTCATTTTCTCGGCTGCACGCCTATCGCCGCAGGACCATCGTGGCCCGTGCTATGACCACCACCTGATCACTCTGATTGCGGTAGGTGGCCCGCGTCTTGACGAAATCCATGATGCCCGAACGCCCTTCTTTGGTTTCGATGCTCACAATTTCGAGACGCCCCGTGATCTCGTCGCCGGCCTGCAGGACATCGAAATACTCATACTCCTCCTCGCCGTGCAGCAGGCGCATGATGTTGCCCCCCATCTGGGTGAGGATGCCCCGCGTTTCCGTGCCGCCCCAGAAGCGGAACAACGTTGGAAAGGTGACCGGCGCCACCAGGTCACGATAGCCGGCCGCGCGAGCGGCCTCCACGTCGTGAAAAAGCGGGTTGGGATCGCCGAGCGCCGTGGCCAATTCACGAATCTTGCTACGATCCACCTGGTAGCGAATGAGCGGCAGTTCTTTGCCGATGTAGCTGGTATCGAGCATAAAAAGCTCCTCCAAGATAATGGTGCCGCAACCTGTCCGATTGCGCCCGCCCGCGAAGGCACAGTCGTATCATCTTCATCATAACACAGACCGGGCGATCTTCGTAAAACGCTCAGAGGTTTGACCATCCTTGCCCTGGCGTGTTATGATGGGCCTACCAGTGCCACTCCCAATGACCGGCGATGGTCTGAATGTCCAGCAGGGTCACGCGGCCGTCGCGATCCAGGTCGAAGCGGGCGTTGAAGCCGCCGCCGGCCAGGGTTGCGTTCCAGGCCTCAGCCGCCGCGACGATGTCGGTGAGGTTGACCATCCCATCGCAGTTGATGTCATAGCGGGCGCAGGTGCGGAATTCGGCCGGCGCGGACAACAGCGTACCCCCGGCCGCCTGTGCGCCGGCCTGGTTCGTCACAACCTGGTTGACCAGCGCGGTGCTGCGTATCTGCGCGGTGATGGTCACGACCAGGAGTGCATTGGGCGGCACGTCGCCGAACCAATGCGCGTTTTGACCGTTGAATCCGGCCTGGCCCGGCCGGTTACTGGTGATGGTCAGCGGCAGGAGCACGGGCGGGAGTGGGTCGCTCACCAGCACGTCGCGCAGCCAATCGTTGTTCGGATTGTCCAGGCCGATGGTGTAGGTGACCACCGAGCCGATGATCGGATCAGGCGCGTCGACGCGCTTGTAGAGGCAGGCCCCCTCCGGCCGCAGCAGGGCAAAAGCGCCTGTGTGGCTCACCGGGAACGAGACGACATGCACCGGCAGTTCGTTGACCAGCCCGAGCGGCGTCCAGCCCTGGCCGGTTGCCCCGTACTGATTGAGCGTCAAACAACTGGGGCGGCCGCCGGGGAGTTCATCGTCACGCACGTTGAGCCACAGGGCCAGCGGCGCCTCCAAATCGGCGGCCGCTTCGCTGACCGCGGTTGCGCCGGCCACACTGAAGCCGGTGCGCGCGGCAATCAGGCGCTGGCCGGGCGGCGCCGGCGGCTGACCGCGGGCATCCCAGAGGATGGCGGGTTGCTGGGCGGCCGACCCGGTACGCGCCAGGTGCGCGTCAGCGCGCGGCGAGTGGGCCGTATCATGCACGCTGGGCGCGCCGTCGCTGAGGGCAAAGGGCGCCACAGTCTCCAGCCCGCCCTGCGCGGTGATGTGCAGAAAGCCGGCAAAATCGGGCAGGGGCGCGAGGAAAGTGGCGACGGAGATGCCGGACTGGCTGCTGAGAGGCAGGTTCAGCGGTGGGCTGGCGCTGCCGCGTTCGTAGAGGGACACACTTAGTCCGCTCAATCCGCCGACGCCGCTCAGGTTGACCGTGACCTGGCGGCTGGCGGAAGGTGTGAACGACAGGTTGGGCGACCAGCCGGGCGCAGTCAGAGTCAGGGTCAGCGCGGTGATGGGACCGGCTACGACGGTGCGCGTATAAACCACGCCTTCCGGGTCAATCACTAGCAGCTCGTCGCCGCCATAAACGCCAAGCAGGCGCAGGGTGTTGCCCGCGGTAATGACGCCCTGGCTGACCAGACGCGGCCCGCTGGGGCGATTCAGCCCGGCGAATTGATAGACCTGTAACTCGCCCACCGAGCCGGGTGCGCCGAACACGGCCAGGGTGCGCACCGGCGGCGCGCTGGGGCTGGGCACAACCTGGATCGAGGTCAGCCCGGGCGGCGCCGCTTCTGGGCCAGGGTTCGGGCCGTTCACCGGCATTTGGATCTGCCAGCGCGGCGGGGAGTTGGTGTCCCCAAAGCGGGAGGCCAGCGTCTCCCAGTCCGACAGGTGGTACATCTGGAATTGGATCGTCTGACGGCAGCGCCCTGTCCACTGCATGGGATTGCCGTCGCGGCGCAGGGCAAATTCGTTGGCTTTGTACTGGTACGACATGAGCGAGGCCCAATCGGCCGCGTAGCCAGGATCGGACGGCGAGATGGTGCAGTAGGAGGAAAAATCGGTCCCGTCCGGGGCCAGGCCCAGGTATTCATCGAACAGCGCCAGTCCGTAATGGCCGAACTCATGCACCAGGGTGCGGGCGCCGGTCGGCTGGCTCCAAAGGCCCTGGTTGGCGCTGTTGCCATCCCAGCCGCGGCCCACGCGCAAATGACCAGGGCGGAAGCCGATGCCGTTGCCCAGTTGCGTCACGTTGGATACGATACCGCCGACGTCGGCGTTGGGCCAGACATCGTTGCCGGCCATAATCTGAAAATCGGCATCGCGCCAGTGTTCAGCACCGGCCACGATCAGCGCCCGCCCCAGGGTCATTTGACCGTTGCTGGCGTCGAACAGATCGGCGCCAAAGGCAGACAGCGCGTTGGCAAAGACAGCCAGCTCGGGGGCCTCATGCGCGTCCCATTCCAGGGAGATCACCAGGTTGAAGAGCACCAGCGGCGCGTCGGCGCGGGTGGTCAAAAGGATGGGAAGGCCAGGGCTGCTGACCGTCGGCGAGATGAGCGCGCCGTCCGTTCCCACGGTCCAATTCGTGTTGACCGTGACGTAGGCGATGTTGCCGGTGGCGCCGAAGGGTGCGAAGGCGGGAAAAGGGTGGAATTCCTTCGTGGTTGTGACAAAACGTTGTGGCGCCAGCGCCAACAGGCAATCGCCCGGCGCAAGATCGAGCAGGATGGGATATGACGCAGGATTCGTTACGGTGGTGACCGTGGGGTCATGGCAATTGTTGCGCAGCGTCAGCACCAGGGCCGGCTGCAAAGCCCCGGCCTCGTTTCTTACCTCCAGCAGCGTTGGGGTGGTTGGCGCTGTGTCCTGCGCCAGGGCCGGTGACGGGCTGAGCAACAGCCAGAGCGTGGCGATCAGCCCAAAAGACACGGCCGCCGCCATCAGCAGGCGTAAGGCCCATTTTCCCCGCACCCATCTTGGTGTTCGTTGCTTCTGCAAGTCCCCTGGTGTACGTGTGGTCATCGTTGTTACTCCCAACCGGTCAATCCCCGGTCTGTTTTCATGCATGAGGTTCATGCGTTCATGAACGATCTGTGGCTGGCTGCCCTGCCCCGCTGGCTCGATCCCCCACTGTGGCAAACCGTATGTCAGGCGCTCGCTGCGGCCCTGGCGGCGCGTGACTGGGACGACCTGCTGCCCCACCTGACCCCGCAGCCGGAAGGTCGGTGGCAACTGACGCAGCGCGCTGAACACCTGGCCGCGGCACGTGCGGCCGATCCTGCCGCCTGCCAGCAGTGGCACCTGGCGTTCGTTCAGGCTCTGCGTCAGCGCGCAGCGGTGGCGGAGGCGGTCTACCATTTCGAGCAGGCCGGCAACCTGTGCCTGGCGCGCCTGGCCTACAACGAGTTAGCGCAACTCGTGACCGCCCATGAGCCGACGTACCTGCCTGTGCCCCGGTTTGCCCACCTGCTGACCTACTATCGGGCCGTGCTGGCCGTCGAGCAGCATGCCTGGGACGAAGCCGCCGCGCTGCTCACCGACCTGCGTCGCCTGCCCAACCTGGACGCCGATCTATACGCCCGTTCCACCAACACCCTGGGCGTGCAGGCCTACCATCAGGCTCAGTATGATACCAGCTTTCGCTATTATCAGGAAGCGCACCAGGCCTTTCAACAACTGGGTGACGGTCTGGGTCAACTGCGTGCGCTCATCAACATGGCCATCGTTCACAATCTGCTCGGTCAGTTTCATGACGCGATTGCCCGCCTGCAAGATGCGCTGACCTGGGCGCACACCCTGCACGAGGCGGTTTGGGAGAGCTGGATTCTCAATGAGCTGGGCATCAACTACAAGGATCTCGGCCATTGGGAGAATGCGCAGGCCCATTTGGAGCAGGCGCTGGCGATGTCACGCGCGCTCAATCGGGTGCGGGGCAGCGCGACGGCCCTGGCCAACCTGGGCGAGCTTTTTCTCCTGCTCGGCCAGACCGCCGCCGCCGAGCAGCACTTTCAGGAAGCGCTGCAACTGGCCGGTTCGCCCTTCGTGACCATCGAGGTGCTGGGGAATCTGGGCCTGCTGCGCCAGTTGCAGGGTCAAGCTGCCGCGGCCGCCGACTTTTTTCGCCAGGCTTTGGCTCACGCCGCAGAAATCCACAGCGCTTCGTACCAGGTACACAGTCATTACCGCCTGGGCACCCTGGCCTGGCAGCAGGGTGATCTGCCGGCGGCCCGACTCGCCTTCGAGCAGGCCATTCATCTCATCGAAGCGCTGCGCAGCCAGATTCGGACCGAAGATGTGCGCATCCACCTTTTTGGCGGCTGGCAGCAGGTTTACAGCGCACTTTTTCTGCTGGCCCTGGCCCAGGGCGACACCGCGGCCGCGCTCACTTACGCCGAACAGGCGCGTGCGCGTGCCTTTCTCGACTTGCTCAGCGATCGCACCAGCAATCCCGCCGCGTTGGGCGAGCCGCTGACCGCGGCGGCCATCCAGGCACACCTGCCGGCCGCCATGCTGCTCCTGGTCTATTTCAACACGAACGCCCCTGCACGCTTTCTGCCGGTGGCCGACTGGCTGCGGCGCTATCAACCTGCGCTGTCTGAACTGCTCTTTCCGGCAGAGCGCACGGTCCTGCTGGTGGTCACAACCCAGGCCATCGAGGCGTTTACGCTGGCGCTCGACGCGCCCAGTGCGCTGCGCCGCGCCTTTGCCGCGGACCGGCGGGCGTTGGCTGGCATGATTCCCGGCGCTGATGGTCGCCTGGCTGCGCCGTGGGTCACGCAAAGCCTGGGGACGCTGCTCCTCGGTCCGGTGCAGGCGCACCTGGCAACGGCCCGTCAGATTGCCATTGTGCCCCATGGTCCCCTGCATTACGTTCCATTCGCCGCGTTGCGAACCGTCACGGGCGCCGCCTGCTTTGCGCCGGCGTGTGATCTTCTGCTGGCGCCCAGCGCCAGCGTGCTGTTGACCCATAGCCGCCGACAAAACCACGTGCAGCCCGGCGCGACGCCCCTGGTTGTTGGCTATGCGCCCGATCTGCGCCACGCCGAAGCCGAGGCGAACACCGTGGCGGCCTTGCTCGGCGGTCAATTGCTGTTGGGGCCGGCAGCAACCCAAGAAGCCCTCCTGCGCGAGGCGGCGACGGCTTCGCTGATCCATCTCTCGTGCCACGGCACCTTCGATGCCCAGGCGCCCCTTCATTCTGGCCTGCACCTGGCCGACGGTGTGCTCACTGCGGCGGCGCTCCTCGACCGGCCGCCGTTCTTGCAAGCCGAATTGGTCACCTTGAGCGCGTGCGAAAGTGGACGCAGCGGGGTTTTGGGCGGCGATGAGCTGTTGGGACTGGTCAGGGCGTTCTTGGTGGCGGGTGCGCCCGCGGCGTTGGTCAGCCTGTGGGCGGTAGATGAACTTTCGACGCGGTTGCTGATGCAGTTTTTCTATGCGACCCTGGCCGAGGGCGTCCCCGCGGCGGCTGCGTTACGCCAGGCGCAGCAGAGGCTGGCCGGGCTGACGGCCTCTGCTCTACGGGCTGTTCTGGCCGCCGAGGGCCTACCGCCGGCGCTCATCAGCCGCGAACTGGCGCGTTTGCGTCAGGCTTGTGCTACGCTGTCAAACCGTCGCTACATCCTGAGCCATCCTTACTACTGGGCTGGCTTCGTGCTCATCGGCAGCGGCGTTTCCGGGTGATTCAGCCAGCCGCCCTGAGTTCGATTTCGGCCAGGCTGTGGCGCGGGATGTCGGTGAAACAGACACGGCCCTCTTCGTCAGTGGTGGCCTCGCGTGCTTCGCCTGGGGCATACAAGGTGACGGCGGTCCCGGCAAAACCATCCAAAAACTGACCCGATCGGCGCACCAACACTTCGACATTGACCTTGTCGTCGCCCGCGCCATCCGGCCAGGCGATCAGCTCCAGGTTCAAGTCCGGCTGCGGGGTCAATGTCACCTGCAAGAGGGGCAACGTCTGCCGCGGGCCGGCCTTGACCGCAACCGGGGCGAACGCCGGCTGCTGTTGCATCACCAGCCTCATGCTCAGCCAGACCTCGCCGCTGCGATTGACCAGCCAGTAGGAGCCATACTGCACCGCGTGATTCATCTGCTGACGCCAGCGGGTCAGGGGCGACAAAGGCTTTCTCAGAAAGGTCAAATCGGGCTGCGGCACATAGGTTGGCATGGACAGGTTGTCATGTTGGGACAGCAGGCGCATCTCGCGCACCGTTTGCTGGCAGGCCGGGCAGTGTTCCAGGTGACGGCGTGCGCGCGGCGCCAGCGCAGAATCTGCATCGTCCTGCAGCCAAGCCAGCAATGCAGGCTCGGCGTCAGTGCAACTCAGGCGGTCAGGCGGCTGAAAGGCAATCTCATGCAGGCGTAGGAGGTGATCGCGGCAGGATGGGCAGTGGGCCAGATGGATACCCAGTTCCGGTTGGCCGGCCGGATTGTTCAAGAAGGCCATTAGTTCTATGCTATCAATCGGGCACTTCATAGGCTCACTCGCTTCAGTGATTCGACGATTATGGGACACTTGTGACAAAAAAGAACAATTACTGCTTGTGTTCTTGCAGTGCGGGCCGGGGTCATGTGGGGCCGGCTGCCTCGGTCATTTCCAGGCTGCGGCGCAGACAGACTTCCAGCTTCTTCAAGGCGCGGCTGCGCAGCACATGCACGTTGGCCACGGTCGTGTCGAGTCGTTCAGCAATCGTGACATCGTCCAGTTCATCGAAGTATTTGAGAATCAGCGCCTTCAGTTGCTCGGACGCGCGCGGTTGCTGGCGCCAGAGCTTTTGCAGGCAATCGCGCACCGAGGCTGCCTCATCGCCGTGCAGGGCGGCCTCTTCAGGCTGGGGCAAGCTCATGAAGAGCGGGGTGGCGTAGGGCGGCGGTTCCTCAGCGCCGGCCTCCGACCAGGGATCCAGCGATTGGACGCGACTGAGGCGCGCCGGCCGCACGCGGTTGATGGCATGGCGCAGGCGAAAGTAGGCAAACTTGAGAAAGGTTTCCGGCTGCTGGCAGGTGTCCAGTTTTTCATACACCAGGCGCAGCGCCTCTTGCACCACATCGGCGACGTCGGCCTCCGGCACCCGGTTGTAAGCCAACTTGTACAGGTAGAAGAACAGTTCGCGGTAGCCGGCCTCGCGCTGCGTTTCGCCCGCGCACGCGCCGAACAGCAGGCGTGAGTAGACCGTCTGACAGGCGGTAATCGCCTGCGTCAGGCTGACATCAGTGACATGCCCCAGGTGACGCGCCGCCTCTGCTGCCAGCTCATCGGCGGGCACCAGTGACCAGGCAAAGTCGGCAAGCAGATGCAGTGCGGCGCGGCGAAATACGGCCGGTGGGGCAGGAACAACCAGATCGTGAGGCACGTGGGAAGTCATGTCCAGATTCTAGCACACCTGCACAGCGTGTGCAAGAGACCGATAACATGGATTTGGCCCCAAAGAGGGATGCAACTCCTCACTCGGTGACTCTGTTGGCGCTGCGGATCGGCTTGGCGCCTTCACCGGCGCCAAGCCGATCCGCAGCGCCATCCAAACCATGCTGATCGGTGGAGTGGCGGCGGCCGCCGCTGCGTTCGTCATCGCGCGCGCCATCGGCTGAGCGACGCGCTTTCTCTGACAAATTGCCAGGCGCTCCCTGGGTTCGTTCGTCAGGCAGCCACGCTGTGTTAGGCCAACGGTTCTTAGCCCAAATCCTCTGGCGGACGAATCCGATCGAGCAAACGGTCGGCCAACGCAACAATGAAAGATTGCAGATCTGCCAGGGCCAACGGAGGCGTAGTAACCGGCAGGCGAGACAGTCTGCGCACCTCGAGCAACGCCCCTGCCATGTAAAAAGGCTGCAATCCCAAATCTTTTTGCTGTGCCATACTGTGGGCCGAAATCTCGCACCAAGTCTATCTGCAAAGTTTGGTCATGGGCCGGCTCCAACAAGAATTGCCGGAAGTGTTCGGTGCGCCGCGCGCGTCCAATGCGGCAGCCCAACTCCGTCGCTAACTTCGGTATCAAGATGTCAGTCTCTGACAGGGCCAGGTCATCAAGCGTGAATAGGTCTAGATCCACGCTGTGGCGATGGTGTAGATGGAAAGCGGCCAGAGATGTCCCTCCAGTGAGGAAGAAACGCTGGCTGGCTTCGGCGGCGAAGAAACCATTCAGAAAAGCCGCCTGTAACGGCGTGAGCCAATTATTAGTCACGTTGTGACCACCTGTTCAGAGCATAGGTCCATAATTCACGGTCTGCGGGGCGACGGAAGCGCATATTCGCCAGGTGCTGGTGAATATCGGCGGGTGTCAGGTAATGCCAGATATCCTCCCATTTCGCGTATTCCAGGATGCGAGTGATTAACCAGGTTTTGTCCAAAGAGCTACCCTGGCGCAACAATTCGTGAATTTGGCTGTCCGTAATTTCGTATTCCCAAAAGAAGTAAGGCCGCTCGTCCGGTTGAAATGTCGTACCCACCTGAACGCTAGACATGAGTTGACTCCATTGGCTGGTGAAGCCGAAACGGGGGCGCATGTGATCTCATTCAACAAGGGTGAGTATACCACCAATGCCTGCGTGTCACAAGGGCCAAATGTCGGCTGGCCCAATGGGAAAGATCAGTCACCGGGAAAATCTGTCGCCACGGCTTGCAGGATCGCCCCGCGGCCGACGAGACCAACCAACTGACCGCCCGTGTCCACCACCGGCAAGCGCTTGGTCAAGTCAATCGCGGCGTCCCCGCCGGGCCGGGCAACTTGGCAGATAGTAGCGCATACGGTATGATCATCCCATGGAATCAGACTCCGCCAAGCTAACTGCATTGCGCACCAAATCGCCTGTCCGCGCGGCGATCGGGTATGTTTTGATGGTCGTTGTCTCCGTCGGCGCCTTTCTGCTCATCCGCAGACAGGGTGAAATGCTGGTGGCGCCGCTGGCTGGCAATGCAGGGCCGTCCTTGGTCACGGCCCCCACGCCCGATATCTTCCTGCACGTGCTTGTGGCGCTCACAGCCATCATCATCACGGGGCAAGTGCTGGCCCGGTTGTTTGCGCGCCTGGGTCAACCGGCGGTGATCGGCGAGGTGGTTGCGGGCATCCTGCTCGGTCCCTCTCTGCTGGGGTCACAGCTCTCGGCGTTGATCTTGCCGCCGTCCGTCGGTCCCTATTTGGGCGTGATCGCTCAGCTCGGCGTCGTTCTATACATGTTCCTCGTCGGCCTGGAACTCAATCCCGCGCGGCTCAAACATCGCACCCGCGCCACCCTCGCGACCTCGCACGCCAGCATTCTCGTGCCCTTCATACTGGGCGCGCTGCTGGCGCTGCTGTTGTATCCTCAGCTTTCAGATCGCAGTGTGCCGTTCACCAGCTTCGCCCTGTTCATCGGCGTAGCCATGTCCATCACCGCCTTTCCCGTGCTGGCGCGCATCCTGACCGACTATGGGATGACCCGCACCAATCTGGGGGTGCTTGCCCTGAGCTGCGCGGCTGTGGGCGATGTCACGGCCTGGTGTTTGTTGGCGTTTGTCGTCGGTGTGGCCAAGGCCCAGGTCGGCCAGGGGCTTCTCGTCGTAGCCGGCGCGCTGGTCTTCATCGCCTTGATATTGCTGGTTGCGCGGCCGTTGCTACGCTGGGTTGCCCTGCGCTGGGAGACGGAGTCGCCGTCGGTCGGACTGATGACGGTGGCCTTTGTGGCCTTGCTCCTATCCGCGCTCACGGCCGAGGCGATCGGCATTCACGCCATCTTCGGAGCCTTTTTGCTCGGCGTGGTGGTCCCGCATGACAGCGCCCTGGCCCGCGCCTTCACCCAGCAGTTGCGACACGTGGTCACCATCTTACTGCTGCCCGCCTTCTTCGCGTTCACAGGGATGCGCACCCGGATTGACCTGCTCTCTGCGCCGGCCCTATGGCTGCTGTGCGGCCTCATCATCGTGACCGCCATTGCGGGCAAGTTCGGCGGCACGTTCGCGGCCGCCCGCCTGACGGGCCTGCGCTGGCGCGAGGCCGCCTTGCTGGGCGTGCTCATGAACACCCGCGGCCTCATGGAACTGATCGTTCTCAACGTCGGGCTGGAGTTGGGGGTGATTTCCCCAACCCTCTTTGCCATGATGGTGCTGATGGCCCTGGTGACGACGATGCTGACCTCGCCGCTGTTGCGCATCCTAAAGCTGCAGACAATACCTGAGGAGTAAATAAAGAGCCTATCCGAACCACCGATCAAGCCGGTCTTCTGACCGACCCACG